>NZ_JBBEGB010000005.1:0-404096 GCF_037402035.1 Paenarthrobacter sp. CCNWLY172
CCAGCCATAATTTCAACCAATCAATAAAACAATCGGTATCAACAAACTTGGCACACTATTGAGTTCTCAAACAACAGACACTACCGGCACCACCCACACCCACAAGGGTCCAGGATCGCTCCGGAGCAACTTTTCAAACTTACCCGAACCAGCCGCACAAAGCAAACCAGAACCCGGGCCTCCCACACCAACCAGCAGCACACAAAAGCACCACCGAAACCGGCAATTTGAAGGGAGTCGGTCGCCATCTTTCCGCATCAGCGGCGGCGACTCGAATAACTTTACACGCGCCCCACCCCCACACCAAATCCACCCCAACACCACCCAAAAACCCCGCCAACACAAGGAAAACACCCCCAAAACCACCCCACCACACCCCAAACCAACCCAAGTGAAGCCCATCACACAACCCCACCACCGCCGTCGAACCCCAACCAAACCCAAGGAACATGAGAGAGCATCCGCCCCAAACCCGCGGGATGTGAGCGAGCGACGCCATCAAACCCGAGGGATGTGAGCGAGCGTCGGAAGGTGGACGCTGCACGACCGACCGCCACCCCCTAACCAAGGGCGCCACCCCCTACCAACGGCGCCACCCCGTTAACCAACAAAGCTCCCCCACCACGGTGGGAGAGCTTTGCGGGAAACCGGTCGTCAGCAACCGCGGGTTCAGTGGCCGCCGTGTCCTGCGGCGCCGTCGGTCTTGCGCATCATGGCACCGAGCACCACAGCAGCAACCGCGATAACAGTGGCGGCCATGAACGCCGCCTGCATGCCGGCGACCTGGTTCGAAGATGCAGAAACCACCGCATAGATGGACACCAGCAGCGCCGTACCGGCTGCACCGGCTACCTGCTGCGCGGTGCTGATGATCGCCGATCCGTGCGAGTAGAGGTGCGGCGGCAGCGGGTTCAGGCCAGTGGTGAACGCCGGCGTGAAGAGCAGGGCAAGGCCAAGGCTCAGGGTGACGTGCAGGGCAATGACCCAGCCAAGCGAGCTTCCCTCATCCAGGCGGGAGAACTGCCACAGCGTCAGGACCATGAGCACAGAACCGGTGACGGTGAGCGGCAGGGGGCCAACCTTGTCGAAAATCCGTCCAATGACCGGACCCAGCAGGCCCATGGCCAAACCGCCCGGCAGCAGTGCGAGTCCAGTCTCCAACGGCTGCAGGTGCAAGGTGTTCTGCAGGTACAGCGGCAACAGAATCACACCGCCGAACAGGGCCATCATGGCTACCACCATCAGCAGCGTGGACACCGTGAACATGCGGAACTTGAAGGCACGAAGATCCAGCAGCGGGGCGTCGGACTTCTGGAGCTTGAGCTGCCGGAAGACAAAAAGTGCCAGGCAGAGGACACCAACCACCAGCGCGATCACGGGAACAACGCCGGCCTCGGCGCCACCAATCTGGCTCAGACCGTAGACCAGGCCACCGAAAGCGGGAACAGTGAGGATAACGGAAGGCACGTCAAGCGTGGTCTTCTCGCGCTCCCCCACGTTGGTGAGGTACTTGGCACCTATCGCGAAAGCCGCCAAGGCAACAGGCAGCACGAATACGAACATGAAGCGCCAGGAGAAGTGGTCCAGGATGATGCCGGAAACGGTGGGGCCCATAGCCGGAGCAACCGAGATGGCAATGCTGACGTTGCCCATGACGGCTCCGCGTTTGGACATGGGTACCAGCGTCAGGATGGTGGTCATCAACAGCGGCAGCATGATGGCAGTGCCGCCGGCCTGAACGATGCGCGCCAGCAAAAGCACCAGGAAACCCGGCGCCAAGGCGGCCAGCAAAGTACCACCGCTGAAGAGACCCATGGCCAGCATGAACGCCCCGCGGGTGCTCATCCGCTGAAGGATGAACCCTGTCGTGGGAATGACGACGGCCATGGTCAGCATGAAGCCGGTAGCCAGCCACTGCACAGTGGACGCACTCACTTGGAGGTCCGTCATGAGGCGCTGGAGGGCGACGTTCATGATGGTCTCATTGAGGATCACCACGAAGGTTGCCACCAAAAGGGTGACGATGACCGTCACGGATTCACGGGACATCTTCCCGGAAACCGGCGCCTGCGACGCCGGAGCCGGCGGGGCCTGGTAGGGCGTTGCCTCTACAGAGGCGACCGAACCGGATGCTCCGGATTCAGGCTTGCCGTTGGCGTCGGACGTGACGTCGGTAGACATGAGGGTTCCCCAAGGGTTGGATTTGGTGTCCGGCGATCGATGCCGGTGAAGACTAGAACAGTCTAAAGGCCTATCCAATTCCCGTCAGTAGAAAAATTCCTAACGCTAGGAGAACAAAGGAGCGTTGTCGATGAGCCGCACAGGCCCCACCTTCGCAGCGATGATCGCCAACCCTTCCCCGCGGAACGGTGTCTCCTTGCAGTTTTCGGCGAGCGGTTCCAAGGTGTTGGGGTCGACGACGTCGAAATAGTCCAGTTCCACCAACGGTTGGGATTCAACAAGCGCGACGGCGGAGTCCAGGTCCAGTGGTTCGTGCGCGGTTGCCCGGGACTCGATAAGGCGCAAAGCCCGCGACAACACAAGGGCGGCCTCTCGTTCCTCATCGGAAAGGAACCTGTTTCGGCTTGAAAGCGCCAGGCCGTCCTCACTGCGAACGATGGGCACAGGAACGATCTCCACCGGGAAGTTCAGGTCCGAGACCATCCGCTTCACCAAAGCCAACTGCTGCGCGTCCTTCTGGCCAAAGTAAGCCCGGTAGGCCGCCGTCGTGCCGTCAACGGCAGCACCTCCGGGAAGTCCGTAGTGCAGCAGCTTGGCCACTACGGTCAGGGCGCCGTCAAAGTGACCGGGGCGCGAAGCACCTTCCCATTTTTCACCCAACGGTCCGGAGGTTACCCGCACCAGGGGCTGTCCGCCGGGATACACCTCGCCAACGGACGGCGCGAACACCAGGTCAACGCCTTCGGCGTCCAGCAGGGCCATGTCGGCGTCGAGCGTGCGCGGGTAGCGGTCCAGGTCAACGGCGTCGCCGAACTGCAGCGGGTTGACGAAGATGGTGGCCACCACCACGTCGTTCTCGGCCGCGGCGGTCCGTGCCAGCGCCGCGTGGCCTGAGTGCAGGGCACCCATGGTGGGGACCAATCCCTGCGAATTCCCGCCCTTCGATGCCAGCAAGCGTGCACTTTCAGCACGCAGTTCCGCCGCGGTGGTCACGAGTTTGATGGCCATGCTGTTCAGTGTCCTTCCGGCGACTTGGGGTCGGCACCCAAGGCTTCGTCGATCTCATTCAGTTGTTCGGGCCGCAGGAGCCCGCGGTTTTCCGCCCTGCGTGCGGTGGCCCGCGCCATGGCCTGGTAGGCCGCGAGAACATCGCCGCCCGCACCGCCGTCGTACTCTTTCAGTGCCTGGGCATGCGCGGAAACGGTACCCACATCTCCACGCGCCACCGGACCGGTCAGCGCCGATTCGCCGGATGCAAGGGCGTTCTCCAGTGTGGCGCGCAACAGCGGACCCAGCATGGACTCCGGGTTTTCGACGCCGATCTCCCGCAGCATCTGGGATGCCTGGGCCACCAGCGTGACCATGTGGTTCGAGCTATGCGCAAGGGACGCGTGGTAGAGGGTGCGGTCGGCTTCGGCAATGGCCACCGGTTCGGCACCCATCTCCACCACGAGGGCTTGAGCGATCGGCAGCATGGCCGCATCCGCGGTAACACCAAAAGTGCAATCCATGAGCCGGGTCAGGTCCAAGCTCATGCCCGTGAAAGTCATGGCCGGGTGCAGCGCCAGCGGGATCGCGCCCACCGCACGGACAGGGTTGAGGATTCCCACGCCGAACCGGCCGGACGTGTGTGCCACCAGTTGGCCCGGCTGCCAGGCGCCCAGCTTGGCGAGCCCCGCCACCAACTCCCCGAGGGCGTCGTCCGGAACGGCCAACAGCACCAGTTCCGAACGCTCCACGATGTCCTGGATCTCCAGGACCGGAACACCGGGCAGCAGGTTTTCGGCACGCTCACGGCTCGCCTCCGACACAGCAGAAACCCCGACGACGGCGTGCTCGGCCGCGCGCAAAGCGGCACCCAACACGGCACCCACCTTGCCGGCGCCGATGATTCCGACTCCGAGTCGTCCTGGCCTAGCCATCGTGGCGGTCCTCCTGTTGCGGTGAAGTGTGGGGGTGTTCCGGCTGGATTGGCCGGGCCGGCTGCGCGGATTGTGCCGGCGGGGGCGGCTGTTCCGCTGTGGTCGCAACCTCCGCTGCGGCTGCAACCTCCGGGGCCTGCGGTGCCACCTGCGCCAGCCACTGCTCGCTCGTCTGCCGTTTCCGGGCTTCCCGGGCGCGGGCAGCCTGTTGGTCGAAGAGTTCCACGGCCTGGGCCGCATCAGCTTGGAAGACCCTGGGAGAAACAGGTCCGGCGGTGGTGTGGAGGACAAGGTCGGCCACTCCGAAGCGGCGAGCCAGCGGCCCCTGGTGGAGCGCCATGGACTGCGTCCGCTGATGCGGCACAAGGACCAGCGTGTGCCACCAACGGCCGGATCGGATCAACAACGCCGTGCGCGTGGCAAGGAATCCGTTGCGGCGCCGGCCAAGTGGAGCAAGCAACCGTGCGCGGCGGGGTGTGGTGACAAATTCATCTGTCGGGGCGGCGTCGGGCGCGGCCGGAGCCAACCCATCCAGTCCGGCCGTGAAGACGCGCTCCGGGTCCTCAACCCCCGGGTCCGGCAGCACCAAGGACATCATCCGCAGGACATCGGGCTTCATTCCGACGGGCAGCAGCATGGTCCGGGCGGCACCCTCGGTACTGCCCGATACCCCATAACCCGCCACGTTGACGTGCATCCGGTACCAGCCAAAGATCCTCCAGAGAGGCGGCTGCGTCACCATGACTGCCTGGATGCGTCCGGGAGGCAGGGTCTGCGCCTGAGTGTCCAGGAGACCGTATCGAAGGCGTATACCGTCCGGCGAAATGGCTGCCGTGAAGTTGTAGCCCTTGTTGAAGGAATTCCAGTAGGCTGCGCCGATGCCCAGGATGCCGGGGATGAGCGCCAAGAACAGCGTCTGGTTATCTGTGAAAACAGAGACAGCTACCACCACAGCGGCACCGACCAGGATTCCGACGGTTTGCTCGCTCAACACGAGGGATCCAATGAGCCGTGCCGGAGGCACAGACAGCACCACATGCTCGGGTGCCTCAGGAATTTCCTCTTCCTTACCGGGCTCGCTGACAACGCCGGCCGCCCGCGCAAGGATGGTGGCGCGCAATTGCTTCGCCTGGGCGAGCGGAAGGTAAGCGAGCCGCACCGCCGACTCGCCGGCGTCGGCCACTTCAAATTTGAGTTCAGCGAGGCCAAATATCCTCGCCAAGAGCGGCTGAACAATGTCGATGGCCTGGACACGGTCCAATCTGGCCTGCCGCTGCTGCTTGAACAGGAAACCAGTGTTGACGCGCACGTACCCTTCGGCCACCTGGTAACGCGTGAAGTACCAGGTCAGGATGAAACTGCCCACCGTCAACAGCAGCACCACGGCGCCGCCGGCCAAAAGCCACGGCACACGGCCGTTCAGGTTTGGATCCAGAAAATCCCTGCCCTGCAACATGCGTTCGAATGCGTCACGGCCAAAGAAGAACCCGACGGCGGCCAGCGCCACCCAGCCACGAACGAAAGGTGATGCCGGGTGGACGCGGTTCCAGTCGCCGTCGACCTTTGCTTCCGGTTGATCCGGCAGGCTCACCGCCGCGTTGCCTTCCGGGCTCACAGCCCGGCCAGCCTGGCTTCTCCACGGGCCGAAAGCTGTTCGCGCAGCCGTGCGCCTTCCTCTGCCGGAAGACCTGGCAGGTGCGCGTTGGTTCCGGTCGATGCCGTGTGGAGTTTGAGCGTGCACAGTCCCAAGCTGCGTTCAACCGGACCAACCGCAACGTCCACGTACTGCATCCGGCCGTAGGGAACCACCATGGTGCGTTGGAAGAAGATGCCGCGGCGGATGAGGAGGTCGTCGTCGCGTTCTGCGTAGCCGATGGCGCGTACCTGGCGGGGAATCAACACCAGCCGCCACAGCGCCAGGACCAGCATCACTGCGGGAACCGTGATGGCGAGCCACAAAGGAGGCCAACGCCACCAACCCAGCAGCACGAATATGAGCGGCAAACTGAGGACTGTCAGCATCAGGACATTACCGATGGCCCACTCCACCAACCGCACGGTGACGTACTTCGGGGAAACCCGAAGCCACTGGACGCCGGGAGGATCAATCGCCTCGGTATGCATACTCGCCTTCGCCTTTGGTTTCGCCGCGACGGGGCCCCGGTCCGGCAGTGCCACCTTCAAGATCCTCGGGTGGGATCCGGCAGAAACGCTCCACCACGAGCCCAACCACCACCATGACCACGCCACCGCCGCCCATCAGCAAGGCGTTCCACAGTATTCCCTCGCCGCCGCGCAAGCTGCCGATCCGGAGAAGGTCCATCGAGATTCCGGCATGCCAGCCAAGGAGCAAGGTTCCCGCATAGGCGCAGGCCTGGGCAAGGATCAATGTCCTGGCCGCCAGAATCGGATTGAGCAGGTTCTTCTTCTTGCCGTTGCGCCAGCGCAGCACACGAATGCCCATGATGAGTGTGAGGCCGGCAATAACGGCCATGGTCACCAGCGCGGATACCGGCAGGACCGGGGTGGGCATGCTGAAGCGGTTGGTGGTGGCGGTTGCCAACCATCCAATGACCGCAGCGATGACGGCGATGAGCACCAGAACCACCGGGCGCATTGCTTTCATGGCTGTTCCACTGCTCCCGTCGCAGGCACGCCGGCTACGTCGCCATAACCATCGAAGCGCCGGATATCCGGCATGTCAGCGGCGACGGCAGCCAACTCAGCAACACTGCGCCCGTTCAACTGTGCGTGCGGTTCCAACAACGACCACGGATAGAGCACGAATGCACGCTCAGCTGCCCGCGGATGGGGAAGAGTAAGAATGGGATCGTCACTGACGACGTCGCCGAACACGACGATGTCCACATCCAGCGTCCTGGGACCCCAGCGAACCTCGCGCGTACGGTGGTGCTGCTGTTCGACGTCGTGGCAATGCCTCAAGAGTTCCAGCGGGGTCAACGTGGTTTCCACGGCCATGACCATGTTCAGGAAGTCCGGCTGCCCTTCCGGACCACCGACTGCCTTGGTCTGCACCACCGGGGAAACTCCAAGGAGCCGCACCTCCGGCGGATCCACCAAGGCCGCAACCGCAGTGGAAAGGGTGTCGTTGCGCTCCCCCAGGTTACTGCCGAGGGCCAGGATGGCCTTGGTGTAGCCGGATGTCATGATCGCTCCCGGTGCACACTGACCGTAACGTCGCCGAACGGCACCTCAATGGGAGCCTTGGGCTTGTGGACGGTGACGTCGACGGCGGCCACGCTGTAGTTCGCGAGGATGCCCTCCGCGATCCTGACGGCCAGACCCTCGATCAGGTTCAAGGGCTCGCCCTCGATGTGCCGGGTGATCAGCTCGGCAACTTCACCATAGTGCGCTGTGTACTGCAGGTCATCTGTCTCCGCGGCCTTGGTGAAATCCGTGTGGAGCACTGTATCCACCACGAAAGGCTGGCCGTCACGGCGCTCAAAATCGAACACCCCGTGATAACCCACGGCGGTGACGCCCGTCAGCGTGATCCTGTCCACAGCGTTTCCTATCAGCGTGCGATGCGGGCGGTGACCTTGACGGCGTCAAGGCTGGGTCCGACGTCGTGGACGCGGACAGCCCAGGCGCCCTTGGCGGCGCTCAAAGCGGTGATTGCAGCGGTGGCGGCGTCTCGTTCCAGCGGAGCAGCCGACTTGCCCGCAACAGTGAGCAGCGAACCGAGGAACCGCTTGCGGGAAGCAGCGACCATCACCTTGTGGCCCAACCCGAAGAGCTGATCAAGGTTCTTGAGGATTTCCCAGTTCTGGTCCTCGTTCTTGGAGAAACCGACTCCGGGATCAATGATGATCTGCTCCGGGGCAACGCCCGCTGCGTACAACTTGTCGCGGACGCCGCTGAGTTCAGCCACCACGTCCTGGGTCACGTTGTGGTAGTCCGTCAGGCTGTCCATGGTCATGGCATCGCCGCGGCGGTGCGTAAGGATGTACGGGACCTTGGTCCGGGCTACGAGCTCCGGCATACCGGGCTCGATGGTGAGGCCGGAAACATCGTTGATGATGGCCGCACCAGCCTCCACTGCCGCGGCGGCCGTGGACGTGTGCATCGTGTCGATGCTGACCAGCGCGCCAGCCTTGACCAACGCCTGAATCACCGGAATGACACGGCGCTGTTCTTCTTCCGGGGAAACCGGCTCGGCGCCAGAGCGCGTGGACTCGCCACCGACGTCGATAATGTCCGCGCCGGCGTAAAACATGCGCAAACCAAGCGCGATGGCCGTGTCCGGCGTCCGGTGGGTGCCGCCGTCGCTGAAGGAATCCGGGGTGACATTGAGGATTCCCATGACGAGCGTGCGGTCCGTCGGCAGGTCCTCGAACCTGGCCGCGGGCCGCGGCTTACGGAGAACCGGCAACGGGCTTGTGGCCGGGCCGGTTCCGGGTGCTGCAGCGAGGGAGTCCATAGAGATTACCTTCCGAGTATGAGGCTCATGGCCTCGGCGCGGGTGGCCGGGTCATGGAGCTGACCGCGCACCGCACTGGTGACGGTCTTCGCGCCGGGCTTGCGGATGCCGCGCATGGACATACACATGTGTTCACATTCGACGACCACAATGGCACCACGCGGGTTGAGGTGCTTCACCAACGCCTCAACGATCTGCGTCGTGAGGCGCTCCTGCACCTGCGGCCGGCGCGCGTAGATGTCGACCAACCGCGCCAGCTTGCTGAGGCCTGTCACCTTCCCGTCATGTGACGGGATGTAACCGACATGCGCCACTCCGTGGAACGGCACCAGGTGGTGCTCGCAGGTCGAATAGAACGGAATGTCCTTCACCAGGACGAGCTCTTCATGATCGAGGTCGAACGTGGTGGAAAGGACATCCGCCGGATGCTGGTGGAGCCCGGCAAAAACCTCGGCGTACGCCTTGGCCACGCGCTTGGGCGTGTCCTGGAGGCCGCCACGGTCAGGGTCTTCACCAATAGCCAAGAGGATCTCGCGGACCGCCGCTTCAATGCGCGGACGGTCTACTTTATGGGCGTGCTTGGAGCCCGCGGCGGAGCCGTGGGCGGCGGCGAGGTCGTCGTCGTCGAAATGAGTCACGGCAGATAGCTTAGCCGTGATGCGTGGAGTCGTTGCCGCCGTCAGGTCGCGGTGCCTGGAAGGAGTCCTGGCTGCTGACCCCCTGCGCGTGCGGAGCGACGACGTCCAGGGGTTCGTCCAGACGCGCCTGCTTGGCTTCCTCCTGGGCTTCGCGTTCGGCCTTTTCTGCCCGGCTTTCCACGGGCGGGATGGACTGGACCGGACGGGATTCCTTGGACAGCCAGATCTCACGGAAATCACGCTTCCGGATGTCATGGAAGATCTCGGCAATCTCAGCCTGGTTCAAGGTTTCCCGTTCAAGGAGTTCCAGTGCCAGACGGTCCAGGACGTCCCGGTTTTCCGTGAGGATGGCATAGGCCTCGTCGTGCGCCTGGTCGATGAGTCGACGCACTTCTTCGTCCACCACGTAGGCGATCTGGTCGGAGAAATTGCGTTCCTGTGCGGCGTCGCGGCCGAGGAACGGCTCGCCGCCGCCCTGGCCCAGCTTCACAGCACCAACGCGTTCGCTCATGCCGTACTGCGTGACCATCTTGCGGGCTGTGGAGGTTGCCTTCTCGATGTCATTGGAAGCACCGGTGGAGGGGTCGTGGAACACGATTTCCTCAGCAACGCGGCCACCCATGGCGTAGGCCATCTGGTCCAGCAGTTCGTTACGGGTGATCGAGTACTTGTCGTCCTCAGGAATCACCATGGTGTAGCCGAGTGCGCGGCCACGGGGAAGGATGGTGATCTTGGTGACCGGTGCCGAATTACGAAGGGCAGCGGCAACCAAAGCGTGCCCACCTTCGTGATACGCGGTGATCTTGCGTTCGAGTTCCTTCATGACGCGGCTGCGCTTCTGCGGGCCGGCCATGACACGGTCGATTGCCTCATCCAGTGCGCGGTCGTCAATCAGGTTGGCGTTGGAACGCGCGGTCAGAAGTGCGGCCTCGTTCAGGACGTTGGCCAGGTCAGCGCCCGTGTAACCCGGGGTCTTCTTGGCAACAGCCTTGAGGTCGATGCCCTGCGCCATAGGCTTGCCCTTGGCGTGAACGTTCAGGATCTGCTCGCGGCCGATCATATCCGGGGCTTCCACGGTGATCTGGCGGTCGAAGCGGCCCGGGCGCAGCAACGCGGGGTCCAGGACGTCCGGGCGGTTGGTGGCAGCGATGAGGATGACGTTGGTCTTGACGTCGAAGCCGTCCATCTCCACGAGGAGCTGGTTCAGCGTCTGCTCACGTTCGTCGTTGCCGCCGCCGATGCCGGCACCACGGTGACGACCAACGGCGTCGATCTCATCCACGAAGATGATGGCCGGAGAGCTGGCCTTGGCCTGCTCAAACAAGTCACGGACGCGGGAAGCACCAACGCCGACGAACATTTCAACAAAGTCCGAGCCGGAGATGGAGAAGAAGGGAACGCCGGCTTCGCCTGCAACAGCGCGGGCAAGCAGCGTCTTACCGGTACCTGGAGGGCCGTAAAGCAGCACACCCTTGGGGATCTTGGCGCCAACAGCCTGGAACTTGGCCGGTTCCTGGAGGAACTCCTTTATTTCCTGGAGCTCTTCCACAGCTTCGTCAGCACCGGCTACGTCGGAGAAGGTCACCTGCGGCATGTCCTTGTTGACCAGCTTGGCCTTGGACTTGCCGAACTGCATCACCTTGGAGCCGCCGCCCTGCATGCGGGAAAGAAGGAACCAGAACAGCACACCGAGGAGCAGCACCGGGATGAGCAGCGAGAACAGGCCGGAGAACCAGTTGTTCTCGATCGGCTGGTCGGTGAAGCCCTTTTCCGGGTTGGCGTTGGTGACTGCCTTCACCACATCCGGACCACGATCCGTGACGTAGAAGAACTGAACGTTCTTGCCCTTGTCCTGGCCGTCCAGGTTCAGGTTGTCCTTGAGCACCAGGTCAACGCGGTTTTCGGCGTCGAAGATCTTGGCCTGCTCAACCTTCCCGCTTTGGGAAAGGAGCTCCAGGCCTTCCTTGGTGTCAATGCGCGTTGAACCGCCCGGAGCCAGTGTTGCGAATGCCACCAGGAGCAAGCCAACGACGACAACAATCCAGATGCCCGGGCCCTTGAAGAAACTCTTAGCTTTCATCTGATCGGGGTTTTGCCCCGTCCCTCCTGGTAGTGCTGCAAGGCGCAACTTCTGCGCGCGAGTGGTGCTGCTTCAGTTTCAAGCTATACACCGTTCCCAGTAATTCACGCACCGGAAAGTCCAAAAGTTCCCTCTGGGCGTACACAGGATACTCGCCTCGAGGGCGCTGGGACAGGGGTTTACGTTTGGTGGGCAGTGCACCAGGTTGGATACATCCGAGTGGTCTCGATGCTGCTTGGTCAGGCTGCGACCGGCAGCACCAGCAAATAACCAGCGGGCAGGTCCGTACTCCAGCGCCGGGGTTCACGGACCACAAACTGTGTGGCCAACTGCTCCGGAGTAAGCAGGCTGTTGGGCTCCGGAGAGGGACCCCACTGCCCGCTGCCGTGGGGATAAAGCGGATCCAGGACGCGAATCCCCGTTACCTGGAACTCCGGGAACTGCGCGGGATCACCGATGGACTCAAAGCCGCTCATCACCCAAGCATGCCGGCCGCTCCACATGACCAACCCCACTGGCCGGCCAGTTTCCGCTATGGCACGCGCCGCCGTCTGCAGCGTGTCCTCGTAGGTCGCGACGCTGACCACCGAGTACGGGCCCATTCCAACCTCAGTCAACACCTGCGCCCAGCCCCGGGGGTTGGCACCGTTGAATGAATTCGATGACCGGGCGCGGGCCATCTCCCACAGCTCGCTTTGCTGTGCGGGGGCTGCCCAAGACGCGCCGCCCGTATCGTCAATGAGGTTGTGTGCCATCTGGATGCTCGCGGCTACGCACCAATCAAACGTGTACTGCGGCACGAAGTCACCCTTTTGGTAGAGGTTCAGCGCGAAAGCCTGGGGTACCGGCGGTGGAGGTGCAGGCGCGGGAGGCGGAGCAGGCGCAGGGGGCAGTGTGGGGACGGTGGCGGGCGCAAGAGATGCGACGTCCCCGGCGATTGGCGGGGCCGACGCGGCCGCACTGGACTGGACGGCAGCTGTCCCGTTGACATCTACCGCAGGAGTGCAGGCCGTGAGAAACGTCGACAAGACGACGAGCCATGCCAGGAGACGGGCAAGGGCACCGGTCATGGTTCAGTGTAGCTCCGGGGGCTCCCCCAGGGCACCCCTTGAATGCGGCCGCCCAACGAATGATGCCGTTAACGCGAACGCCGCACCCGCCCGGCCCAAACGCATCCTGAGATGACAGATACGTTGGCGGAACGTGATGCGGCGGAAGGCGACGGGGTATTTACTCGTAAACGTGCGGGGCCAAGGTGCCCACGAAGTCCAGGTTGCGGTACTTTTCGGCGTAGTCGAGGCCGTAGCCCACCACGAACTCGTTGGGGATGTCGTAGCCAACGTACTTGACGTCGATCTCCACCTTGGCGGCGGTCGGCTTGCGGAAGGCCGTGCAGATCTCGACGCTGGCCGTGCCACGGGATTCGAGGTTGGACTTGAGCCAGGAAAGGGTCAGTCCGGAATCGATGATGTCCTCAACAATCAGGACATCCTTGCCCATGAGGTCGGTGTCAAGGTCCTTGAGGATCCGGACCACGCCGGAAGACTGGGTACCGGAACCGTAGGACGAGACAGCCATCCAGTCCATGCTGACGTGGCTGTGCAGAGCGCGCGCCAGGTCAGCCATGACCATGACCGCACCCTTGAGGACACCGACGATCAAGATGTCGCGGCCCTCGTAATCCTTGTCGATCTGCGCTGCGAGTTCCGCGATGCGCGTTTGGATCTGCTCTTTGGTGTAAAGAACGTGCTTGAGATCTGCCTGGACGTCGTTTGAATCCACCAATGGCTCCTGTTTTGATGCTCGGGTGCGGCTACTGTTGGGACGGTTTCTGATGCCGGAATACTAGCTTCCCACAGCGCGCGGCTTCGCGGGGACCGGCGCCGGCCGAATCGTGCGGACTACTGGCAGCCGGAGCACCGGCGGAAACCGAACGCTCCTGCTCCAAATCGCTCAGGGACAACCGGTAAACACTGACGTGGCCGGGAAGCTCCACGGGTCCGGCCGACCCTTGTCGCCGCAGCAGCGCTTCCGCGGCTTGGAGCCGTCCGTAGCCAGGTTGTTGACCCCCGACGTCGGCGGCAGCCTTCGCGATGACCCGGAACCTCAGCGCTGCGGGCAGCTCACGTACGGCGTCTTCCGGAAGCCATGCGCCGCCGTCTTCACGCTGGACAAGTGAGAGATAGGTCTCGTTGGCCAGATCTTCGAGGAAATCGGCATCCTGCTGCAGTATTGCGGCGGTCCGGGCAAGCGACTCGGCGACCCCCGGCCCCAGCTTCTCTTCCAGGACAGGCATGACTTCCACGCGGGTCCGGGACCGGGCGAAGGAAGGGTCGGCGTTGCTGGGATCGTGCCAAGGGGAAAGTTCCTCGACCTCGCAAATTTCCAGGGTCTCGGCTCGGCGAAGGCCCAGGAAAGGGCGGAGAAGGCGACCGCGGGCAGGCCTCATCCCCGCCAAAGACCGAGTCCCTGAACCACGGGCCAAGCCCAGCAACACCTGCTCGGCTTGGTCGTCCAGGGTGTGGCCAAGAAGGATCACATCACACGCCAGGTCCGCGGCAGCAGATTCCAACGCAGCATGGCGGGCATCCCTGGCCGCGGCCTCAGGGCCGAACCCAGTGGCCGCGACTTCCACAGTGCGCACCTCCACCGGAGACAGACCCAGCTCGCGCAACACCGCGGCAGTCCGGGAGGCGACCTCTGCAGAGCCCGGCTGCAGCTGATGATCCACCACCACACCGGCAACCGTTACCGGATGTCCATCGACGTGGCCACGCCGGCCGAAGTACGCGGCTATGGCTGCCAAAGCCAACGAATCCGGCCCACCGCTGCAGGCTACGAGCACCCGCTGGGGATGACCCGCGGAGGCCAAGGCGTTCTGCAACTGTTTCCGGGCCTTGCCGACCACCGGCGCAAGGCGCCCGGGCCGTCGTCGACCCTTACCGCCGCGACCGGCAGCGGAATCGACGCCGGAGCCAGCGGCGGCGGAACCGAAAGGAATGCTCAAAGGCCCATCCGCTCAAGCCACAGCTTGGAGTTGTGGATCTCTTCTTCGGTGGGGAGGAAGTCGGCAGATTCCCACACCCGGTTGAAGCCGTCCATGCCTGCCACGGCTACGACTTCGCGGACGAACTTGGCGCCATCGGTGTACTGGCGCATCTTGGCGTCCAGGCCGAGGAGGTTGCGGATGAACTTCTCCACTACCCCGCGGTCCTTGCCGCGCTCGTTGAAGCGCTGGCGGATGGTCTTCACCGAAGGAACGATGCTCGAATCCACAGCGTCCATCACCACGTTGGCGTGGCCCTCGAGGAGGCTCATAACGGCCGTGATGTGGGACAGGGACGCCTTCTCCTCAGGGTTCTGGAGGAGGTCCAGGATGGCGCCGCGGCCCGGAGTCTTGTCTGAGGGAGTGCGGTCACGCAGGGACTTGGCCACCGCACCAGCGCGCTCCACCAGGGAGTCCATGTTGCCCAGGAGGTTGCCGCTGAGCTTCTCGATTTCGTCGAGCATGTGGTGCCGGAGCCACGGCGCGGCAGCGAATTGCACGCGGTGTGTTTGTTCATGCAGGCAGACCCAGAGGCGGAAGTCGTCCGGGTGGACGTTGAGTTCGCGCTCCACGGAGATGATGTTCGGCGCTACGAGCAGGAGCCGGCCGCCGGGCGGAACGTTGGATTCCGGGGCCAGGGCAGCAAAGGGATCGTACTGGCCAAGGACCTTGCTGGAAAGGAAGGCCAGCACAGCGCCAAGCTGGGTGCCGGTGATGGCACCGCTGGCAGCGGCTGCGGCTGGGGTCATGGACACTCCGCTGCGGCTGTCCAGCATCGTTTTCAACGCGGGTTGGAGCATCACCGCGAAGCTCTGCGTGTTGGCCTTGGACCAGGAAGCGCGGTCCACCACCAGGACGTGCGAGTCACGCAGATCCCGGGCAGCGTCCAACCCGGTGATGTCGTGGACGTGCGGGACGGAGATGTCCGCGTTGAAGCGCAGGTTCTCCACCGCCTTGCCAATCTCCCCGGCGCTAAGCTCCGGACCGGGAGGGGCAAGCCGGGCAGCCGTAGAGGCGGCCAGGTCCCAATTGATCAGGGACGGGGCCCCTGCTGACGAATCGCGGGCAGATGACACCATACGGACCATCACACCACACGAGACTGACAGCGGGCTCTTAAGTTCGCTCCACGCGGAGCATTCAGCCCCGGCAACCGCACGAGGCCAACACCGACGCCGACCGGTCCATGGCCACCTTGTTGGCAGCAGCCCCCGGTTCAAGGTCGTTGCCGATGAAGGAGAACACCAACAACCGCCCGTCGGCGTCCACCACGTAACCACTCAGGGCGATCACCGTATTGAGCGTCCCCGTCTTGGCCCGGACCAGCCCGGCGCCCTCCGCGGTAGAGGCGTCCACATATCTGTCATCCAGGGTTCCGGTCAGGCCGGCCACCGGGAACCCGTCCAGCGCGGTGCGCAGGGAGAGGTCCGGTCCGCTGGTGATGGCACGGACCACCTCGGCAAACTGGCGGGCACTGACCTGGTTTTCCAAGGCCAGTCCGGAGACGTCGGCCAATTGCATCGAACCGGCGGCGATCCCCAGCTCCCCCAACCGTTGGCGCACGGCCGCGGTGGCGCCGTCGTACGTGGCCTTTTGACCGGAAGCCAAGGCGGTCATCCGCCCCAGCGCCTCGGCGAGGAAGTTGTCCGAGGACTCAAGCATGAGGTCCACCTGATCGCTGACTGTGGCTGATTCGGCGGCCGCCAGCACCTTGGCGGGGAGGCCTTTGCCGCGTTCGACGCCGGGACCCACCGCAACGCCGGCAGCCGCCAACTGCTCGGCGAACGCCTCGGCGCTGGTGACGGCGGAATCCTGGGGGCGCGGACCGGTCACGACATCCGGAGCATAGCGGCCTGAGTTCAACGCGAGGGAAAACAACGGTGCTGTCTCGCCGGCGGCGACGTCGTCCAGGCTCCACGCAGGGTTAAGGGGTGCGCCGGCGAAGAGTGAATCGTCCACTCGCACGGTGACAGGTCCCTTGACGCCTGCCGCAGCCAAAGCCGCCGCAGTATCCGAGGCCAGCGAAGCCAGACCGGCGCGTCCAAGAACCGCCGACGGATCCGATGCTGAAGCACCCAGCAGTACGTCCCCTCCGCCGGTCAGCACCACGGTGGAGGGATCCTCGGCTGCGAGCACCCGGGTGGTAAAACGCGTCTCCGGACCGAGGGCTTTCAGCGCAGCCACGGCGGTCAGCAACTTCATATTGGAGGCCGGGATCCGGTTGGCGTTGGCGTCACGGTCAAAGAGGACCTTGCCGGTGGACGCGTCCATCACCATGCCACTGATACTGCCCCCGCCGGCCGGTTTCAGGGTGGCGTCAAGCTGCCGGGCAACCTCAGCGGGCATGGGAACGGGGGCATTGGCGTCCAGGGGAAGCACTCCGCTGACGTCAGCCAAGCGGTCCGGCTCCTGGTGCCAAGCGGGAACCGACGGCGACGGCTTGGGCATGGTCAGCAGGCCCGGCACCATACCGGCCACCACCACGGCACCGAGGCACAGCAGGACTCCGGCCAACAGCAACGGCCATTTCAAGCGCCCCCACGCCGCAGATACCCAGCGGGTATCCCCGTTTTTAACGCCCATCATGGAAGTTGCTTGGTCCTGTCAGTCCTGAAATGTCCCCGCCGGTTCAAGAAACCCGGGCCTCTCGCTATATCCTCAATAGTAGTCGGCGGCACCGGCTGTACTTTTGCCTGCCGCCAGCCCCGGGCTGAGCAGCCTGCCTGAGGCACCGTCACCCGTGACGGCCGCTTCGGCGGAGCGACGCCCCACCCACACCCGTCAAGGAGCATTCCATGAAGCACGACGTGACCATCGAGATCCCCAAGGGATCGCGCGTCAAGTACGAAGTTGACCACGAAACCGGCCGTGTCCGCCTGGACCGCGTCCTTTTCACCTCCATGCAGTACCCCACGCACTACGGTTTCTTCGAGAACACCCTGGGCGAAGACGGCGATCCGCTGGACGCACTGGTGCTCCTGCAGGACTTCGACCTCCACCCGGGCGTCATCGTTGAATCCCGCCCCATCGGCGTCTTCAACATGACCGACGACGGCGGCGGAGACGCCAAGGTCCTCTGCGTCCCCGTTGACGCACGCTTCGACCACATCCAGGAAGTCAGCGACGTCAGCGAATTCCTGATCAAGGAAATCGAGCACTTCTTCACGCGCTACAAGGACCTGGAGCCCGGCAAGTGGGTCAAGGCCGAGGGCTGGGGCGACCGCGCCGCTGCCGAAGCCGAGCTGGAAGCTTCCATCAAGCGCTACGTTCCGGCAGCACACTAGGGCTTAGTCCTTCGCGTTACGCTTCCGCGTCGCGTACTTGCACGTGATGCTCGACGGCGGCTGGTGCGGTTCCCTGCGAACCGCACCAGCCGCCGTCGTTCTTTAACGTCTTTTGCCCGGACTGTACACATGGGCATGTCTCCCCATCGCGGTAGCTCCCGGGTCCGCTTAGGCTGGGACGAGACTTTTCGATGCCTTACACAGGGGGTTCATATGGCTGGGTTCTACGGCGCGGACATCACGCAGCTTCGCAGTCTGGCCGGCGTGATGGGCAAAGCTGCCGACGCCATCAGCCTGCAAAGCACGCAGTTGTCCAACGCCATCAATTCCACAACAGCGTGGCAGGGCCGGGACGCTACGGTGTTCAAGGGCGATTGGAACTCCCAGCACCGGCAGAGCCTGGTCAAGGCCGCCACCATGCTGCGCGAGAATGCCAGCCAGCTGAAGAAGCACGCCAACCAGCAGGAGTTCGCCAGCCACAATGATGGCTCGGGCTCGTCGGTGGGTGTCCTCAAGGACGTCTATGACACCGCGATGGGCGTCAAGGGTTTGGCTGCCCCGCTGTGGACGGCCTACAAATACCTCAAGCTGGGCAACGCGGAATGGGTGAAGACCCGCGAGGTCCTGACCAACTGGCGGGCCGGCGGAACGGTTGTCCGCGACGCCATGACCGCGCTGAGGAACGGCGAGAAAGTCACTGACGTCCTCACCGACCTCAAAGCCAACATCCCTTACAGCCAGGCGTTCCAGGACGCCAGCAAGTTCTCCAAGGGCCTCCGTGTGGCCGGGGCACTGGCGGCACCGCTGAACATCGTGGGCGGCATCAGCGACATGATCAACCCCGAGCACGATGGCTGGCGCGGCACCGGCGACCGCGTTGCCGGCGGCCTGTCCGTGGTGGGTGGCGTTGGCAGCATCATGCTCATGACAGCCGGCGGGGCCGCCTTGCTGGGGCCGATCGGTGCTCCGATCGTGATCGGTGCGGGCATCGTCGCCGGCGCGTGGGCGCTGGGCAACCTCGTAGCCGACAACTGGGACTCCATCAGCAACTTCGCACGCAACCCTGGCAGCTACATCGCCGACGGCGCCAAGGAGGTGGCGGGCTTCGTCAAGGACGCAGGCAGTAAGGTGGCAGACGGGGTCAGTGACGCCGCCAAGTCAGTCGGAAACTTTGTCGGAGGGATATTCGGATGACCACCAGCACCATGAAATGGACCCAGAGGGACATCGAGGCCGCAGCCAAGGTCCTGGCCACGGCCAGCGCCGTCGGTGCGCCCTTGCCTACGCTGACCGATGAAGAAGTTGTAGCCCTGGACGGCGTTCAGCACGAACAGCTGGTGGCGCTGCCGTGGCTTTCGGCCCAGGACGCCAGCAAGGAGCTGATGTGCGCCATCGCCTTGCGCGGCCTGCTCGCCAAGGAACTCGTGTATCCGGTGGTCTTCGAGGGCGAGACCGAGCCTTCCCGCCTGCACGCCACGGAAGAAATCACCGGCGCCCTCACCCTGCGCCGCAGCGGCAGCAGCGTTGTCTCCGTGGAACGCACGGTGTCCACCGGCAAACGTTGGCTCTACGGCTACCTTCACGACGAAGGTGTTCTGCTCGAGGAAGTAGACGAAAGCGGCTTGCACGGCTTCACCGTGGTCACCCGTGACCAACTGGTTCCGCGTTTGGCCGAATTCGTCGACCCCCAGCAGGCTGCCGCCCGCGATACTGAGCCTGCCCTTTACACTGAAGCCCAGTTCGAGGCACACGCCGCTACCGCCTTGGCCGACACCCAGGCCGCAAGCAACGTTGTGGCCTTCAATTCCAATACCAACGAATTCCCCACTGTCACCGTGTACACCGGTCCGTCCGGCGTCCACGTTCTCACCCCCCGCGTGGAGGGCTCGCCAGAATCCGGCCCGGAGCAGGCGGAATCAGTAACGTTCGAGCTGCAGGAAACCTCTGCGGCATCGTTGGCCCGCGTCCTGGGCGGACTGGCCGGACTGGCCTGACGTTCCGCACCCAAGCTGCACACCGCCGTCGAGCTGAAAGTCCCTCATGAGCACTTCCAAGTCCACCACCCTCACTGGGCTGCTTGACCCTGTCAACGGCCGCCCCGTTCGCCGCCATCCTGACACCGGCGCGTACTTCGTCAAGGCTTCGGGTAGTGCCCACTTCTGGGGTCGCGTCCTGGATGCCGTCGTCTTCCTGGTGGGCTACTTGATCCTGGCCGCGATTGCCGCGGTGGTCCGTGAGTCCATGATGAACAGCGGCTCGGCAATCGGTTACAACGACGGTTTGTGGCTGACCCTCTACGTTGTCCTGTGGTTCGTGGGCCTGTTGGTCTACGGAATGATCTGGGGAACCGTGGGCAGCGTAGGCGACGCCGCTGCGGGCATGCGCTCGGTGCGGATCAAGAACGGCACGACGGCGGGCGCCTGGCTGGGCGGATGGCGCGCCATCTGCTGGTCCTTCTTTCCGTTCTTCGTGGTGATGCTCATCGCTTCCGCCATCAGTGGTGGCGGAGACGACACCTGGGATCCGAAGTTCGCCGCCATCGACCGCCGCTCCGGCATTGCGCAGGGCCAGGCACCGGTTCCGGACCCCAAGGTCCCCGCCGCCGAACAAGCCGCTGCGGCCGATCGGCAGGACCTGCCCAACCTCTACGGCCAGCGCCCGGATGCACGGCCGTAACTGGCTGGTCCGCCGTGTTGAGCGCGAGCTCGCCCCCGACCTGGGACAGCTCCGCTGCGTAGCGTCTTCCCGGCACATCTACTGGAAGGTCCTCATCCCTTGCCTCGTGCTGGGGTTCATTTTTGGGACCATCGCAGAGTTCGTCAGCCCCATCCGATCCACCCGGGAAGCCGGGCACTTCAACGATCCCGCCTTCTTTGTGCTGACCAGCATTCTCACGGGTGTGGTGCTGTGGTCCATGACGCTTCTGGGCAGCTTCCGGAAGTTGCTGGTCTTCGACGGCGGGATGGTCGCCAAGTACTCGCAGAAACACACCCGCGTGGTGATTCCCTGGGCCGACATTACGCCCGCAACCATCAAAGCCGTGACCACCTCCGACGGCACCGATCCCGACCGCCGATTGGTGGCACGCCGGAAGGTTTCCCTGGGTGCTGGAGGCCGGAGTGCCGTGGTTTTCCAAGCCCGCGACACGTTCTGGGTCTTCGCTTCGAACCAGGATCCCGCCCCGTTGGTCCTCGCTATCCACGGGGCGATGAATGATGCAGGAACGCCCGGCGCGGCACGGGCAGCGGCAGGTGCGCTGCCCGCCGTCGTCCTTACCGGGCGGACGGCGCTCGACTGAACGGCTGGACTGAACAATGGGCGAATTTTGCCCTTGCAGACCGTCTACCAGCCGGTAGCATGTGATCCACTATGTTCACTCTCACTATCAACCAACGCGACAGCCGGCGCGACGGCGACCTCGTGCCGCAGCTGCTCAAGGACCTGCGGCACATTCCTGCGCGGCTCGACTTTGACCGCTCGGTTGAGGATGAGGTGCAGGGCATCGTCGAATCGGGCCACCAGGCCGTGGAGACTGCCTTGATCGCGCTCCGGTCCAGCCAATGGTACGTAGGAATCGGCGTCGGACCCATCAATGAGCCGCTGCCCAACCTGGTGAAGGACGCGTCGGGCCACGGCCTGGTCTACGCGCGCCGGGCCGTCGACAGGCTGCGCAACGGCAAAGAGCGGATCCCGGTGGCAGTGGACGGACCTTTGACCGCGTTGGCTTCAGAAGCCGAAGCTGTGCTGCGACTCTTGGGACACATCGTCCAACACCGCAGCGCAGCGGAATGGCGGGTCCTTGACCTGCTCACGCCGGGCGTCCGAGGCCAGCAAAAAGCCGTGGCCCAGGAGCTGGGCATCACCACGCAGGCCGTCAGCAAGGCCCTGGCCCGTGCGCAGTGGTCCGAGGAACACGCAGCCCGGCCTGCCGCAGCCCGCTTGCTGCAGATGATCCTGGAAGTGCGCTGATCCAAGACCCAGCCCGACACATCCCAGGAACGCAGCGTTAAACCAACTGAGTCGCAGATGATGCCGTTTTGAAGGCTCAAAAGGGCATCTGCTGCGACTCAGTTGGGTCAGCGGTGGAACTTACTGGTTGCTGACGTTGTCCTTGGCCGTCTGCGCGCGGCCCTGGACATCGGCGGCTGCTGCCTGGCCTTCGTCCTTGACGTTGGCGGCGGCTTCCGTGGCGCTGTCCTTGACGTTCTGCATTGCGTCCTGCGCTGGCTCGCGCAGGTGCTCGGCGACTTCCTGGGCAGCGTGGCTCAGCTCATCGGTCAGTGGCTGGGCTGCTTCCTTGACGGCCTGGGCTGCTTCGCGCTCCTTTTCAGAGGCCGGGAACAGCGAGGACACCAACAAGCCTGCTCCGAACGCGATCAGGCCAGCGGCGATAGGGCTGCCCTGGGCCTTGCGGGTGATTGCCTGCGGCGCGTCACCGATGTCCGATACGGCCCCGGAAACGGTGCCGGCCATACCGGAGACAGCGTCCCCGGCCCGGTGGGCAGCGTTGCCTGCAGCGTCACTGACGTCGTCGCGGGCGCCGAACACAGCGGTCTTGATCTTGTCCACCCTGCGGTTAACGATGTGCGAAGGCGTGACCTTGTCAGCCACGGCGTCAACGTTGGTACTGAGCCGCCGGCGAGTTTCTTCGATATCGGCGCGCAGGGCGTCGGGGTTCTGCGTCATCGTGTCTCCTCAGTGTTCGGTTTCAAAGCGGGGGGTATTTCTTTGACCGTCTCAGCGGTCTGGGGCATGCCCTTGATGGTGTTCAGTTCCTTGCGGCCCTTGGCAGCCAAAACGGCTGCGACGATTCCCCAGATGACCGCGACAATTACAGCGGACCATCCGAGTCCAACAAGTTGGCCCAAGGCCCACCAAAGAGCAATGGACAAGAACAGCACGGTGATGTGGCCGGCGTATGCAGCTCCGCCCAGCATCCCTGCGCCCTTGCCTGCCTTGGTGGCGGACTCTTTCAGCTCCGCCTTGGCCAGCTCCACTTCCTGGCGCATCAACGTGGAAACATCACGCGTCAGGTCGCTCAGGATCTCGCCGAGGGGAAGGGTTTCCGCCTTCACGTGGGCTTCTGTGGGGGGCAGATCGGCGGGACTGCTCATCGGGGTCCTCCGTACTGCGGGTCATCGGGATCAAGCGGTCCGGCAAGCGGGTCGCCCTGGGCCTTAACTCCGCCGGCGTCAGTCTCCGGGTATGGGAGGGTGGATCCGTCGTAGCCACCGGTGGTACCGGCGTCGTATCCGGTGGTGGTGGCTGAACCGTATCCAGCGGTGGTGGCCGTCGGTCCGGGAAGGTCCACGGCGGGAGGAGTCACGGCACCGCCCTGCGTCGGGTAGTAGACAGCTCGAGGCGTCTCAGTGGTGGCTGGGGTAGCGCTTGCTGAGGCTGCGTCGGAGGCGTTGCCTGCCATGCCCCGGCCCAGACGGCCGGCGAGGACGCCGGCTCCTGCAGCCAGCAGCAGGAACGTTCCTGGCTTACGGCGGGCGAAGCCCTTGACTTCATCCAACAGGGAACCGGGATCCCGGCCTTCCAACCACTGGGCAACAGAGGAGGAACGCTGGGCTGCCTGCTGGACCAAGTCCGTCGCCACACCACCGTTTTCAGTCGAGTTGGCCATGGTGGAGAGTTCGTCCGAGATAGACCGCAACCCTTCGGCCACGCGCTGCTGCTGTGCTTGGGCCTGATCGGCCAGCTCGCCCTTGGTCTGCGTGAGCAGTTGGCGGGCATTCACCTTAACCTCGTGGGCAACATGCCCGGCTTCGGTCTTGGCGGTGTCTACAACTCCGCCGGCGGCGTCGCCTACGGCACCGGCCACGCCTGCGGCTTCTTCCTTGGCAGTATCCACCTTGCCGGAACTGGCGGAGCCTGTTCCGGAGCCAGTGGGGGTACCACTGATGCCGGTGGTACCAGCCGTTTGGGTCTCAACGTCGGCTGAATCCAGGTAATTTCCCGTGAACGGTTCGGTGCCTGCATGGGCACCGGTGGTTGGCGCCGCGAAGCTTCCGTCCTGCGGCGATTTGCTCTCAGTCATTATCGCTCTCTTTCCACAGTTGGCAGGCTGCGGACAGCAGCCGGGATAGTAAGTATCGTTACTATCAATGGGTGTGTACCCGTTTGCGGGGGTTCTAATCACCCAATCGAACGTATTGATGTCCCTGCTCACGTTCTGCGCTTTCGGCTCGACAGCCGGGACCATACCTGCGAATGTTGGGGTGATGAGCCAACTGCCCGCGAGGCGACGGCTGATTCCCGCGCTTCGAAAAACTGTCACCCGCCACCGACTCCTGTTCGCTGCCAAAACGGCCGCTGCAGCAGGCCTCGCCTGGTACCTCGCGCCCTTCATGCCCGGCTCCGCCGCTGCGTACCCGTACTACGCGCCCCTGGGCGCCCTGGTCAGCATGCACCCCACTGTGGCCGACTCCGCCAAACATGGGCTCCAAAGCCTGGCCGGGCTGGTGTTGGGCATCGGCATGGCCTTCGCCATCACCACCGTGGCCGCACCGACCGCCTTGGCCGTTGCCCTGGTAGTTGGACTTGGCGTTCTCATTGGCGGTCTCCCACGGCTGGGGACAGCGTCCGAATGGATCCCCATGGCGGCGTTGTTCGTGCTGGTGCTGGGTGATTCCAACGCCGAAGGATTCTCCTTTGCCTACGTTCTTCAAATGGGGTTGGGGGTTGCTGTCGGCTTCGCCGTGAACTGGCTCGTGTTTCCACCCCTGCACCTTGACGACATTGATCCCGCGATCGCCGGACACCAGGGAGCATTGTCCCGTCAACTTAAGGACATGGCCGAAGCCATGCAAGAGTCCTGGCCGCCCAACCACGAGGCTTGGGCCAGCCGAAGCGATGATCTCTCGCTCACCGCCGCAGCTGTGCGGACTGCCGTTCACCAGGCAGAGCTGAGCGCCAAAGCAAACCCCAGGTCCCGCCGTCGGGCAACCCGGATCCCCGGCGACCTCGCCGGATTAAGGACCCTTGAGCGGCTCACGTTCCACGTCCAGGACATCACCGATGTCCTGGCAAGCGCCATCTGGGAAGAAGGTGCAGGGACGGTCATCCCCGACTCAGTAGTGGGAAACCTGGCTGAATCCTTGGAAGCGGTAGCCGCAGTGATCGATCGCTGGCGGGATGCAGAGTCCGGGGAACTCGCCAACCGCCTGGCCGCAGCGAAGGACAGCATCTCTGCCCTCAGCGATGCTGTAGCCGGCGCTGCCGCCGATCATGCACCGGTGAACGCACCGGCGTCCGTCGCCATGAGTCTCCGCCGGATCCTCACGGTAGTGCTGACGGCCGAGTAAGGGCTAGCGCGGATGCAGTGGCGGCGAGGCTTTACGGCCCTTTCCTGCACCGATCCCGTCGAGCATTTCCGCCAGTGATTCCAGCGAGGAATGCTTGGGCGACCAGCCCAGGAGACCATGTGCCCGGGAAGTGTCCATGATGGGCGCATTGGCTGCCATATCCACCCACCCGCCGTCCGTCGCCTGCAAACGGAGACGCCAACTGACCTCGACGGCGGCGCGAAGCACCGGAAGCGGGAACGGCAGCAACCGCCGGGCGTTGAAAATCCACGCCAAGGCGTTGGGGTCGATCACGGGTTCTGCGGCGATGTTGAAGGCACCTTCGGCCTTGCGCTCCAGCGCGCGCCAATAGGCGTCGGCGACGTCGGCGGCGTGTACAGCCTGAAACACCAGTTCCTTGGGAAGAGCCAGCAGCGGCAACCGGGGCTTGCGGGGAACCAGCCGCGGCAGCACCCGGCCCAGGAAGTACCGGCCTACTTCGCTGCCTGCCCCGTCGCTGAACGTCAACGCAGGACGAAGACGGGCCACCACGATCTCCGGGTTCTCCTTCGCGAAGCTGTCCAGGATCCTCTCCTGCGCGGCTTTGTCCGCACTGTAGTGGGACGTGCGGATACCCGCCGCCGGCCAACCCTCCTTGGTCCGCTGGCCCTTGGGTGCTGGTGAATAGGCACCCACGGACGAAGCACACACAACGTGCCCGACCCCGGCTTTCCGGGCTGCGGCCAACACGTGGGCCGTTCCCGCCACGTTGGTCCGGCGAAGCAGTTCGCGGTTGTGGTTCGGCTGGATTAACCAGGCAAGGTGCACCACGGCGTCGGCTCCGGCCAGGGCGGCTTCCAGCGCAGGCTGGTCCTTGCGATCGCCGATATCCACAGTGTGCCACTCGACCCCTTGGTAGGGAGGCGCGTCCTGGTCGGGCTGCCGACGGACAATGCCCACAAGGTCAAGGTCTGCTCCTTCTTCCGAGCGCGCAGCCTGGAGCCGCTTCAGGACTTCGGTGCCAACGTGCCCGGTGGCACCGGTGATCACAATACGCATGGCATCCTTCCTTAGGTTTGCGGACCGTCGCCCGTAGCGCGGATGCGCTCCAGCACGGCTGTTGTGGAGTGCTCGGCCACGTAGTCCAGGATGGTCACGGTGCCGCCATAGCGCTCCACGGCCACGGTTTCCTGGAGCATCTCCGGCGTGTAGTCGCCGCCTTTGGCGTAAATGTCGGGCTGCAGGAGTTCTATGAGCGGTATGGGAGTGGGGGTATCAAAAACGATGACATGGTCCACGCAACTCAGGGCAGCGATGACTGCCGCACGGTCAGCTTCATGGTTGACCGGCCGGTCCGGGCCCTTGAGCTTCCGCACCGAAGAATCGCTGTTCAGTGCGACCACCAGTACATCACCCAACTGCTTGGCCTGGTTGAGGTATCGGGTGTGGCCGCGGTGAAGGACATCGAAGCACCCGTTGGTGAGCACAATCCGCTTACCCTCCCTGCGGTGCTCCTCCACCTGCCGCGCCAACTCGGCGTCCGTCAGTGCTGTATCCGCAAAGCCCCGGAGGTGCTTGGCGAGTTCGTCGGTGGTGCATACGGAGGTGCCTGGCCGGTGGACGACAACATCTGCTGCAGCCTGGGCCAGATCCACGCTGGTGGTCAGCGGCAATCCGGCAGCACGGGCAATGGTCAACGCGGCCACGAAGGTATCCCCGGCGCCCGAGGCCTGTTTTTCCGCCTGGGGTCGCGCCCACGTTCGGTGGGTGGCCGGCTCCTGGGAGGTGCCGCCGGGGCGAACCGTCAGCGTGCCCTCCCGGTCCAACGTCACGACGACGGCGCCCGCACCTGAGGCGCGAAGGAGCTGGTCTGCGTGGGCTTCCACGAAGGGGCACCTGGCAGCGCCTCCGGGCAACTCGGTCCCAAGCAATCTGGCCGCTTCCTGGGCGTTTGGGGTTGCGAGGTCAGGTTTGAGGTCGGCCCACTGTCCGGGATAGTGGGCGTCCACTACCACCAGGATGTCCTGCCGAACCACTGCTGGGGTGGCTTGCCCGCCCTCACTCCCCGGCCCCAAATTTTCGAGAATGGCCTCGCGCACAGCTCCTTCCAAAGCACCCGCCCCGTAGTCGCAGAGGACCACGGCCGACGAGCCGGGAAGTGCTTCGGGAATGGCATTGGCCATGCGGCGGAGGCCTTCGGCCGGAAGGTCGGTTGCCGAGTCGTCCAGCCGCAGCATGACCTGCCCGCCACTGCTCACCCGGAATTTGGTGGTGGTGGTCATCGCGGGGTGCGAGACCACATGCGAGACGTCCACCCCTGCCGAGCGGAGCTGGTCAAGGAGCGTGCGGCCCGCCGGGTCCTCTCCGATCAGCGAAATGAAACGAACCTCCGCCCCCATCGCAGCGAGGTTCATCGCCGTGTTGGCGGCTCCTCCCGGGGCGAAGTCGCGGCGCTGGACCTGGACAACGGGAGCCGGGGCTTCGCGGCAGAACCGCTCAATGGTCCCATCCCACCAGCCGTCCAGTATGGAATCGCCGATGACCGTCACAACAGGACGTTCCTCGGCCAAGCGGCCTGGCAACCAGTCAGCCAGGCCTTCTTGATTGGCCAGGCCTTCTTGATTGGATAGGCGTGCCATGGGGTACCTTCCGGTTGGGCGACAGTTTCCTGTTCCCCTCAGGTACCCCGCGGCAGGCGCTTCACACGCCCGGCCCGGGAGTTTCCGCCACCCTGAAGAAGGAATTGCTCATGAATCTTCCTCCCAAGCCCGGCGTCGGTCCCGTGCTGGAAATGTTCAGCGACGTGAAGCGGATTGCGGTCCTCAGGGGTGGCGGCTTGGGCGACCTGATCTACACCTTCCCCGCCCTCCACGCCCTCAAGGAGGCCTACCCTGCTGCCACCATCACCGTCCTGGGCACACCGATCCACGCGGCAGTGGTTGCCGCGACGGAAGGTCCGGTAGACGACGTCGAAATGCTGCCAGTGACGCAGGGCGTCCACGACGGTCCGCGCAACGGCGAGCGCTTCGAGGATGATGCTGGGGACGTCGCGGCGCAAGAGGCCTTTTTCGAGGCCATGCGTGCCAGGAAATTCGACATCGCGTTGCAGATGCACGGCGGAGGGCGCTTCTCCAACCCTTTCCTGCTCCGCCTGGGCGCCCGGCATACCGTGGGCACGCGCACCCGGGACGCGGAACGGCTGGAGCGGAACCTTGATTACGTCTACTACCAGAATGAACCGGACCGCTGGTTGGAGGTCGCAGGCCTGGCCGGCGCTCCGTCGATCGTCGCCCCTCCCCTGCTCCCGACGCTGGAACATCAACGGAACATTGTGGGTTTCAAGGACCATCAGCGGACATCGTTGGTGGTGCTCCATCCGGGTGCCACCGATCCGCGGAGGCGGTGGCCGGCATCGTATTTTGCTGAAGCGGCGGCAACCCTAGTGCGGGAAGGTGCGCAAGTGTTGATTGTGGGCGACCGTTCGGAGAAGGCGCTGACGCAGGAAGTGTCCGAGCTCGCGGGCAGGCAACTGCCGGAGAAGCAGCGGCAGGCCGTGCGCTCCGTGGCCGGCGAACTGGAGATCGGAGACTTGGCGGCACTCCTGGGTGAAGCCACGGTGATGCTCGCCAGTGACAGCGGTCCCCGGCACCTTGCCCAGGCAGTGGGGACCCCGACGGTAGGGATCTATTGGGTGGGGAACGCGTTCAATGCGGGCCCTCGAGGGCGGGCCTTGCACCGCGTCCATATGTCGTGGGCTACGCAGTGCCCGCGCTGCGGAGTGGACGTGACCCAGGTGGGATGGACAGCACCGCACTGCGGCCACGACGACACCCTCATCGAGGGCATCGCCGTGGCCGACGTTGTTCAGGACGTGCTGGACCTTACGGCCACGAGCCTTCTTCTGCGGGGCAGATAAGCAGCTCACGGACTTCGCTGCCGAACGGCTGCGAGAGCGCGAACACCACTGCCTGCGCCACATTGGCGGGATCGTTCAGTTTGGAATCGTCCTGCGGCTTGTACTGCTCATCCCGATCATCGAAGAAGTGGGTCTTCATACCGCCCGGGATGATGGTGGTGACGCCTATGACTCCCCCGGTTTCGGCAGCCAATGCGCGGCTGAAGCCGATCACACCGAACTTCGAGGCGCAGTAGGCAGTGGCATCGGGCAGTGCCCTCAAACCCAGCGTGGACTCAATGGTGATGGCCCGTCCGCGGGATTCCTTGAGGTACGGCAAGGCCGCCCGGACTACGGACACCGTGCCCAGGAGGTTCACCCCAATGACCTTTTCCCATTCGGCGGCAGGGACATCGCCCAGCTTGCCGCAGCGGTCGATGCCTGCCGCGGTCACCACGCCATCGAGCCCGCCCAGGGTGTCGGCGGCCTCCTTGACGGCGGCTTCCACTGCTTTCCGGTTGGAGACGTCCACTTCCAGGGCTTTGGCCCCGGAGACGTTGCTGACATCGCGGTCGAAGACGAAGGGCGTGCCACCGGCGTCGCGGATGGCTTCCACGATCGCAGCGCCAAGGCCGGAGCCGCCTCCAGTGACGATGACGCGACCAGGTGTTTGCGTGTTCATGCGGTTCCTCTCGGTTGATCGGTGCTTGGGTGCTTGTTCTCAGCTGACGGTGTTGTTGTCAGCTGACCTTGGCCAGGGCTGCAGCCAGGCCGCTGGTGGAGCGTGCCGGATGGAAGGGCACAGTGACGCAGCGCCCTCCCCAACCCGCCACCAAGCGGGCTTCCGGCAATTCTTCGGGAGTGTAGTCGCCACCCTTGACCCAAATATCGGGCCGCAGTTCGGTGAGGCAGGCTTCGGGAGTGTCCTCGCCGAAGACCACCACGGCGTCGACGCATTCGAGTGCCAGCAGCAACTCCGCGCGGTCCTCCACGCTGACGATTGGCCGGTGTGGACCCTTGAGCCGCCTGACCGATTCATCGGAATTCAGGCAAACGATAAGGCAGTCGCCCATGCCACGCGCGGCGGCCAGCGTCCGGGCGTGACCGGCGTGGAGGAGATCGAAGCATCCGCCCGTGGCCACCACAGTGCCTCCTCCGGCCCGCACCGCCCGAGCCAGCTGGACACCATCCGGGTCAAAGTCGTCGGCTCCCACGAGTTCCAGACCTTTAAGCTCGACGACGGGGCCGGCGTCGGGCGCTTCGGTCACCACCGCCAACGCCGCCGCTCCACCCCCTGCCAGGAAGGCGGACGCATCCTCCACTGCCCGGGCGGCGGCCTGTGCGAGGTCCATCCCTGATCCCAAGTGCACGGCAAGGCTGCCGGCCAGTCGGTCGCCGGCTCCACAGGGGTCGCTGACGTTGGTTCTGGGGGCGGGGATACCCTGCGCGGCTCCGGCTGACATCAAGAGCGCCCCGTCCGCACCCCTGGTCACCAAAACGGCGCTACTTCCCCATCTTTCGAGCAGGTACCGGCCTGCTTCCTCGGCACCCGTGGACGGTTCCAGCCCGGCCGCCTTCGCTGCCGCGATGGCCTCGGCAAGGTTCGGCGTCACGACGGCGACGCCTTGCACGGGCTCGGAACCGGCAGGATGCGGATCCCACACCACGGGGACGTGGCGTACAGCATCGGCGAGCGCGGCACGGATCTCGGTGTTGGCGGTCATTCCCCGGCCGTAGTCGGCCACCACAATGGCTTCCGCCGAGGCGATGGCTGCGAGCATCTCCCCCGTGCTGGCGGGAACAGGGGCGGGGGCGCACCCTTCGTCGAACCGGACCATCGGGTGTGTCCCGATCCGCACCCGTGTCTTGGTGGGCGTGGGGGCGAGCGGGACTCCGGTGAGCACAGACACCCCGGACAGGGCGCGCTTGAGGTGGCTGGCGCCGTCGTCGTCCGATAGTGCGGTGACCAGCGAAACGCTGTGGCCGTCCTGGGCCAAGACGGTGGCCACGAGCCCGGCGCCTCCTGCACGACGCCGGATGTCGCCGACGTCCACCACCGGTACCGGCGCGTCGGGGCTGAGCCGGGTGGCTGCCCCGTTGATGTCAACGTCCAGAAGGACGTCGCCTACGACTGTGATCCTCATGGTTGCCCCGCCCCGAAGGAGCTTGAACCTGCGCGCTGGGCGACCTCGGCATCGAAGGCCCGGCACACTGCATGGATTGCGATGAGGTGGCCTTCCTGGGCGTTGGCGGCGATGGCGTCCACGGTGATGGCTTGATCGCAGGCATCGGAAAGGGGGTTGGGGCCCGGACCGGTGAGAGCCCACGTTGCGATGCCGCGTTCCCTTGCCGCACGGGCGGCTTTGAGCAGATTGGGGCTGCGTCCGCTGGTGGAGAGAAGGAGAAGCACATCGCCCGCCCGTCCATGTGCCCGGACTTGCCGGGCGAAGACTTCCTCGTAGCCGTAGTCGTTGGACAGTGCGGTGACGGCGGAGGACTCTGCGTGCAGGGAGATGGCGGAGAAGGGCGCGCGTTCTTCGTCGAACCTGCCCACCAGTTCAGCTGTCAGGTGTTGCGCCTCCGCAGCTGAGCCGCCGTTGCCTGCCGCCAGCAGTCGTTGTCCGGAGAGCAGCCTGGTGGCGAGTTCGGTTCCCCATGCGGACAGGCGCCCGGACTGCGAGCGCAGCGACTCCAGCGCTGGCAGGACGTTGTCCAGGTGTGTGGTGACTTCAGCGGTGTGGGTAGGGTCGGTGACGTTGGGTACCCAGCGCGCCTGGACAGTGGTCGAGGTGCTGGACCCGGTGGTCGCAAGGCCTTTGATCATTACAGCGCCGTTCCTTCCAATGGTTCCAGGACTTGCTCGGATTGCCGGGACAGCCCGGCCGCCAGGACGGATCGGTAGGCTTTCTCGGTGTCGGCGGCAACGCGTTCCCAGGAGTAGCGGGAGCGTGCCCGGCGAGCGCCCGCCCGGCCCATGTCGGCGCGCAGCTCCGGGTCGGCCAGCAGCTTGCCGAGTGCCTCGGCGAGGGCTTCCGGATCACGCGGCGGGACATGCAGCCCGGTCTTTTGGTCGACGACGGTCTCCCGGAGTCCGCCCACTGCAGCCGCAACCACTGGCACTCCGCAGGCCATGGCCTCCAACGGCACAATGCCGAACGGCTCGTACCAAGGCGCACAGACCACGGCGTCGGCGCTGCGGAAAATGCCGGGCATCGCATCGCGTGGAACCTGCCCGCGCATGGTCACTTTGTCCTCCACCCCGAGTTCCTTCGCCAACGCATGGAGCCGTTGGGCTTCCGGGTCTTCCTCAAGTGTCAGGGCGTCGCCGGAGCCACCAACGATCAACAGCTCCACGTCCTTGAAGCCTGCCTCAGCGAGGATCGGGAGGGCCTGGATCACCGTGTCCACACCCTTCCGTTGCACGAGGCGCCCTACGCTCAGGATGCGATGCGCCCGTGACTTGGGTTCGGCGTCGGAGGTTCCCGGGAACAGCGTGAGGTCCACGCCGCAGGGGGCAATGGAGACCTTGGACCGGCTGATGCCCAGGGCTTTGAGCTCGAAGACCTCGTCGGGGCACGTGGCGATGATCCAGTCAGCCGTGCGGCCAACCCAGGGTTCCAGCCACTCCCTGGCCGGCGGGCTGGTGTCTGCGGACCCTTGATGTCGGCGTTTCACCGAACCCAGGGCATGGAAGGTCTGAACTACAGGCACGGGGTCTGGTGCTCCGGCGCGCCGGGAGGCCTGGATGGCTGCAAGGCCGGACATCCAGAAGTGCGCATGGACCACGTCCGGCAACTGGCCGGCCCAGTCCGCGCAGATCCCGTCCGCCAGCGCACCCATATACGGCAGCAACCCGTCCTTGGGAATGCGGCGGGCAGGGCCGGCGTCGACGTGGACCACGGTGAGTCCCGGACCAACCTGCACCTTTGCGGGCAGGTCCGGATCGTCGCGCCGCGTGTACACCGTGACCTGGTGGCCGCGATCGGCAAGGCTTGACGAAAGCGCGGCCACATGGACGTTCTGCCCGCCGGCATCAACGCCTCCCAATGCAGCCAGTGGGCTGGCGTGTTCGGAGACCATGGAGATTTTCATGGGTGCGTCCTCTCAGTGTCATGGCTGGCTTCTGTGTCATGGCTGGCGAAAGCCGTGCCGGGTTGCGGACGGCTTCCTCCGTGGGTGTGCTGGGGCAGGTCGGCCAGGAGTTCGTCCCAAGCCCGAAGAAACCTACCGAGTCCGTAGCGCTGCAAGGCGGCCTCACGGGCGATGATCCCCATGGCGTACGCGTCGTCGGGGTCGTCCAGCAGCCGCCGGGCGAACTTTTGGAGGTCGTCGACGTCGTTGGAGACGAGGCCTGCGCCATGCGGTACGGCGCGGCCCGCCTCGGTGGTGTCCAGTGCCAGCACCGGCATGCCCAGATGCATGGCTTCCAGCAGGGCCAACCCCAACGACGTCCACCGCAACGGATGCAGGTACAGGCGGCAGCGTGCCAGTTCCTGATGGAGTTTGGGCGCCTGCACGTCACCGGCAATGTGGAGCCGTTTTTCGCTAAGACCGAATCCCTTGAGATTCAGTGCTTCCGGCAACGCCTCCGTCCCCATGCCGAACACCCGCAGCGGACCCACGCCGGCGAATCCGGGCAGGAGGTCGGTTCCCGTGACACGGCCACGCCTGACGGGTTCGTTGATCACCACGCCCATCTCTACCTGTTCGCCGGTGTACAGGTGCCCGGGGTCGGGGATGCCGTGCTCGATCACCGTGGTGGCCGCCGAGCCCGTGTCCCAGAAGAGCTGGTTGAAATGGGTCACATGGACCACCGGGATGCTGCCCTGGTCCGCCAAGGGATGAAGCGTGAACGGGACGTCGCCCTTGGGTGTGTTGTGTTCGAGGTAGACGGCTGGGAGGTCGTGGCCCGGGCGCCGGCCCAGCGTGCGGGCCACCGCAGTGATCTCCTCGGGCCGTTGGAGGACGACGGCATCTACGCTGTCCGGATCGAGCGTCTCCAGGTCAACTTCCCGGGCGGCAGCAGGCCATTCACGGCCCCCACGCCCCAAACCCCACGCGCCGCCGTCGGACGATGTTGGCAGCAGGTACTCATGCCGGCCACGGACGAATGCCTCCATCCATCCGCCGTGGACATGCCACACCAGGATCCTCATGGTTTCCACACCTTCCGACGAGTGGACAGTGACGACACGCCTCCCAGGAGCCTTTCAACAGCTTCGACAACCTGTTCCGGGGATACCGAGCTCAGGCAGGGATGCCCGGGAACAGGACAAATGCGTGCGCGGCTGTTCCTGCAACCCGCTTCCTGGTCGCCGAGCAGCTCCAGCGGAACGCCGTAAGGTGCCCAGCGGATCGCAGGGACAACGGGTGCGAACAGGCAGACCACCGGCGTACCCACCGCTGCAGCCAGATGGGCGGGACCTGTATTTCCGGTCACCACGACGGCGGCACCGGCAAGTACCGCTGCCAGCGTCCGCAGGTTGGTTCCGCCGCCGAGGTTCCTGGCCGAAGGTCCTGCCACCGTTGCGGTGAGGGACGTTTCCCCGGGACCTCCCGTGACCACCACACGATGCCCGTATGCTTCGAGCAGTTCCACGGTGGCGGCGTGGTGGAGGGCCGGCCACGCCCTGGCGGGTGCTGCGGCTCCCGGGTGGACCACGATGTACGGGCCACCTTCAGCCAGTTCGTCCGCCACGCCGCCCGGGTCCGACCCCGGAGTGATGCGCAGTTTCCCGTCGTCGCCGTCGGGAAGAACGTAGCCACCGGCCTCAGCGATGGTGAGGGCGCGGACCGCCTCCGGCTGGTCCTCGGGGAAGTCCTCGCCGGGTTTGAGCCGGACGTCCAGCAGGGAGCCTGCATAGTCCGTGGACGCACCCGTGATCTTCTTGACGCCTGCCAAGCGCAGGAGCAGTGCGAGCGGGAGGGGGGATTGGTGGAAGGACGTGAGGATCAGGGCTTCCTCGATGCGGGAATTGCGGACAAAGTCGATCAGCCGGCGGGCCGTCGCTTCGGTTGCAGGGGGTGCGGGGTTCACGATCCAGGGGCAGGCCCAGGTGTAAACCTCGGTGACTCCGGGCAGCATCTCCGCCGCGCTTGACCCTTCGGGACCGCAAAGCAGGACCACGTCGTTTGGGCGGCTGCCATCCGGCCTGTTTCCGTTGGCCACAGCACGCAGGGCGGGTCCTGAAAGGAGGACGTCGCCCATGCTGTCCAGGCGGGCTACCAGGATCCGGCTCATACAGGGGTGTCCTGTTCTTCCGGTACCCCGGAAAGAAGGATCTTCACCGCGTGGCCAAGATCCACGGCCACATTGGCCGCAGCCTCAATCTCCTCGTGCAGGGTGATCTCCGTGGGCACCAACACACTGCGGGCACCAGCTGCCGCGGCTGCGTCCATGTCAGTACCGATGTCGCCAACATAGGCAGCCTCGGACGGTTCGATCCCCAGGGCATGGCAGGCAGCCAAGATCATGCCTGGCGCAGGTTTACGGCATTCGCAGCTGTCCTCGGGCCCGTGCGGACATACTTGCCACACGTCAAACGGGCCCAACAACTGTTCCACCCGCTGGTTGACGGCATCCACCTGGTCCATCGACAGCAGCCCACGGGCAACGCCCGACTGGTTGCTGAGGACCCCTGTGGCAAGCCCTGCCCTGCGCACTTCTTCCAGCGCCGCAAGGGCGCCTTCCATGGGCCGCACCAGCTGCGGGTCGCCGTTGTAAGGCACGTCAACCACCAGCGTTCCATCGCGGTCAAACAGGACCGCCTTCAACGTTCCGGTTCCTCCCATACCCGCAACGTTCCCCGGTTCTCCGGACGCTAAACAGTGCGGCGCTGAGAAGTTTCGTGCCGCTAGACTCCTAGCGGGAGGCCACCATGAATACAGCTGAACGCAACGATCAACCTCTTTTGCTTGCCCTGCGCGCCTTGAAGCTCGGTGACCTTTTGGTCGCAGTTCCGGCGCTTCGAGGCCTGCGGCGGGCCTTTCCCGAACACCGCATTCTGTACGCCGCACCGGCCTGGATCGCCGAGGCCCTGGAACTGGTGGGCGGCATCCATCACTTGCCTACCCCGGGCCTCGACGACCCCCTGACCGTCCCGCACGGGGCCGTGGACATTGCCGTGAACCTGCACGGAAACGGCGCCGAGAGCCGCCTCCGGATCGAGGAACTGGGGGCCAACCGGGTGGTCGCGCACGAGGCACCCGGGATCGATGGGCCGGCCTGGACCTCGGGCTTGCCTGAACGCGAGCGCTGGACCCGACTGCTCAACTGGCACGGCATCGAAGCCGACCCCCTGGACTACCGGTTGAACCTCCCCGCTGTCCCTTCGTCGCGCCCGGGAGCCACCGTGATCCACGTGGGCGCGGCTTACGGCAGCCGGCTGTGGCCCGTGGATCGGTTCGCTGACGTGGCGGTGGAACTCGCGGGAGCCGGGCACGACGTAGTGCTCACTGGTGGCGCGTCGGAGCGCGGGCGCGCTGAGCAGACAGCCGCGTTGGCGAAACTCAAAGGAGCAAACCTCGACGACGGCCTGCTGGCCGGGCGGCAAGGCCTTGCCGAGTTCGCGGCCACCATCGCCGAAGCGCGGTTGGTGGTATCCGCCGATACCGGCGCAGCGCACTTGGCGTCCGCCTATGGGCGCCCGTCCGTGGTGCTGTTCGGCCCCGCCCCCGCGGAAGAATGGGGACCGCCGCCCGGACCGCACAAGGTGCTGACCGCCGTCGAACTCCGCCGCGGTGATGTGTTCTCAGCCGATCCTGATCCGGCGCTTTTGGCCGTCAGCGTCCGCGATGTTGTGGACGCCGTGGAGAGGCTGGGCACATAGGGACCCTCTTCCGGCGGTAACGCGGGTTGTAATCATCGGATTCTAGGGGGCAGTCCCGTCCTGCAAATGGGCTTGTTCGTCCAGCAGTTGGGTTTGAAGGGAAACCAGGATCTTGGACAGCTTGCGCGATACCTGCATTTGCGACATCCCCAGGGCCTCGGCGATGGTGGACTGCGTTTCCTCGCGGTAGTAGCGGCGGTAGAGCAAGTGCCGGTCCTCGGCGCTCAGTCCGCGGATGGCGTTGCGGAGAGCCAGCACGTCCTCGAGGCGGTCCGTGGGGCACCCGAAAGCCGAAAGCGAGCCTTGGAGGCCCTCGCGGCCCTCGGATACTGGAGCATCCAGGGAATCCGGGCGTTTGCTGGTGCCGGCCATCAGTGCTTCGCGCACCTGGCACGGCTCCAGGGCCAGGTCCTGGGCCACTTCCTCGGGCGTTGGCGTTCGTTGCAGAGTTTGGGTCATTTCCTCCGTCCGCGCCAGCACTTGGCGGCGGACATCCTGAATGGTTCGCGGAGGGCGCACCACCCAGCAATGATCGCGGAGGTAGCGTTTGACCTCGCCGGCGATCGTGGGCGCGGCGTAGGCAGGAAAACTAACGCCTTTTGATTCGTCATAACCCCGCGAAGCCTTGATGAGGCCCATGTATGCGACCTGCCTGACGTCGTCGAGGTCGTGGGTGTGGGCCGAGTACCTGGAGGCAATGGACTTGGCCAGATTGAGGTGGTCCAGGATCAGGCTGTCCTGAAAGCTTTGCTGGATGCTCCCTTGCGGTGCGTTGGCGGGGGGACGTGAGGGGACGTCAAAGCGTGGGATCTGTCGCATGGGGCTTCAATCCTCTACCTGCTGGTTAGGTGAGCCCACGGCAAGACTCTTTAAAAAGAGAAGCACACTTACTATTAGCTTTCAACGGGGTTAGGCTCAAAAGGTAGCCCCGTCCACCGAATCGGAGATTTACATGGAAGAACCACAACTCGCAGAGCCGAGTACGGTCCTGTCCGATATTCAGGATTTGCTGCTGGGCACGCCTGACGTCGAGGCGTTCCTTGAGGAGTTGGCCCGGCACTCAGCAAGTATCTTCAGCAGCCCTGACCACGAGGTTTACTGCGGAATTACGCTGATGCGTCACCGCACAGCCGGCACAGTGGCCAGCAGCAGCGAACGTGCACGGCAACTGGATGAGGTCCAATACGCGTTTGCCGACGGGCCCTGCCTGCATGCCTGCCGCGAGGGCACCCAGGTCCATATTCCCGACTTTGAAAAAGACGACACCTGGCCGGAATATAACGAGGCCATCACCGACCATGGCCTTCGTTCCGTGCTTGCGGTTCCCTTCCCACTGCCGGACGACACAGCCATGGCGGGTCTCAACCTGTACTCCGACCGCCCCAACGCTTTTGACCAGGCAGCCGTGCAGCGCGCCAACGACTACGTGGGGCAGGCCGCCAAGGGCCTTCAGCTGGCCATCCTGATTGCCCAGCACAGCCAAACCGCCGCCAACCTGCGGGCGGCCATGGAGTCCAGGACCGTGATCGACATCGCCACCGGGATCATCATCGCGCAGAACCGCTGCACCCAGGAGGAGGCGATGGAACTCATCAAGAAGGCCTCCAGCAACCGCAACGTCAAGCTCCGGGTGGTTGCGCAAGCCATTGTTGAGTCCGCCGGCGGAGGGCCGGTCCAGACGGTGTTCAAGTAGTTCAAGTAGTTCAACTAGTTCTTGTACCTACGTGGCGCTACCCCTGCATGGCTCCGATGATTGCGCCCATCACCGTGAAAGTGACCACGTTGTAGCTGCCGTTGATGGCAAAAAGTGTGAGGCTGCGGCGCTCGAACAGGTAATTAACACCCAAGGCTGTTGCCACCCATCCCAGGCCCGCGGCCAAGCCGGCAAAGGTCCCGAACATGAACCCGGCCCGGCCGATGAACGCAGCCAGAACAACGGCCATCACAGCCGCCAGGAGGAACGAGCCCACAAAGACGCGAGCCGTCCCGGACTTCAACTGTTCATCGCCCACCCCGGCCGCCTTCTGCCACGGTTTGGCGAACAGCAACGAATACCAGAGCCCACCCACTACGAACGTGGCCAACGCAGCCAACAACACAGCGAGCCAATTGATCTGAACGTCCATCAGTGTCCTCTCCAGGGTGAGCTGTTCCTGAATGGACAGTACGCCCGGTCAAGCTCGCGGTCTTGTAAAAAACCCGCAGGCTATCCGGCTACTTCCTCGAGCGGGATAAACGTGGCATATTCCGCCCCGTAGTTCTGCACCACCTGAAGGTATTCGGTGGGGGTAAAACCACTGAAGCGCCTGAAAGACCGGATCAGATGAGGCTGATCGTAGTAATCGGCCAAGTGAAGGAGTTCCCGGCCCGGGATGGAGCCCATAGGCAGGGCTGCCGCCTGGTTCACGAGCCTGTTGAACCGGCACACGTCCGAATAAGCCTTGGCCGTGGTCCCACAATCCCGCATCATGATGCGCTCCAGCGTGGACGCGCTGATCCCCAATCCCGCAGCCACCACGCTGATTTCGACGTCCTCTTTAGCAAGGGTTTCCACGGCGTGCAGTGTCCGGGGATCGGCCGCGTACCCCGGCCTGAGCTGCGCTTCCAGAAAACTTGCCAGTGCCGCGAAGGCCTCTTCAGGACCTGCGGTGGTCAGTTGAGAGCGGAGCAAGGAAAAACCAGGAAAGATGCTTTCAGCATCCACCACCCGGTTCTGAAATTCCGACGGCGGCCGGTTGGTAAACGCTGCCAGTCCATAGGGAGCCAGACGGGCACCAATGTTGAACAGCTGGTCCGGGTTTTCACTGATGACATAACTGCGTTGCAGGCCTGCGTAAAAGCCCGTGGAAACTTCAGTTGCGCCGGCTTCCGACAGGGTGGGGGCTGTTCCACCCTCAGGCGGGGTGATCAGCCTGTACGGGTCAGACAGATTCAGAATCAGGTGTGCCGAAGGGCCGGGGAGAATCTTCTCGTAACGGGCCTGAGGCTGAGCACGGACAAACCACAGCTGGGTAACGAACGGCTGCAGTCCGGGCGGCGCGGGGCACTCTTCATAGAACACAGCCCCAGTCTAGGTACCCCGCCGCCCGCTAATGCGCAGTTACAGCAGGCCGCGCAGAACCAAGGCTGCGCCGTCGTCGAGCACTGACGCGGTGACCTCGTCCGCAACGGCGAGTACCTCGTCGGGGGCCTGGCCCATGGCAATGCCCCGGCCTGCCCAGGTGAGCATCTCGATGTCGTTGCGGCCATCACCGACGGCCACCGTGTTGGCCCGGTCCGTGCCGAGCTTCCGGCGCAGGGCTTCAAGGGCGCTTGCCTTGGTGACACCTTCCGCGGCGATGTCCAGCCAGGCGGTCCAACCCACCGAGTAGGTCACGCCGGAAAGTCCGATGTGCTTGATGGCCTCGTTGAACTCATCCGAGGTGTTCTCGCTGCTGAAGACCACCACGCGGACCGCGGTGGCATCCAGCATGGTCTGAAAGTCCACGCCGATGGACTCCACACCGAAGCTGGCATCCTGGAAGCGCTCGGTGGAGAGGAAGTTGCCGTCCTCGTCTTCCAGCGCGTACTTGGCGTTGGGCAGCCGTTCGCGCAGGGCCTTCAGAGCCGGAGCGGGATCGAAGGTTGCCTTGTGGATGATCTCGTAGCCCTTGTCCAGCGAGGGATCCAGTCGAAGTGTCACGCCGCCATTGCAGCACACTGCGTAACCTCGCTCGAGGCCGATCTGTTCAATAATGGGCAGCGTCGCGTTGAGTGAGCGGCCCGTGGCGATCATGACGTCGTGGCCGCTGGCAACCACTGCCTGCGCAGCAGAGCGAACGGCTGGTGACATGTGGCCGTCGTGGTCAACCAAGGTGCCGTCAACGTCCAAGGCGACCATGAGGTTGTTGTTGTTATTTGGCTGGTCATCGATGCCAGCAACTGGAGTATCAGTCAAAATAGTCATGCTTACAGTAGAGCAGACACTTCCGACACTGAACTAGGACCGGCGCCACAGCTGTGGATTAACGGACGGTGAATCATTCGGATGGTTCCACATTCCTCCCCAGGATCACGAGTTGCTGGGTGGCCCGGGTCATGGCGACATAGCGGTCCACTGCACCTTCCATGCCTGCGCCGAACTCGGCCGGGTCGATGACAACCACCAGGTCGAACTCGAGACCCTTGCATGATTCAGGCGTGAGCCAGCTGACGCGGTCCAGTGTGGGCTTCGTTGCCACGGCGTCCGGCTGGCTGACGACGCAGGCCGTGCCCTCCGGGTTCTTGGCGAGCCAGACTTCCAGGATGGAGTTGAGCTCCTGAGCTTTCCCATGGACCACGGGGATGCCACTTTTGCGGACCGATGTGGGGACGTTGGCGTCCGGGAGGGCCGCCCTGATGACCGGCGCTGCTTCCGCCATGACTTCTTCCGGCGTGCGGTAGTTGATGCTGAGGCTGGCCACGGAAATGACACCCAGGCCCACCCGCTCCAGGCGTTCCTCCCAGGTCTCAGTGAACCCGTGCCTGGCTTGGGCGCGGTCCCCCACCACCGTAAAGCTCCGCGACGGGCAGCGAAGAAGCAGCATCCGCCACTCAGCGTCGGTCAACTCCTGGGCCTCGTCCACCACAATGTGCGCGAACGGTCCTGCCAGGACATCGGGATCAGCTGCGGGCACCGCATCACGGCCCACCAGTTTGTCCCGCATGTCATCGCCCCGCAACATGTACATCTCCAGGTTTTCTGAGTCGTCAGCTGCAATCAGGTCATCTACCACCCGATCCATGAGCTCCCGTTCCGCGGCCAGCGCCGCTTCCTGCTTCCGCCTGCGTCGGGAAGCTTCAGGGTCGCCCAAGCGTTGGCGGGCTGCATCCAAAAGCGGCAGATCCGCCGTCGTCCATTCCTCCGGGTCTTGACGCCGCAGTACCGCCCTTTCATCAGGCTGCAACCATGGTGCGCACAGCTGCAGATAGGCAGGCACACGCCAGAGGTCGGCCACCAGCGCCCCGTAGGAGAGCAACGGCCAGGCCTTGTTGAATTCCTCCTGCAGCCCCGCGTTGTGGGCCAACATCCTCCGGAGCAAGCCCGTGGGAACATCGCGCTCGGCCACCTTGTCCATGAGGATTTCCAGCAGCGCCTCCCACACGTCGTCGCGTGCCTCGTTGTGCGGGGTGCCGGGCTCTGCGGCATCGAAGGCCTCGGCCCAGTCTTCGGTGCTGAGCCAGATGTCGGCGTACGGCGTCTCAACCTCCATGCCCCTGGACGGCGGCGCCTCGTAAAACCTCACGGCAGCCTCAATCGCCTTCACCATCTCAACGGACGACTTGAGCCGGGCGGCGTCGGGATCACTTTCGACGACGGCCGTGGCACCTTCCGGGACCAGGTCCCGCAGCGTGCAGGTCTGGACTCCCTCTTCGCCCAGGCTGGGAAGAACATCCGCAACGTAAGCGAGGTAGGGCTGGTGGGGGCCGACGAACAGGACATCGCTCCTTCGATGGTTACCTCGCTGGCTCAGCCGAGGGTCCGAATAGAGCAGATATGCCGTGCGGTGCAGGGCGACCACGGTCTTACCGGTACCAGGACCGCCGTCGACCACCAGGGCACCCCGCGAGCCTGCCCGGATGATCTGGTCCTGGTCCGCCTGGATGGTCCCCAGCACGTCCCGCATTCGAGCCGTGCGGCTGCTGCCCAAACTGGCGATGAAGGCGGATTGGTCATCCAGTGCAGCGTTACTTTCCAAGCCATCCGCCGTGAACACTTCGTCCCAGTAGTCACTGATCCGCCCTCTGGTCCAGCGGTAGCGGCGGCGACTCACCAAACCCATCGGGTTGGCGTGGGTCGCTCCGAAGAAGGGCTCCGCCGCCGGCGAGCGCCAATCGATCAGGAGCCTGCGGCCTTCTGTGTCATTGAGTCCCAGCCGCCCTATGTAGGTGGGCTCCGGATTGTCAGCGGTGACCATACGGCCCAAGCAAAGGTCCAGTCCGAAGCGGTTGAGAGCCCGCAGCCGCGCGGTGATCCGATGAATTTCCTGGTCCCGGTCCAGGGCCGCCTGGCCCCGGCCGCCGGGCTGCTTTCGCACGGCATCGAGACGGTTGGACAACTCCGTGAGGGATTCTGAAAGGCTGGTTGCGATGGCTTCAAACTGCTGCTCATCGCTGCCGATCAACATGGGCACGGCCTTGCGGGCAAGGTGCTCCGGCAGGGCGAATGCCCTGGTTTTCAGGGGGCTGGTTTCGGGCATGGCACGAGTCCCTTTTCTCTGGGCGATGGGGTTCGTGGATCCATTGTTCGGCATGCAGGGGGCCTTGCCGCAAGCCCCCGGGTGGGTTATAAATTGAGTATGGAAGGGATCATTTCCCTTCCTTTTTTGTGCCCGATTTCCCGGGGATCCGGCGACGAGACCGTTAGGGTGGGCGGATGTCTTCCCGAATGACCTCAGCCCAACTGTCAGCCCTCTACGACGCGGAGAATCAGTGGGCCGCGGATGACGACTTTTTCCTGGCTTTCGTGAATGAGCGGCCGGACAGCCAGGTGCTGGATCTGGGCTGCGGTACCGGTCGGATCACCTTGGCGGTTGCCGCGGCTGGCCATGCCGTTGTTGGCATCGACCCCAACCCTGGTTCCCTTGCGGCTGCGCGACAGAAACCCGGGGCTGAAGGCGTCACCTGGTTGGACGGGACATCGGCGGCGATACCCCGCGACGCTGCCTTTGACGTAGCGATCATGACGGCGCACGTGGCTCAAGCGATCTACGACGACGGCGACTGGTCCCGAACGCTTGCCGACATCAACCGTGCGCTCGTCCCGGGAGGTCGATTGGCTTTCGATTCCCGAGACCCTGCAGCCAGAGCGTGGGAATACTGGACTCCGGCGAAGACGCGGCGGCGCTGCGCCCTCCCCGACGGCACTGCCTTGGAAACGTGGATGGACTGTGATCCTCGGCCGGGCGGGCTTGTTGCACTGACTGAACACCGGGTCGTGAACGGGAGCATCGACAAACCCGAGACATCCGTGCTGGCCTTCCGCACGGAAGATCAGCTCCGCCACGATCTAGCCTCAGCAGGCTTCACGGTGGACCACGTCTGCGGCGGCTGGGCCGGCGAGGACGTGGGCAGCGGGCAAGGCGAACTGATCGTGCTTGCCCGCAAGCCCCGCTAGATAACCGGCAGAACCTCAAGCCCGCCAAGGTACTTCTGCAGTGCCTTGGGAACGTTGACGGAGCCGTCCGGGTTCTGGTGGTGCTCAAGGATGGCAACGATCCAGCGCGTGGTGGCCAGCGTGCCGTTCAGCGTGGCAACGGCCCGGGTTCCCTTGGCAACACCTTCGTCATTGATCACGCGTTCACGGATGTTGAGGCGGCGCGCCTGGAACGTGGTGCAGTTGGACGTCGAGGTGAGCTCGCGGTAGGCGTTCTGGGTGGGAACCCACGCTTCACAGTCGAACTTGCGGGCCGCGGACATGCCGAGGTCGCCGGCGGCAGTGTCGATCACGCGGTAGGGAAGCTCGCACTTTGCCAGCATTTCCTCTTCCCACGCGAGCAGGCGCTCGTGCTCGGCAGCTGCTTCCTCAACCGTGGTGTAGATGAACATCTCCACCTTGTTGAACTGGTGCACGCGAATAATGCCGCGGGTGTCCTTGCCGTGGGAACCTGCCTCACGGCGGTAGCAGGAACTCTGGCCCGCGTAGCGGATGGGGCCTGCGGAGAGGTCCAGGATCTCGTCTGCGTGGTAGCCGGCGAGGGCCACCTCCGAGGTTCCAACAAGGTAAAGGTCGTCTTCAGCGAGACGGTAGATCTCGGCGTCGTGCTTGACATCAAAACCGGTGCCCTGCATGGTCTCCGGGCGCACCAAAGTAGGGGTGATCATGGGGACGAAACCGGCGTCGATGGCCTGCTCCATGGCCATCTGCAGGAGGGCCATTTCCAGCCGGGCGCCAACACCGCGAAGGAAGTAGAAACGCGAGCCGGAAACCTTGGCGCCGCGTTCCATGTCGATCGCGCCAATCAGTTCACCAATTTCCAGGTGATCCTTCGGCTCGAAGTCCGTGAATTCGCGCGGAGTACCGACGGTCTTGACCACGACGTAGTCGTCCTCGCCACCCTCGGGGACACCGTCCACCACGAGGTTGGGGATGACCCGGAGCAGTTCTTCCTGCTTTGCCTGGGCGGCTGAGGCTTCAGCGGCAGCTGCTTTGACCGAGTTGGCCAGTTCCTTGACCTCAGCAAGCAGCGCCTGCTTTTCCTCGCCCTTGGCCTGCGCAACCTTCTTGCCGAAAGCGTTTTGCTCTGCGCGGAGCGTCTCGTGGCGGATCAGCGCGGCACGGCGGTCGGAGTCAGCGGAGATGATCGCGTCCACAACGGACTCGTCGGCGCCACGGGCGCGCTGGCTGGCACGGAACTTGTCCGGATTTTCGCTGAGGTCTTTTACGTCGATCACCAGACAAGAGTATCGAATGCGCCGCGGATTTCCGGCCCGCAGCGGGCAAAGGACACCCGTCGCGGAGACTCGGCATGGAGGGACCTGCCCAGGGGATAGTGTTGGATCACCATGAGCGACTGGATCCTGTACGTGATTCTCGCTGGGGGCGTGGCCTTTGCCGTCTCCAGTTGGTGGGGTGTGCGCCGATTGAAAGCCCGGCACATCAGAAGCGCTGTTCGGGAGGATACGCACAAGCCCGGAGCCGGGGACCAGCGGGTGGCAGTCATCCTGAACCCCGTGAAGAACAACGCGGATGTTGCCCGGCAGGCCATCTTGGACGCCTGCGACCTCGCGGGATGGGACGCCCCCAAATTCTACGAAACCACCCTGGAAGATCCCGGTTACAGCCAGTCCCGGGAGGCTCTTGCGTACGGGGCCGACGTCGTCCTGGCGTGCGGCGGCGACGGTACAGTGCGCGTGGTGGCTGAGTCCCTGGCGCACAAGAACGTTGCCATGGGCCTCATCCCACTGGGCACCGGAAACCTGCTGGCGCGCAACGTGGATTTGGACGTCACCGACCTCGAGGACTGCATCCAGGTGGCGCTGTTCGGCCACCAGCGCTACATCGATACCGCCACCATGGGCGTGGACAACGACATCACCGGCGAGTCCGCCGAGCACACGTTCCTGGTCATCGCCGGCATGGGCCTTGATGCCGAGGTTGTTGGCGATACCAGGGACAAGCTCAAGAAGAGCGTCGGTTGGCTGGCCTATACCGAAGCCGGCGTCCGCCACCTTCCCGGCCGCCGCAAACGCGTCACCATCACCATGGATGACCAGCCCGAGCAGGCCCGGAAGATCCGCAGCGTACTGTTTGCCAACTGTGGTTTGATCCCCGGCGGCATCGACTTCATCCCCCAGGCCATGGTCGACGACGGCATGCTGGACATTGTGGTCATGAGTCCCCGCAGCGCTTTCGGCTGGCTCGCCATGTACACCAAGGTCCTCTTCAAGCACAACGCGAACCTGCCGATGATGAGCTTCTACCGCTCCGGCAAGGTGGTCATCCGCAGCCAGGAACCCATGGCAACACAGCTGGACGGCGACCCCTCGGGCGAGGCTACAACGGTGACCGTCCAGGTGGCGCCAGGGTCCCTGCTGGTGCGCGTGCCTAAAGCCAAAACCGGCTAAACAGCGCCCTTTTCGGGTTGTGCCGCGTTCTTCCCGGCTTCTTCAGCCGCTGCCTTGGCTGCGGCCCGGGCCTCGGACTGCTCCTTGATCATGGCCTGCTCCTCTTCGAAGCGCAGGCGATCCGCACGGTCAGCGTCGTCGCCGTCCCAGTCATCTTTGTTTTCACTTGAGGGCTTGGGATTGACGATCATGCCCTGGCCGTCTTTGTCATCGCTGTGGACAGTCATGACCGCTCCCTTCGTTTGGCATTCAGCCATCGTTGATGGATCAGGCAAGCATACGCATAGAAGCATGACTGCGAAAGAGCACGCTTTCCACGCTGTGGAAAGCGCCTAGGAGCCCTTGAGGATCGAGTCAACCCACGCGTGCGCCGAGGCAAAGGCGGCGTCGGAAGTATGCGGGGCCACCACGGCCGGCTGTTTGTCGGCGCGGGCATAGGAGCCCAGGAACCGCGTGGCCGGGCTGATGCGGTGGAGGCCGGCCAGGGCGTCCGCTACCCGTGAATCCGTAGCGTGACCGTCGGCGTCGATGCTGAAGAAGTAGTGGCCCAGGTACTGTCCGGTGGGCCGGGATTCGATGCGGCTGAGGTTCACTCCGCGGGACGCGAACTGGTCCAGGATCTCCATGAGCGCGCCGGGATGGTCCTCAGGCAGCGGGACAACAACGGTGGTCTTGTCAGCTCCGGTGCGGCCCGGAAGAAGGCCGGGTTTGCTCACCAGAATGAACCGCGTGACGGCCTCGGGGTTGTCGCCAATGTCCTCCGCCAGAACATTCAGGCCGGGTTGTTCCGCAGCGACCAGCGGCGCACAAATGGCGGCTTCATACGGCGCATCGTCCTCCAGCAGGCCCATCGCGGAGGCCGCCGTGGACGACCCCGGAACGTAATCGGCGTTCGGAAGGTGCTCATCCACCCACAAGCGGCACTGCGCCCAGGCGTGCCCGTGCGTCGAGATCCTCTTGATGTCGGAAAGTTCGACGTCGGGCCTCGCCACGAGCACGAAGGTGATGGGAACAAGGGCCTCACGGATGATCCGGAGCTCTTGGCCAGTGGCGATCGCGTCCAAGGTGGCAGTGACCCCGCCCTCCACCGAGTTCTCGATGGGAACCATGGCCGCATCAGCCTCGCCGGCACGGACCCGATCCAGGGCCGTGTTGACGTTGGTGCAGGGAATCCGCGTGGCGTCAGCAGCACCCGGTACTTGCAGGAGGGCGGCCTCGGTGAAGGTACCCTCGGGACCGAGGAACGTGTAGGTCACTGGTGGCGTCAAGAGATATTCCTTGCTGGTTATATAAACAGGCTAGAGAACAACCGGCTTCAGTCCATTGTCCGAGACCATCGGCTTGCCGGTCTCGAACCACATATCCATGCCCCCTGCTACGTTCACGGCAGAGTAGCCCTGTCCTACGAGCCACTGCACGGCGCGGAAAGAGCGACCGCCGGTGCGGCAGATGACAAAGAGGTCGTCGTCTGGATCCAGCTCATCCAGGCGTGCCGGAAGCTGGTCCATGGGAATGTGGCGCGCTCCTTCGGCATGGCCTGCCACCCACTCGTAGTCTTCGCGGACGTCCAGAATGCTGGCGTCGGCCGGAATGTCGCCCACAGGCACGGTATCGAAGTCGCTCATGGCGGTCCCTTCCCATCGATTAAGTCCAGGATCCAGCCTAGTCCCCACTGCGTGGCACCGTAACTTCGCAGCCGGACCACGCTTGCGCCCGAAGCCCGGGACGCTAAGACTGGGACCCAAGCACTCCCCCAACACTCGCGCGTTAGGAGTACCCCATGGCTGCTGGGCACCCCACGATTCTGGCGACATCCGGCGGCTACAGGCCCGGCGATCGGACCAGGATCGAGTTCAACCACCTGATGCATTACGCCGTGGAACTGTCCGGCGTCACCGGCCGGGCTCCCCGCGTCACACACATCGGCACGGCCTCCGGTGACCAGCGTTGGTGGGCCGCGGAAATGGACCAGGCCGCCCGCATCGCAGGCTTCGATTTCAGCCACCTCAACCTTTTCACCATGCCAAACATCGAGGACCCGGAGGCCCATCTCCTGGAGCAGGACGTGGTGTGGGTTAATGGCGGTTCGGTGGTGAATCTGCTGGCCGTCTGGCGCGCGCATGGCCTGGACGGGATCCTGCGGCAGGCTTGGGAAAGCGGCGTTGTCCTGGCCGGGGTTTCCGCTGGCTCCATCTGTTGGTACCAAGGCGGCGTGACTGATTCCTTTGGGCCTGAGCTCAAGCCCGTTACCAACGCCCTGGGCTTCCTCCCTTACGGCAACGGGGTCCACTATGACTCAGAACTTCGCCGCGCGCCTGCCATTCACCAGTTGGTGGCCAACGGCACTCTGGGTGAGACGCACTGCACGGACGACGGCGTCGGGCTGGTTTACCGGGGGACGGAACTTGTAGAGGTGGTGTCCGAAGTGAAGAACAAGGCCGCCTTCCGGGTGACCGCCGGAGCGGGCGAGAGCGTAGATGCTGTTGCTGTGGAGGAACGGTTGGAGTCGCGTTTCCTTGGCTGATCCTTACGTGCATGACATATCGCGAATGACGGCTGTTGAGCTCCGTGATGCCCTGGCTTCGGGCGAAGTCTCAGCCAGTGAAGCCACCACCCACTTCTTGTCCATGATCGAAGCCGGAAACAAGCAGCTGGGCGCCTTCGTCACGGTCACCGCGGAACAGGCCCTGCAGGACGCGGCCGCCGCGGATGGGCTGCACGCCAGGCTGAACCGGGAGGGACGCCTGAATGAACTTCCCGTCCTCCACGGCATGCCCACGGCCTTCAAGGACCTCACCGATGTTGCCGGCGTTCCCACCACACACGGCAGCGCGGCCCTTGAGCACAAGCCCGCGCCCGAGGATGGCGCCCTCGCCGCGACGCTGAAGGGCCTCGGCGCCATCTCACTGGGCAAGACCCAGGTTCCGGAGTTCGGACTGACGGCCTACAGCGAAAACCGCGTTGCACCGCCGTCGCGCAATCCGCATTCACTGGGTCGAAGCTCTGGTGGGTCGTCGGGTGGCAGCGCTGCCGCTGTGGCCGCCGGCCTGGTGCCGTTCGCTCCGGGGACCGACGGCGGCGGGTCCATCCGGATCCCGGCCGGCGCGTGCGGCCTGGTCGGGTTGAAACCGGGGCGGGGCGTGGTGCCATCGGGTGCGAGCGCGGGCGACGCCGCCAAGTTGGTGGTTGCCGGGCCGCTGGCAAGAACGGCAGCAGATGCAGCGCTCCTGATGGACGCGCTGGTCCCTCGCGACCAAGCGCCCGACGGCGGATACCTCGCCAACGTGGGGCGGGCACCGGAACCCATGAGAATCGGCGTGACCCTGGATAGCCCGTGGGCCGGCATCTACCCGTTCCAGATCGGGCAGGAAGCGATGGACGCCCTATCGCTGGGGATCCGGCTGCTGGAAAAGGCGGGCCACAGCGTTACCGAAGCCGAAATCCGCTACGACAACCGCTATCCCGAGGCATTCACCACAGCCTGGACCGCCGGCGTCGGGAGTGCTCGGATAGCACCCCAGCGCGAGGCGTTGCTGACCCCGTTGACCAGGACGTTCCGGCGTCGGGCACAACAGCGGAGCGCGTTTAAGGTCAACGAGGCCCTGGGTTTCCTGCGGCAGTTCGAGCACGACACCGTCACGCAGTACTCGGGCTGGGACCTGATGCTCATGCCGACGCTGGCCCAGACACCGCGGCCGATCGGTTGGTTTACCGGAGGCGGGCACAGTGGTGAACTCTGGCCGGGCGAGTGGGCCGGTGACGCCGACGAGGACTACAAACGGCAGTGCGAGTACGCCCCGTGGTCGTCCATGGTGAACGTGTGCGGGCTTCCGGCGATCAGCATTCCGGTGCATACGACGCAGGGCGGACTGCCAATGGGGATTCAGCTGGTTGGCCAGCCGGGATCTGAACTGGTGCTCCTCCAGCTCGCGGCGGTCCTCGAGAGCCGCTGAGGCCCCCTGGGCGTGCCTGGGTCGCGCGTCTAACATATGGAAAGTGGTTGCCCCGGGCATTCATCGATGTGACAATGCCCGCAGTCAGTGCCAGCATTAAGAAAATGAGCACACCTCAAACCACGGCTGAGTCCGCAAAGCCAGCGGGCGATACGTCATTCTTCGGCCACCCAAAGATGTTGGCCAGCCTCTTCTCCGTGGAAATGTGGGAGCGATTCTCCTTCTACGGCATGCAGGGAATCCTGCTCTACTACATGTACTTCACCGCCGAGCAGGGCGGTCTCTCCATTGACCAGAGCCTCGCCGCTGGTTTGGTGGGCGCGTACGGTGGCGGCGTTTACCTGTCGACGATTCTCGGTGCCTGGCTCGCCGACCGTCTCTTCGGCTCAGAAAAAGTCCTTTTCGGCTCAGCCATCATGATCATGGCCGGCCACATCGCGCTGGCCCTGCTTCCCGGCATTCCGGGCTTGATCGCGGGCCTGGTGCTGGTGGGCATCGGCTCCGGTGGCCTGAAAGCCAACGCCACGGCGCTGGTCGGCAGCCTTTACGGCGAGAAGGATGAGCGCCGCGACGCCGGCTTCTCCATCTTCTACATGGGCATCAACATCGGTGGGCTCATCGGCCCGTTGGTCACCGGCTGGCTCCAGACGAGCTACGGTTTCCACATCGGCTTCGGCGCCGCGGCCGTGGGCATGGCGATCGGCCTGGTCATCTACTCGCTGGGCCGCAAGAGGCTCCCCGAGGAAGCACACCGCGTCCCCAACCCCCTCCCGGCGAAGGACCGCACAAAGTACGGCCTGATCTTCCTGGCCATCCTGATCGTCATTGGCGTGTTGCTCGGTACAGGCATCGTCAACGCCAACAACCTGGCCCGGAGCATGGCCTACGCTGCCATCGGCGCCGCAGTGGTCTACCTGTTCCTGATCTTCCGCAGCCCGCTGGTCACTGGCGTGGAGCGCAAGCGCGTGGTCGCTTTCATCCCCTTGTTCATCGCTTCAGCCGGGTTCTGGGCACTGTTCCAGCAGCAGTTCACGTTCATCGCCGTGTACTCCCAGGAAAAGCTGGACCGCAACCTGTTCGGCTGGGAAATGCCTGCCGCATGGGTCCAGTCCATCAACCCGGTGTTCATCATCATCTTCGCCGGCGTCATGGCTGCCCTGTGGACCAAGCTGGGCTCCAAGCAGCCGAGTTCGCCGCTGAAGTTCTCCGCCGGCCTGTTCATCATGGGCCTGGCGTTCCTTGCGTTCATCCCGCTGGCCGGCGAAGGCAAGACCCCGCTGTTGGCCTTGGTGGGAATCCTGTTCATGTTCACCCTGGCGGAACTGTTCCTCTCCCCCATCGGCCTGTCCGTGAGCACCAAGCTCGCCCCGCAGGCCTTCCACACCCAGATGGTGGCGCTGTTCTTCCTGTCCGTCTCGCTCGGCACCACGCTGGCCGGAATCCTCGCCGGCCTCTACAACCCCGATGACGAGCTCCCGTACTTCCTGGGCATCGGCAGCGTGGCAGTGGTCCTGGCTGTTGGCCTGGCTGCAGCGTCGCCGGCAATCAAGAAGCTGATGGGTGGCGTTCGGTAACAGCCGTAACGGACTGACGTTAAACGACGACGACGGCGGCCCTTGCGTTCGGTGGGTTTCCCACCTGACGCAAGGGCCGCCGTCGTACGCGTTTATTTAGTAGTTGTAGCTGCTGGTGGAAGCGCCGATCGCAGCGAAGAAGATGATGCCGAAGATCACCGTCAGCGCAATGCCGATGTATCCCATCACCAGGCCGGCGATGGCCATGCCCTTGCCGGCAGGCTCGCGCTTGAGGCCGAGGTGGCCCAGGATCACGGCGGCGATCTGCGGCAGGATGAAGAATCCGAACCCAACAAAGATGGCAATACCGCAGCACATGCTGGCAATGCTCAAACCCTTGGGCTCGGCCTGCATGGCGTAGTACGCAGGCTGGCCGTACGGCGACTGCGGCTGGCCGTAAGGCTGCTGGCCATAGGGCTGCTGACCGAACGTCTGCTGCTGCTGGTACGGGCTGGGCGGCTGGCCGTACGGCGACGGCGGCTGCTGGCTGTAGTCGCCCGGCGTGTAGGAACCCGTGCTGGCGGGCGGCTGCGGCTGGGCGTAGAAGTCATTCTGGCCCTGGGCGTTATGCGTGTACGCGTCCTGCGCGTAGGAGTCCCCGTGCGCGCTCTGCTCATAGGGCGGGAGGGGCTGCGTGGCGTTGGCGCTCTCGCTTGATGCGCCCTGGTCCGGTGCGCCCTGGTGCGGTGCGCCTTGGCCCGGCGCGCTCGACTCGGGTGCGCTGAACTGTGCCGGCGGGACGTACTGCGGCGGTTCGTAGCCCGCCGGCTTGTCCTCGTTGGCCTTGGATGGTTGATCTGACATAGGAATCCCCCTGAAAGTGGTCTTTGCTCCCAACACTACCGCCGTCCGGGGCGCCGCATAAGGTAGCGCGCATTGATGGCATGGGCATAACAACCCATCCGCAAAGATTCATGCATAAGCATGGAATATTCTCGAGTCGGACTCGGTTTATAGGAGTAGCGACTTAAGCAGCGCTCACCAAGTAAATCGGCGGGATCCGTCCCGCGAAGGAGGAATCATGGCTAACTTCGAAGGCAAGACCGCGCTCGTCACCGGCGGCGGCTCAGGGCTTGGGGAAGCGATCAGCAAGGACCTCGCCAAGAACGGCGTCAAGGTAGTAGTTACTGACGTCAACCTCGACGCCGCCACCCGCGTGGCCAACCAGATCACGGCCGACGGCGGCACTGCAGTTCCGTTCCAGGCCAACACTGCCGTGGCCGAGGACAGCAAGAAGGCGGTCGACTTTGCCGTGGAGACGTACGGCGCCCTCAACTACGCCGTGAACAACGCGGGCATCGGCGGGGCAAGCGCTCCGGTGGGCGACGTCGATATCGAGGATTGGGACCGGGTCATCGCCATCAACCTGAGCGGCGTCCTGTACGGCATGCGTTACCAGATCCCGGCCATCCTGGCCGCTGGCGCTTCCGAAGGCGCCATTGTGAACATGGCCTCGATCCATGGCGCCGTCGCTGCCCCCGGCAACGCCGCCTACACCGCTGCCAAGCACGCCGTGGTGGGCTTGACCAAGAACGCTGCTGCCGAATACGGCGCGCAGGGTCTCCGCGTCAACGCAATCGGCCCTGGCTACATCGACACTCCCTTGCTGGCCGCGGCCCCGAAGGAAGTCATCAACGGGCTTGAGGCCAAGCACCCGCTGGGTCGTTTGGGTAAGGCCGATGAGATCGCGAACGTCACCACGTTCCTCCTCTCCGACAAGGCCAGCTTCATGACCGGCTCCTACGTGCTGGTCGATGGCGGTTACACGGCCGTCTAGCACTGGTTTTGGACCGCTCCGGCCCGGTTTCACCAACCGGGCCGGAGCATTTTTCTGCCATACCACCCGCCGCTGAACGAACGCTTAATCTTCGCGTTGCTGGGCTTCGGTCGCGGCAAGTTGGGTGCCTTTCGGCGTCACAGGGCGCTCAACACGGTCATTTCCTGTCAGCAGCCGCGAGGGTCTGGCATGCTGGACCCCATGGCTAGCCGAGCGGGCACAGTTGCCCTTCCCCAGGACCTTGTTGACATCACAGCCCTGCTGGACGCGTATTTCGACGTAGCTCCGGACTTGGGTGATCCCGCGCAGCGTGTGGCGTTTGGAACGTCGGGACACCGCGGATCCAGCTTGAAGGCATCCTTCAACGAGCCGCACATCCTCGCGATCACGCAGGCAATCGTTGAATACCGTGGACGCCAGGGCATCACCGGCCCGCTGTTCATTGGTCGTGACACCCACGCCCTCAGCGAGCCGGCGCAGAACTCCGCCTTGGAGGTGCTCGCCGCCAACGGCGTGACCGTCCTGGTGGACGCCCGCCACGGCTACACTCCCACCCCGGCTTTGAGCCACGCGATCCTTAAGTACAACCGCGAAGCGGCGCCAGGCACCCCCCAGGCCGACGGCATCGTGGTCACTCCCAGCCACAACCCTCCCGGCGACGGCGGCTTCAAATACAACCCTCCCCACGGCGGCCCTGCTGACACGGATGCCACCGGATGGATCGCCGACCGCGCCAACCAGCTTCTGGAAAATGGTCTCCGTGGGGTCAAGCGCATCCCGTTGATCGATGCCCTGAGTGCTGACACCACCGGCAAGTTCGACTTCCTCAGCAGCTACGTGGACGATCTCCCCTCGGTGCTGAACCTCGACGCCATCCGCAACGCCGGTGTCCGCATCGGAGCCGACCCCATGGGCGGCGCCTCCGTGGATTATTGGGGCGAGATCGGTGAGCGCCATCAGCTCAACCTCACCGTTGTGAACCCCACAGTCGATCCACAGTGGGCGTTCATGACCCTCGACTGGGACGAGAAGATCCGCATGGATTGCTCGTCGCCGTCGGCCATGGCGTCCCTGATCAAGCGGATGGCCGTTGGTGCTGATGGCACCGCCGCTTATGACGTCGCCACAGGTAACGACGCCGACGCCGACCGCCACGGAATCGTGACACCGAACGGTGGCTTGATGAACCCGAACCACTATCTGGCTGTCGCCATCGACTACCTGTACCGGAACCGCAGCGGCTGGAACCCGGAATCCGTGGTGGGCAAGACGCTGGTTTCCTCCTCGATCATCGACCGCGTTGCCGGTGGACTGGGCCGCAAGCTGGTTGAGGTTCCCGTGGGCTTCAAGTGGTTTGTTCCGGGCCTGCTGTCCGGCGAAGGCGCCTTCGGTGGCGAGGAATCCGCCGGCGCTTCCTTCAACAAGCTCGACGGCAGCGTCTGGACCACGGACAAGGACGGCATCCTGCTGGCCCTCCTGGCCTCGGAGATCACCGCCGTCACGGGGTCCTCTCCTTCACAGCTGTACAAGGGACTGACGGACCAGTTCGGAGCACCCGTTTACGCCCGCATCGACGCCGCCGCCACGCGCGAGCAGAAGTCCAAGCTGGGCAAGCTCTCCGCCGCTGATGTCACCGCCACGTCCCTTGCAGGCGAGGACATTACGGCCAAGCTCACCGAGGCACCCGGCAACGGCGCATCGATCGGCGGCCTGAAAGTGGTCACCGAGAACGCCTGGTTCGCGGCCCGCCCCTCCGGTACCGAGGACGTTTACAAGATCTACGCCGAGTCCTTCAAGGGCGCGGACCACTTGAAGCAGGTGCAGGAAGAGGCCAAGGCGCTGGTGGACGGGGTTATCGCCTAGTTCCGCCCAGCTTGCGACGCCGGCGACGCGCATATCTGCTGGCGCCACCGAAACGGGCTGAGGACACCTGGATTCGAGTGTCCTCAGCCCGTTTCCGCGTCTTCAATCGCCTTCCGCGTCCTGCGTCCAGAGCCTGAGGACTCGGCGGATGGTGTGGTCACCTTCGGGCGCCATGTCCACCAGCGCTACGTGGTCAAGCACGACGACGTCTCCGGACTTGGGGCGCTTGCCGTCGTGGTGCGAGATGTGCGGCCTGTAGTGGTCCAGGATGTAGTTGGGGGTGGCGATGCGCCCGCCTGCTGCTTTTGCTGCCTCGACAATCTCTTCGTGCAGCCCCTGAAGCAGCGGGTTGTGCTCGATGAGACTGACCGGGATGGACCCCATATGCCCGAAACCCGCCTCTCCGCCCACCCGCAGCTGCGCACCCAGCGCTCCCTTGACGGGTGCTTCGGCCAAGTCCGCCAACACACCGGCGACGTCGGCACTCACGTCAGTCCCGACGTCGAACCTTAACAGCGTGATGTGCAGCGGCCAGTCGCTGCGCGGAAAAACCAGCCCCGGAGATACGGGCTCCGTGAACGCCACCCAAATGAGGTTCCGCATAGGCATTAGTTTGCCACCCGCCGGCCAACCCTCTCTCACAACCCTCGGGCTTCCGGCCAACCCTCTCTCACAACCCTCGGACTTCCGGCCAACCCTCTCTCACATCCCTCGGGCTTCCGGCCAACCCTCTCTCACACCCCTCGGGCTTCCGGCCAACCCTCTCTCACACCCCTCGGGCTTCCGGCCAACCCTCTCTCACATCCCTAGGGTCGAGGGAAGGACATGCAACGCTGGGAGAATATGAAGCTAGAGGCTTGGCACGTCATGGTTTTACTCATACTGCTGCTTGTGGCCGCCGTAGTGATCGTGGCGGTGACCCTACTCGTCCGCTGAGTCGTCAGAGCGGCAGATCATCGGGATCGGGGAAATCGACCCGAGCGGGAGTGAGAGAGCGTTGGCTGCAAACCCTAGGGACCTGAAAGAGCGTCGGCCGCAAACCCGAGGGACATGAAAGAGCGTCGGCCTCAAACCCGAGGGACATGAAAGAGCGTCGGCCTCAAGCCGCCGGCAATGCAAAACGCCCGCCCACATTCCTGTGAGCGGGCGCTTTTGCGATGTGAGGTCTTAGACAGTGCGAACAACGTCGTCGTATGCGAACTTCGGCTTGGCTTCGCCCCAGGCGTCGGGGCCTGGCTGGCCGATGTTGACCACGAGGAAGCTCTTCTGGTCGCCGGCCGGGAAGAACTCGGCGTCGATGGCGGAGAAGTCGGCACCGGTCATCGGGCCGGCGGCGAATCCGAGCGAGCGCACGGCCAGAATGAAGTAGCCGGCCTGCAAATGAGCGTTGTTGTTGCCCGTAGCAGCGGCGAAAGCGGGATCGGCGTCGTACATGGCCTTGGGCGCGCCGTAAGCGGGCAGGAACTTGTCCCACTGACCCTGCCAGTCGGTGTCGTAAGAGAGGATGGCGACCAGCGGGGCGGAGGCGGTCTTGGCCTTGTTGCCGTTGGAGAGGGTTTCCACCAGCTTGGCGCGGGCCTCATCCGAGCGGACGTAGGTCACGCGGAGCGGCTGGGAGTTGAAAGCGGTGGGGCCGAACTTGGTGAGCTCGTAGATGGCGCGGGCCTGCTCTTCGGTGACCTCACCGGCGAAGCTGTTGGCGGTGCGGGCTTCGGCAAAAATGGCGTCGACTGCTGCGGCGTCAATGACTGCTTCTTCGTGGGCAATCGTCATTTGGTGAACCTTTCGCTGGGCCTGACCCTGAGCCGGCCGGGCACTTCTGCTTTCCATGGTTGCAACTTCAACTTCCGTTGTCCTCTTCCCGTGACGGCCCGTGACGTTGAGCACACAGCGTGACTCCGCGTGTCGTTTCTTTGCGTTGTGAGGCCCGCTTGGCGCGTTATTCACCGCGCGAGGCGCGTAGAGCGGGCCCCGCAATGGCGGTAATGTTGCACCGAATCCCAACACTCTTCTGAGGAAGGCCCCGCCATGAGCATGCTCGGCATGAAATGGAAGCTCCACGGCAACGGCAAGTCCGTCCGGCCCGGCCACGTGGTGGCACCCGACGAGCGGCTGGCGTGGCCCCTGACCATCGGCATCGGCATGCAGCACGTGGTGGCTATGTTCGGCGCGACCTTCCTGGTCCCCATCATCACGGGCATGCCTCCGGCCACCACCCTGCTCTTCTCGGGTATCGGCACCCTGCTGTTCCTGGTGATCACCAAGGGCCGCGTGCCCAGCTACCTGGGGTCGAGCTTCGCGTTCATCGCCCCGATCATGGCGTCCCAGCAGCAGTACGGCGTGAGTGGCGCCTTGGGCGGCGTGGTGCTGGCCGGCGTCGTCCTGGCGCTTATCGGTGCGGTGGTCCAGAAGTTCGGCGCCGAATGGATCAACCGGCTCATGCCGCCGATCGTCACCGGCGCCATCGTGGCATTGATCGGCCTGAACCTTGCCCCGGCTGCCAAGGCGAATTTCGATCTCGCACCGGTTACCGCACTGATCACTTTGGTCACGATCATCCTGGTTTCCGTTCTATTCCGCGGGATTCTGGGGCGACTGAGCATCTTGGTGGGCGTTGTGGTGGGTTACCTCGTGGCGATGATGCGGGGCGAGGTCAACTACGAAAAGATGGACGCCGCCGCGTGGATTGGCCTGCCGCTGTTCCAGACGCCCGAATTCCACATCGGCGTGGTGGGTCTGTTCGTGCCGGTTGTGCTGGTACTCGTTGCTGAGAACGTGGGGCACGTGAAGTCAGTGGCCGCGATGACGGGCCAGAACCTCGACGGCGTCTCCGGCCGCGCGCTGATGGCCGACGGCGCCGCGACGGTTCTTGCCGGGTTCGGCGGCGGTTCCGGTACCACGACATATGCGGAGAACATCGGCGTCATGGCCGCCACAAAGGTCTACTCGACGGCGGCCTACTGGGTTGCCGGTGTCTTCGCCATCCTGCTGAGCTTCTCCCCGAAATTCGGCGAGCTGATTGCGACCGTACCGCCGGGCGTCCTGGGCGGCGCCGCGACCATGCTGTACGGCATGATCGGCGTGCTCGGCGTGAAGATCTGGGTGCAGAACAAGGTCAATTTCTCCAACCCGATCAACCTGACGACGGCCGCTGTGGCACTGATCATCGGCATTGCTGACTACACCTGGACCATTGGCGAGCTGAAGTTCACGGGCATTGCCCTTGGTTCCGCTGCTGCCCTGGTGATCTACCACGGCATGAAGGGTCTGGCTCGCTGGCGCGGGACTGTGGCCGAGCCGGAGACCGAGACGGCGGGGCTGCCGCCTGCGGTGAAGTCTGCGATGAACGCTGCGGCTAAGCGGACGGGGAAGAAGGGGAAGTAGGGGTACTGCGAGGCTAAGTCATGCGTCCCATCAATGACACTGAGCTGGAAATCCTCAACCGACTTCTTTCCATGGAGTTCGAGGGCGTCAGCGAATTTCGCAAGCAGGCAATGAACATCATCGGAGTCGAATCGGACTGCATTTGCGGCTGCCCTTCGATCGCGATCCAAGTCGATCGAACAAAGGCTCCAGGTGCACCTTGGACCCGCCTCTTGCCAGCTGAGCTGGAAGAGCTTAGCCACCCCACCGGCGTCCCGTCGTCAGTGCTCTGCCTCCTCGACCAGGACGGCTATCTGGCGAGCCTTGAATTCGTGTATTACGACGACGTGGTAACGGAGTGGCCGCCGAGCAACCGTTGCGCAGTTGTCCTTCGTGGCTCTGAACGGAACCCGAGCTCAGTGTCACTCTCGGGCGGTGCGCTTGTGAAACCCCACGATATGGAAGATCCCTGGACGTCCTTTGAAGGCGTGGACATGGGATTCCGTGCAACGACGCTAAACGGCTGGACTGAGACCTACGGCTCCAACGGGCAGTTGGTCTCGCGGGTCTTCGGTCAGACATGACGGCTACCTTGAAGCGAAAGTTCAGCTCTCATAGCAACTTCTCGACCAGCTAGCGTCATGTCAGTCCGTCTCCGGCCCCGAGCAAAACGGACAATCCGCGTCCCCGGATTCCGGACAAGAATCCGGCAAAGGCAATACCCTCACACCCCCACCTCCGCCTCGAACGCCGCCCGCCTCTGCAGCACGTCCTTCGGATCCCATCCCGGCCCCGGCATTGAGGAAATGAGCAGCTTCGTGTAGCTGTGCTCCGGCGCATTCAGCACCCGGCCCGTGGGTCCCTGCTCGAGGATCGACCCCCGGTACATAACCAGCACGTCGTCCGTGACCTCGGAAACCACGGCGAGGTCGTGGCTCACGAACAACAGCGCGATCCCGGAAGACGCCCGGATCTCGTTCAACAAGGCAAGGATCTGGGCCTGCACCGAAACATCCAGCGCGGACACAGCCTCGTCCAACACCATCACCGACGGCTCAATGGCCAAGCACCGGGCAATCGCCACGCGTTGCCGCTGACCGCCGCTGAGCTGGTGCGGCTTGGAGTCACCATGCTTCGCCAGCAAGCCAACCTGATCCAACAGCGCAGCAACACGCGAAGAACCAGAAACCCCATGCAACCGCATCGCCTGATCCAAACACTGTGCCACGGTCAGCCGCCGGTCCAATGAGCCGTACGGATCCTGGAACACCATCTGGATTTCCTTGGCACGCCGCAGGCGGGCCGCGCGTCCCCGTTCCCGCGTCCCAAGCTGCCGTCCCCGCACGTGGATAGTGCCGGCGTCGGGCGTTTCAAGTCCCACCAGCATGCGGGCGATGGTGCTCTTGCCGGACCCCGACTCCCCCACCAGCCCCATGGAACCGCCCGGCGGAATGGCGAAGCTGACGTTGTTGCAGGCTACAACGTTGCCCGCACCCACGCGGAACGCCTTCTGCAGCCCGTCGACCTCGAGGACGTGCTCGCTCATGATGCCCTGCTTTCTGTATTGGGGAGGTGGCCGATTGCGGGAACGGCCGACAACAGCCGGCGGGTGTATTCGTGTTGCGCCCCGTGGAAGAGGTCGTTGCCGCGCAGTTCCTCCACGATCCGCCCGCGGTACATCACGTACACGCGGTCGCAGTACGCGGCTGCCAGGTGGAGGTCGTGGGTGATGAGGAGAACTCCCAGGCCGCGCTGCGTCTGAAGGTCTCGCAGGATCGCCAGGACTTCGGCTTGGGTAGTCACGTCCAGCGCGCTGGTGGCCTCGTCTGCCAGCAGCAGTTTTGGCTGTCCGGTGAGCGCCGCGGCAATGACAACCCGCTGAAGCATGCCGCCGGAGAGCTCGTGCGGGTACTGGCGCATCCGCTCTTCAGGCTGCCGGATCCCCACAGCGGCAAGGAGTTCCAGCCCAGCCGCGGCAGCATCCGAACGGCTGACACCCAGCACGTGGACCAGCCGCTCAGTCAGCGAGTCGCCGATCCGCCGCACCGGGTTGAGCGCCGCCCGCGGGTCCTGATGGATCATCGCGGCTTCGGACGATCGAACGCGGTGGAGCTCATCTTTGGAGGCGGACAGGACTTCCGTCCCACTCACCATGATGGAACCGTCGACGCCGGCCGTTTCGGGATACAGCCTCAGCACGGCTCGCGCGGTGGTGGACTTACCGGAACCGGACTCGCCCACCAGGCCCACCACTTCCCCGGCGTCAACGGAGAGGCTCACCTGGTCCAGGATTTGGTGGCTGAGGCCATTCGTGGTGATGGTGAGGCTCAGATTGTCTATGTCGAGCAGCATTTTCCTACCTCTCAAACCGTGAGTTCAGGCGGTCGGACAGCCGCACGCCCACCACGTTGACGGCCACCACAACGGCGGCGATGGCGGCGCCGGGAACCAGTGTCGGCCAGATGTGGCCTTGGATGATGCCGGACTGGCCTTCCTGGACCATGAGTCCCCACTCGGAGCTGGGCGGTTGTGCGCCGAACCCCAGGAAGCTGAGCGTCGCGAGGCTCATGAGGCCTTCGCCGAACAGCACCACGAGGTACCCGAGGAGCGGTGGCGTCAGGTTGGGAATGATGTAGCGGACGCACAGGAAGAATCCGCCCACACCCTGCACGCGGTAGGCATCCACATATGGGCGGGCCATCTCGGCCAGCGCCAGCGACCTCGTGAACTTGGCGATCACCGGTGCGTAGGCGAGCGCCAAGGCGACAATCGCCGTCGCGGGTCCTTTGCCAAAGACGGCGATGACCAAAACCACGAACAAAAGCCCGGGGAAGGCGAACATGACATCGGTGATGCGCGCCAGGAGGACATCGATCCAGCCACCGTTCCAGGCCGCGACCGTTCCGATCGTCACCCCGAACACCGTAGCCAGCGCCAAGAGTGCAAGGGGTCCGAGCAACGATTCGCGGGCGCCGTGGATGAGCCGGGAGAACAAGTCCTGGCCAACCTGGTCAGTACCGAGCAGGTGCGCTGCACCCGGCGCCTGCCAGATCGCGGTGAAGTCCACGGCGTTGGCGGCGTACGGGGCCACCCACGGTGCAAGCAGAGCGGCAACAACCACAACGATGAGGAAGCCGAGGCTCAGAAGGTAGGCAACGTCGCGCTTCTTCCTGCCGATAACCGGGGTGGACGCCAGCGTGGACGTCGAAAGGGAGCTCATGATTTCTTGTCCTTTGCCTTGATGCGCGGATCAAGCAGCGGGTGGACCAGGTCCACCAGGGTGGTCACCACCATGTACGTGATGACCATGTAGAGGAGCACGGCCTGCACCACGGGGAAGTCGTGCGTGTTGATGGCATCCACCAGCAGCTTGCCGACGCCGCTAATGCCAAAGACACTCTCGACGACGACCGTTCCGGCCAGCATGCTGGCCACCACAAGCGCCACCATGGTGAGGATGGGTCCCCACGCATTGCGGAGAACGTGCCGGCGGATCAGTTTGGCGGGCGCCAGCCCGAAGCTGCGGGCCGCCTCCACGTGGTCCATGGACATTTGCTCCACCATGGATTGGCGGGTCACCCGGCTGACAATTGCGACGGCGCCAACAGCCAGTGCCACTGCTGGCAGCGCAAGGTGGTGCAGCCGGTCCAGAAAACCTTCGCCAGCGCCCGAGACGGGAAACCATCCCAGCTGGACCGAGAAGATGGACACCAGCAGCAGGCCGATCACGAAGGACGGAACCGACGCCGCAAGGGTGGTGGCCGCGGTGATGGTGGAGTCCGTGCGCTTGCCTTGGCGCAGCGCGGAGAGAACACCCAGGCCAACACCGGCCACGATGAACAACACTGACGCCATGGCCACCAACGCGAGTGTTGCCGGAAGCCGGGTGGCCATCAGCTCAGCCACTGGCTGGTGATATTGGAACGACGTGCCGAGGTTGCCTACAAAGGCCTGGGATGCCCAGAGCCCGTATTGAACAATGAGCGGTTGATCCAGGTTGTACTGCGCCTTCACTTCGGCAACGCGCTCAGGCGTCATGTTCTCCGGATTGCCGATCAGGAACGTGACCGGGTCCCCTGGCGCCGCATACATCGCGGCGAAGATGACGAACGAGCTCACCACCAAGGTCAGGATCATTCCCGCGATGCGGGTTGCTGCACGGATCATGGCGTCACTTCTTGCTGCTGCCGACGTCCGCGGCCCACGGGTAGTAGAGGAACGATGCCGACGACGGTGCTCCGGTGATGTCTTTGGCCATGGCGATGGTTGCCGGTGTGTGAGCCACAGGGATCCAGACCACGGCGTCGGTCCACTGCTTCTCCAGTTCAATGGCGAGCTTGGCGCGGGCCGCATCATCGGTAGTTGCCTGGGCCTGTTTGACCTTGTCGTCGTAGCCATCACCCGCGAACTTTACGAAGTTGACCTTCGCCGTGGAGGCTCCGTTCTTGTAGAAGCCCACGGGGTCATTCTTGGAGATGTAGTACTCGTCGGAGAAGAGATCAGCCTGGGCTCGCAAGGAGGCGTCCGAGTAGAAGTCGCCGTACTGCTGGCGCGGGATCGTGACGATTTCAGCCTTGAGGCCGATCTTCTGTGCTGCTTCAACCAGTGCGCTGGAGATGACGTTCCTGATGGAGTCGCCGCTGTTGGCAACAACGATCGGTTCCGCGGGCACGCCGGCTTCCTGCACCAGTTTCTTCGCCTTCTCCAGGTCTTCCTCGGACGGCTGCGCGGGTGCGCCGGTCAATGCATCGTAGGCGCTGCTGAACGTGGGCTCTTCGTAGCCCCAAGCGCCCGGACCCACCGGCGTCTTCCAGGGTTTGGCCAGCCCGCCAAATGCTGCCTGGGCTACACCCTGCCGGTTGAGGGCCAGCGACAATGCCTGCCTGATCCGCTCGTCCTTCAAAGCTCCGCGCTCGGTGGCGATGAGCGACCAGACGTTGGTGGACGGCCCTTGGGCGATCTGGACCTTGTCGCTCTTCTGCAGCGGTCCGGCCGTGGCAGGGCTGTCCAAGTAGGCACCTTGGGCTTCGCCGCTGGTCAAGGCATTCACGATCGCATTGTCGTCAGCCCAGCGGAAAGTCACGGCGCTGGTCAGGGAAGCGTTGTCAGCGTCCCAGTAGTCAGCGGCCTTGGTGAGGGTGATGTTGGAACCTGCCGACCACTTCTCGAGTTTGAGGGGACCTGAGCAGGCGTCAGGAGCCGACGGCGACCCGAAGTTGGCGCCTTGGGCTTCAACAACCTTGCGGTTCAGGACGATACCGCCGTTACCGGCCATGGCCTGGAGGAAGATGGCGTCGCGTTGCTTAAGGGTGACGGTGATCTGGTTTTCGCCCGTCTTGGCCATGTCGGTGACGTTGGCGTATTCGTCTGATTCGTCGGCGCCCTTTGCTGCATGCCGCTGCATGCTCCAGAGCACGTCATCGGCGGTCATTGGAGTGCCGTCGTGGAATGTCACGTCCTTCCGGAGCGTAAACACCACCGTGGTGTCCGAGGTCCATTCGGCGCTCTCTGCCAGATGAGGCGTGGTGGTCAGGTCTGGCTGGAGTTTCATCAGGCGTTCGCAGACGTTGGACATGATGGTGTTCTCGGCCGTACCGCTGTCCTTGTCCAGATCGAACGTTGCCGGCTCCTGGGTGATCATCCACGTGAACGAGTCGATCGGGCCTGCAGCTTCAGAGGTGGTGGGGCCGAAGGAAACATCGGTGGGGGTGCTCTGGGCTTGCGGACCTGCCGCGTTGCAGGCACTGATCGCCAGAGTGAAGGCGGCTGCACCGGCGATCACGCCGGTCCGGGCAAAAGGCTTGAATCTATCGTTGCGTTTCACAGTGATACCTCTGCAATGGTGGGGTTGAGGGAGTCGTGGGCGGAACCGGGCCCGTCGTAGAGGTTCCAGGGCATTTGTTCGTAGTGGTGGTCGCACGGGGTTCCGTTGGTGACCAGGTAGTCACCGCTTGTGAGGTCAACACAGCTTGAGAGCAACGTGGACCACTGTCGGACACGGGGGCGGCGCTCGTCAGGGTGGGTGCACACGGATTCGGGGTAACCCAGGTGGTCCGACATCGCTGACTTGATAAGTTCGCGGGAGTGCACGGTGCTTGTGGCGGTGCGGACCCGTTCCAGCCCCCGTCGCGCTTGTGGAACCCGGAAGAGGGAATCCACGGAGACCGGACGGTAAGTGGCTGCCAGTTGTACTGGCATGAAAGCTTCGTAGTGGTTTCCGTGCACCAGCACCCCGGATGTGTCCGGGTACATCCAACCGTTGCTTCCCGGGGTGGTTTCCACGTCAATGGAGAATCCGGAGCGGTGGGACAGCACGGCGTTGCTGGCGATGTGGGGCTTCTGGCGGAAGAGCGTGTTCAACGCATCCGGAAGTTCTGATTGATCCAACACCATGCGCCGGATGAAGGTCTGCGGCATCCCGAGTTCGTCGTTGAACCGGCCACCCAATCCGTTGGCGTTGAGGGCAATGCCGGCGGAGTTCGCTCCGTGCCGGCCAATCTGGCCTGCCTCAACCTGCATGATCAGCGTGGGCTTGGGGTCCTGAATAACCCGCAGGATCATCACGGTGTCCTGTGCGCCGTGGCGCCAATCCCAGTTTTGGCCGACGTACATGTGGCCATCACCGGATGCACCATCGGTCAGTACAAAGGAAGTGCACCCGTCCACGTTGTCGCGCTCTTCGGGTTCAGGCGCCTTGGCAAAGCCAGCGTCGTAGATGATTTCACCGCGAAGGTTCAGCACCATGATGTCCAGGACGTCCCGGCCACTGCCTTCGGCGATGCCGCGCATTTCCGTGACCAGATCCGGCGCAGTGTCAGTGCACAGCCCCATCCAGCGCTCGGCCCGCCCGCGCAGTTGCTCCCAGGTCAGTCCCGTCTGCTGTTGGAACGCTTCGGTGTAAAAATCGATGGCTTTGGTGATCAGGTCTGCGGCAGCGTTTCCGTACTGCCTCCCCCGCTCCAGGGGAGGTCCGGAGATCTCCACGATCCGCAAGGATGTGTTGCTCATATCCGTAGGGCCTTTCATTCGGTTGGGGCTCACTGTCATCCGCGGCGGGAAGGGGTATCTTTGGAACAACCGTTACAAGTGAGGGCTTCTTTAGAATGAACAATACATCCAATGTGACTTCTGTAACAGACGTTACGAAAAATCAGGGCATGATTAACCTGCGTGGTCGTGTCCGCGAGCATTGGGACAAGCTCTCCAAGGCCGAGCGGACAGTGAGCACGTTCCTCACCAACAGCTCTCCCGAGCGTCTTCTCTACGCGAGCGCGCAGGAGCTCGGCGCCGAGAGTGGGACCAGCAGCGCCACGGTGGTCCGAACGGTTCAGTCGCTGGAATACTCCGGATTGCAGGAACTCAAAAGAGACATCGCCACCCCCTTCACCTCAACGGTGGCGCCGGAAGTTCGCATGCAACAGCGCATCGACCACATGGGTGCCAGCATCGAAGACATCTGGCACAACGTGTGGTCCGAGGCCAAGGACAGGCTGGAACTCGCCTCCAGCGCCGACCCGGCGAAGGCGATCGCTCCCGCCGTCGAACTCCTCATGAGAGGTTCCACGATTGTCAGTTACGGTGTGGGCGCGTCCGGAATTGCCGCCCTCAACCTGGCCCTGCGCTGTAACAGGATCGGCCGGCGGGCCAGGTGCATCTCCAGCGACGGCTTCCGGCTCGCGGATGATTTGCTCCAACTTGGGAACCAGGACGTGGTGGTCGTCTTCGCGCCGGGACGTGTAACGGTCGACGTCGAGGTGCTGCTTAAGCGAGCACGTTCAGTTGGTGCGTCAACCGTTCTACTGACGGACGAACCCGACTCCGCCCTGCACGACCTGTCCGACGCCGTGATCCTCGCTCCACACACACCCACCGGCATGACCACTGAGGCGTTGCCATCGATTGTGCTCAGTGATGTCCTGGTTCAGGCGCTGGTGTCCGTTGACCACGAGCAAGCAGTGGAGTCGTCGCACCAACTCACGGCACTGCGGGAGCAGTTGGGGTACTGACTGTGACACAGGCCCGCTCTTCCGTTTTCCGCAGGACGATCGCCCCCGCCCTGCTGAACGGATTGATCGGCCTCATTGTGGTGGCGGGGCTTTGGATCACCGTTGCTCCCCCGGAACCACCTGGCAGGCCTGTTCAACTGGTCCTTGGCGCACTGCTTGTCCTGGGTCTCTGCCTTCGGTCACGGTTTCCTTGGCTTGCAGCCGTGTGGACCGGCGTTGTGACGGCGGTGGGATGGGCCTTCGGAATGACGGAGGATCCTTTCCTGGTCACCGGGTTCTGTCTCTACGTCGCCGCGGAGCGATTCGGCACCCGCTTGTTTCCCACGTGGCTGGTCGCGCTGGAAGTTCTTCTGTTCGCATGGTTGCTTCTGGTGTCCGCCGAGGGCGCCGAAGCGAGCATTCGGGGGGTCATCCTGGGCGCTGTCATCATCGGTGCGGCATGGGTCCTGGGCATCCGCACTCAACGCATGCGGTACGAGACCGAGCGCAATGCCCGGGCTCAGGAAAGGCTCCGCCTCGCCCGCGATATCCACGATGTTCTGTCCCACACCCTGGGAGGGATCGGAGTGCGGGCCGGCGTCGTAGCGCATGTGAAATCATCCACCACCGACGATCTACGGTCCGCCTTGCAAGGAATTGAGTCCGATGCCCGGGATGCGTTGGGTGAATTGCACGTCCTGATGCTTCAGGAACGTGATGAAACTGCTGATGAGGCCCCACCGGGAAGACTCGTGGAATTGGTGCAGGAACTCTCCCGGCCGGCCATACGGGCCGGCATATCAGTCCACATCGACGCCGATCAAGGCGCCGGGGATCTTCCCGCTGCGCAGCGAACCACGGCTTACCGCATCATTCAGGAAGCCCTCACCAACGTGATCCGTCATTCCGGAGCACAAACCTGCCGGATCACTATCAGGACCGAGGGCGACCACCTGAGAATCATCATCCTCGACGACGGCCCGGGGGCAGCTTTGGCTTCCAAGAACGGTCACGGACTCACAGGAATGCGTGAACGGGCTCAGTTATTGGGAGGAACCTTCGACGCAGGACGGGATGCCAGTGGATACCGCGTGGCTGTTTCACTGCCGGGAACTGCAGGGAGGGTGGAAACCCGATGAATGAGATCAGTGTTCTCATCGCAGACGACGATGCTCACATCAGGACGTCACTGCGCTTATTGATCGGCGATGAGCCGGACATGACCGTCTCCGCCGTGGTTGCCGACGGTGCAGAGGCAGTGGATGCCATCATCCAGCATCAACCCGACGTGGCGCTTATGGATGTTCGAATGCCTCGAATGACCGGGCTTGAGGCTGCAGGCATGCTGGCCTCCCGGAAGTCACGCACCCGGCTGGTCATGCTGACCACCTTCGATATGGACGACTATGTCTACCAAGCACTCCGCCACGGAGCATCAGGCTTCCTCCTGAAGAACGCCCCTCTGCCGGACATCCTCAAGGCAATCCGTACCGCCCATGAAGGAAACGCCCTACTCGCCCCGGAGATCACTCGCCGTCTCATAGACCGCTTCACCCTGCAACCGGCCGCACACGACCGTATCAGCGAACTGACCGTCCGCGAACGCGAGACCTTGACCCTCATCGGACAAGGCGCATCCAACAACGAGATTGCGGCCGCCTTGTTCCTCACGCGAACCACTGTGCGGACTTACGTGAGTCGAATCCTCACGAAATTAGGCGCACGGGATCGGGCCCAACTCGTTGTCATCGCCTACGAGGGCGGACTGGTGGGTCCTTCGACCGTCTAAGTGGGTGCCACGACTGTCGACACCTGCAGACAGACAAGTAGTGCTGAGCCGGATTGACTTGAGTTATGCCAGCATCTTCCATAGCGACCTTCGGCGTGCGGCCGGGGTCACGAACCACCATGGCCCGCGCCGTCAGGGCCGAAACCACCAAGCTCCTCACCCTGCGGCTTTGCCTCAACACCATGGTTGGAACTGTCATGCTGGCAGTGCTTCTGTCCTGGGTACTAACGAACCTCATCGCGGCCGCACATAGGGCTGGCAGGCCGGAAGAGGCAGCCGGACTCTTAGGAGGAACCGCTTTTCTGGTCATCCTTCACTACGGGCAGATCGGGGTAATTCTCCTTGCGGCATGGTCGATGCACCAGGAATCGGACAGCGGTTCTCTCCGAAGCACCTTAATCAGCCTCCCGCAGCGAAGCGCCGTGTTGGCAGCCAAAGCAGTCGTGGTCGTCGCCGCTGCATTTATCACGGCTGTCCTGAGCGTGTTCGGGTCGGCAGGGATTCGTTGCGTGGCCATCGACTGCACAGCCGAAAGCAGCCAGATAGCAGCGACTCCACAAGCCACATCCGGAGTCCTTTGGGGCGTGATCCTTTACTGGGTCCTCATCGCCGTATTCACCTACGCATTGTCGGTGGTCCTGCGCAGCGGATTGGCGGCCATGGGCACGGTCTTGGCGATGGCCCTCATTGTCTCCACCTACCTGGTGAACATCACACCCCTTGCCAAGTTTCTGCCGGATCAGGCGGGAGCCCAGCTCTACCAGCTTCCGCCTCCTACGCCGGGCGACTTAGGGCCCGCGACGGGTGGGGTGGTCCTCGCGGTTTGGGTGGCCGCAGCGCTGATCACCGCGCATCTTCTGTTTCGCCGCCAGCCGGTTCGCCGCTAAGTGACATCGACTACCCAAGGAGACCAGACAATGATCGAGATCAAGAATTTGAGCAAGAAATACGGGCAGTCGGACGGAATCATCGACGTCTCGCTGACGGCCGAGCCCGGGAAAGTCACCGCCTTCCTCGGTCCGAACGGCGCCGGCAAGTCCACAACTTTTCGGCTGCTTCTAGGCCTCGACCGGGCGGACAGCGGGTCCGCTCTCATTGAAGGAAAGCCCTACCAGGACCTCACCGCTCCCCTGTGGACGGTGGGAGCCCAGCTCGATGGCTCAGGAGCCCACAAGGGCCGCACGGCAAAGGCCCATCTCATCTGGATGGCTCAATCCAACGGCATTCCGCTTTCCAGGATCCGTGAAGTTCTGGAGCTCGTCGGGCTTTCGGACGCCGCCCGGAAGCGCGTGGGAGCCTACTCACTGGGTATGGGCCAGAGACTCGGAATCGCCGCGGCCCTCCTCGGCGATCCGCACGTTATTGTTCTTGATGAACCCACTAACGGCCTGGACCCGGAAGGAATCCGCTGGATCCGTGAACTGCTCCGGACCCTCGCCGCCAACGGTAAGACGGTCCTTATCTCCAGCCATCTCATCAATGAGGTGCAGCACGTCGCTGACCACATCGTCGTCATTTCCGGTGGCCGCATTGTTCAATCCGGAAACGCCAGCGATCTGGTAGCAGGTCACCACGACCTGGAAGCCGCCTACTTCGATTGGACCGGCAATGCGACCAAAGGAAACGCCGCATGAGTTCACTCGTGGCCACCGCCAGTAAACCCAGCCTGTTCCGTGCCGAACTCACAAAACTCATCACTTTAAGGTCTCTGTGGATCACCGCAGCCCTGACGTGGCTCATCGTCGTCCTCATCGGGTGGTCCCAAGCGGGGCCGGTTGGGGACGCGCTCCGAACCAATGACCCGGGGCTGGCTCCTGGCGCGAGTCCGGAAACGGTCGGCTTCGATTGGGTTGCCCTGGGACTGATTGGAATCATTGTTATTGGCGTCATTTCCGCATCAAGTGAGTACGTGTCGGGCCAACTACGGACCAGCCTGGTGGCAGTGCCGAACCGCGAGCGCCTGTATTTGGCCAAGTGCGCTGCGTTGACAGTGTTCGTCACACTGCTGGGTGTTGTGACCATCCCGCTGTTGAGCGTGCTGTCTCAATCCGGACTTGGGGAGCTTTCCGTGATCAACGGGACCATTCCGGCAAGCCTTATTCTCCGTTGGGTCGGTGCCATAGCTTTCTGGGATGCCATAGCCCTCATAGGTTTCGCCCTTGGCGTCTTGCTCAAGCAGACGCTGATCCCGCTGTTTACTCTCATTGTGGTGTCACAACTGTCGCTGATGTTGCTCCTGCTGACTCCGGCCTTTGCCTATCTCCCCACCGTGGCCGGGGTTCTGCTGTTCGACCCAGGCTTGGTTACAGGGTCCTACCCGGACGCGGACCTGGGTACTCTCACCGCAGCGATAGTAACGTTCACCTGGACGGCCGGCCTCGTAGCCTTTGCAGGATTCAAGTTCAGCACGCGTGATGTCCGTGGCTAGCTGAACCACGACGGCGGTCCTCACCGAATGCTCGGGCGAAGACCGCCGTCGTGGTTAAGCTGAAGGCGTCAGTCCGCGGCCTCGCGTCCCATGGACCTTTCCACCCGGCCAAGCCACTCCCAAAGGAGGGCAGCCGTTAGCTCCGGCTGGTCCAGGTGCGCGTTGTGACCCGCTCGATCCAGGACGGCGGTGGTGGACTGTGCATAGCTGCGCGCCAGCGCAGTCTGGTCCTCAAACCCCACCACATGGTCCTGACGACCGGCGAGAATCAGCGCGGGTCCTTGAAAGTTGGCGAAGCGACTTTCCGGCTCGGCACGGAGTGTGTAGTTGCTCGAGATCCGTTGGATCGCGGCTTGATCGAATACGCGAAACCCCGGCAGGGCCGCGTCTCGGAAAAGAAACCAATTCTCGGGAGATTGGACCACGGCCATGGCCTCATAGTCGGCCGCGTCCGCGGGTTCCAAGGCCGCCAGTAGGGTCGGGTCTGCTTGGAGCACTGTCTTGGCAGGCAGGGTTCGGGACCCGTGATCCGCAATGACCACTGGGCAAAGGAGCGCCAGGCCAAGAACCTGCTCCCCGAATTCGGCCACCAGGTGACGGGCGATCATGCCACCGAAGGAGTTTCCGAGGACCGCGAACCTTTCGGCACCGAAGGTTTTCCTGGCAAAGGAGACCACCACTTCGGCCACGGCATCCGCGCTATCGATCTCGGGTCCTGCCGCGGATTGGCCCATGCCCGGCAGGTCCACGTAGACCCGCCGCCACTGACCATGAGCATCGAACACGGGGTCGAGCCCCAGCAGTAGGCGATGATCGACACAGAATCCGTGGATGATCAGGATTGGGGTCCCCGCCCCATTGTCAACAGAATGCACCCTCGAACGCTAACACCGGTGGCATATGACCGCGACCGCGGGTCAACCGTACGGGTCGAGGACTCGTGGGCATCAACTATGGGCGGAGCGTGCCCACCGAGGGGTGAGCTTTCGGCAATAAGAACCCTCCATGACCCCGAGACCTAACCCCTCGGCAGCATGAGAGCTCACCCCTCGGCGGCACCGACGCACGAAGACACAGAGCCAACTCCAGAGAGCGCTCTCTTGACGTACGTGACTTGCAGCACATACATTGGTCCCACATCCCAGAGAGCGCTCTCTCGCCATAGGCGTACGGTCGCTCGAACACACAAAGGAGTGATCGTGGAGTTTTCGCGACTAAGGAAATTCACTGCCCTGGCGGGCGTAGCCTCTCTTGCCCTCGTGGCGGCCGGCTGCAGCGGCGGAGGCGACAAAGCGGCGAGCGCAGACAATCCCGTCACGCTGACCGTGACCACCTTCGGCACTTTCGGATACGACGACCTGTACGCCGAATATGAGAAGCAGAACCCCGGAGTCACCATCGAGGCCACCAACATCGATCGCGGTTCCAACGCCCGGACCGATGCGTTCACTAAGCTGGCCGCCGGCTCCGGACTCAGCGACGTCACGGCCATCGAGGAGGGCTGGCTCGGCTCCATTATGGAGGTTTCGGACCAGTTTGTGGACCTCAAGGAGCACGGCGCCGAGGACATCAAGGGCAACTGGGTGGACTGGAAGTTCAAGCAGGGCACAGACCCCAATGGTCGTGTGATCGGTTACGGCACGGACATTGGACCGCAGGCTTTGTGCTTCAACGGCAAACTCTTCGAGGCAGCAGGCCTGCCGAGCGACCGTGAGAAGGTCGCGGAATTGTTCGGCGGCAAGGATGCAAGCTGGGAAACGTACTTCAAGCTCGGCCGCCAGTACAAAGAGGCCACAGGCAAAGCCTGGTATGACCAGTCCGGCTTCGTCTGGAACTCCATGGTCAACCAGATGGACGAGGGTTACTACACCAAGGACGGCAAGCTGAACGTCGAGGGCAACAAGGAAATGCGGGCGAAGTTCGACATGCTCGCTGCCGGCACTGCCGATGGCCTGTCCTCCAACCAGACCCAGTTCGACTGGGGTAACGGCAAGGCATTCGTGGACGGCTCCTTCGCCACGCACGTTTGCCCGGCATGGATGCTCGGCACCATCAAGGGCCAGCTCGAGTCAGCAGGCGGAGGGGCAGCCAGCGGCTGGGACGTAGCCGACGTCTTCCCCGGCGGTGCTTCCAACTGGGGCGGCGCTTTCCTCTCGGTCCCCAAGAGCTCCAAGCACCCCGCTGAAGCAGCCAAGCTGGCAGCATGGCTCACCGCACCTGAACAGCAGATCAAGCAGTCCGCTGCAGCGAACAACTTCCCGAGCACCCTCGAAGCACAGGCGAAGATCGTGGAAGCAGCAAAGCCGAACGAACTGTTCAACAACGCTCCCTACGGCGCCATCTTTGAGTCCCGCGCAGAAGGTGTCATCGCCCAGTTCAAGGGTCCGGATGACTCTGTGATCCAGGAAAACGTCTTCGGACCCGCCCTCAAGATGCTCGATTCGGGCAAGGGCAACGCCGATCAAGCCTGGAATGAAGCCGTCAAGCTCCTCAACGACCTCGTGGTCAACAACTAGCAGCACCCGGCCGTGGGGCCTCCGGGAAACCGGAGGCCCCCTCACAGAGTCTGAGACCCGACCATGACCACCACCTTGAACCGCCCGGCCGCCGGTAGAACGGCTGCCACCAAACCGAAACCGTCGTTCCGGCAACGCCTCAACGTCTTCGACATGAAGGCGTCCCCGTACCTCTACATCGCCCCGTTTTTCATCCTGTTTGCCCTGGTAGGCCTCTTTCCCCTGGGCTACACCTTCTTCGTCTCCCTCTTCGACTGGCACCTGCTCAAAGGCCAGGGCGAATTCGTGGGATTCCAGAACTTCGCTGAGGTTCTTCAAGACAGGTTCTTCTGGAATTCCCTGTTCAACACTGTCAGCATCTTCCTGATTTCCACCATCCCCCAGCTGATCATGGCCACCATCATCGCCGCGGTGCTGGACCAGAACCTGCGCGCCAAGACCTTCTGGCGCATGAGCATCCTGCTCCCCTACGTTGTGACTCCCGTGGCGGTCGCCATGATCTTCACCAACATGTTCGGCGAGCAGTACGGCCTCATCAACAACATCCTGTCCAGCTTCGGCATCGATCCCATCATGTGGAAGAACGACACCCTTCCCAGCCACATCGCCATCGCCACCATGGTGAACTGGCGCTGGACCGGCTACAACGCGCTCATCCTCTTGGCCGCCATGCAGTCAGTACCGCGCGATATCTACGAATCCGCAGCAATCGACGGCGCCGGCTCCGTCCGCCGCTTCTTCAGCATCACGCTGCCGAGCATCCGGCCCACCATGGTGTTCGTCATTGTCACGGCCACCATCGGCGGGCTGCAGATCTTTACCGAGCCAAGGCTCTTCGATCCCGTAGCAGCCGGCGGAACGGCACGCCAGTTCCAGACCACCGTGCTGTACCTGTGGGAGATGGCTTTCCAGCGGCAGAACTTCGGCAAGGCTTCCACCATCGCCTGGCTCCTGTTTCTGATCATCCTGCTTTTCGGCATCGTGAACTGGCTGATCTCACGCCGTATCGCCACCAATGGCGATGATCGCGGAGCAGCCAGCCGCCGCCGTCGGAAGCGTTCCTCCGCTGCGAATACAAAAGCGGACGACGCCGGCCTCACCGCCCAGGCGGCAGCGGCACCAGACTCAACCCCGAGGAGCGGGAAATGACCCTCACGCAAAACCGGCCACAAACCCCGGCTCCGCAGCAGACCTCCCGAGCCCTGACCGCTAGGAAAGCACTCTTTGGCAACGGCCGGCGGCCCGGCTTCCTCACCTATGGGTTGCTGCTGGCGTTCTTCCTGGCCTCCGCCTACCCGCTGTGGTGGTCCGTGATCATCGGCAGCCGCTCCAACGAAGCCCTCGGGGAGACCTGGCCGCCGCTGTTCCCTGGTGGCAACTTCTGGACCAACGTTGGGGAGGTCTTCGACACCGTCCCATTCTGGCTGGCGCTCGGCAACAGCGTCCTGATCTCGGGCATCATCACCGTCTCGGTGGTGGGCTTCTCAACCCTGGCCGGATACGCGTTCGCCAAGCTGCGCTTCCGCGGCCGCAACTGGCTGATGGTTGCGGTGATCGCCACCATGGCCATCCCTACGCAGCTCGGCATCATCCCGCTGTTCATGCTGATGCGCACGCTGGGCTGGACAGGTGAGATCGGCGCCGTCGTGATCCCTACCCTGGTCACAGCGTTCGGTGTCTTCTTCATGCGGCAGTACTTGGTGGACGTGATCCCGGACGAGCTCATCGAGTCGGCACGTATGGATGGCGCGTCCATGATCTCCACTTTTTGGCATGTTGCACTGCCGGCCGCGCGTCCGGCCATGGCAATCCTGGGCCTCTTCACGTTCATGACGGCATGGACTGATTTCCTCTGGCCCCTGCTGGTGCTCGACGCCGGCAACCCCACCTTGCAGACGGCGCTCAGCCAACTGCAGTCGGCCCGGTACGTGGACTATTCGATCGTCCTGGCCGGCGCCGTCATGGCAACACTTCCGCTGCTGGCACTCTTCGTCCTGGCGGGCCGTCAACTTATTTCCGGAATCATGCAAGGAGCAGTGAAGGGCTAATGCCATTCGAAGCAACAAACCACCCAGCGGTCACCCCCTTTAACAGGGAGTGGCCCAAGGGCTTCCTCTGGGGCTCGGCCACCGCCGCAGCCCAGGTGGAAGGCGCCAGCCACGAGGGCGGCAAGGAAGATTCCGTGTGGGATGCTTTCGCCCGTATTCCGGGTGCCATTGCCAACGGCGAGACGCTGAAGGACGCGGTGCAGCACTACCACCGCATGCCCCAGGACGTCAGGATCATGAAGGAGCTGGGCCTGGATTCCTACCGGTTCTCCACCAGCTGGTCCCGTGTCCGGCCTGGCGGCCGTTCCGCGAACGCCGTCGGCCTGGACTTCTACTCCCGCTTGGTGGATGAGCTGCTCGACGCCGGCATCCTCCCTTGGTTGACCCTTTACCACTGGGACCTCCCGCAGTCGCTGGAGGAGAAGGGCGGCTGGGCCAACCGCGACACCGCCTACCGCTTCGTCGACTATGCGAACGATGTCTATTCAGCACTGGGTGACCGTGTTCAGCACTGGACTACGTTCAACGAACCGTTCTGCTCCTCACTCCTGGGCTATGCGGCCGGCGTTCACGCTCCCGGCCGTCAAGAGCCGGAAGCAGCCGTCGCAGCGATCCACCACCAGCACCTCGCCCACGGCCTGGCGGTCAACGAGCTGCGGAGCCGCGGCGCCCAGCAGTTGGGGATCACGCTCAACCTCAGCAACTCCATCCCGCGGGATCCTTCCGATCCCGTAGACCTCGACGCCGCGCGCCGGTTCGATTCGCTGCAGAACAGGATCTTCCTTGATCCGATCCTCCGTGGCGTTTACCCGGAGGACACGCTCAACGACCTTGAGCAGTTCGGCATCCGGGACGTCATCAAGCCCGGCGACCTGGAGATCATCGGCGCTCCCATCGATTTCCTGGGCGTCAACCACTACCACGATGACCTCATCAGTGGTCACCCCACTGATGAACACGGCGACGGCCACTCGGGCGGCGCAACCCGCCCGACGTCGTCGTGCTGGATCGGTTCGGAGGACATCGCATTCCCCAGCCGCGGCCTGCCGCGCACTGCCATGAACTGGGAGGTCAACCCGGACGGGCTTCGGAAGCTCCTGGTGCGTCTTGGCGAGGAATACCCCACGCTGCCCCCGCTGTACATCACCGAAAACGGTGCCGCTTACGACGACGTCGTCAGTCCTGACGGGGCGGTCCATGATGTCGAGCGGACCCAGTTCGTGCTGGATCACATCACGGCCGTGGGCGAGGCACTGGACCAGGGCGCCGATGTGCGCGGCTACTTTGTGTGGTCACTCCTGGACAACTTTGAGTGGTCCTGGGGTTACGGCAAACGCTTCGGGGTGGTTCGCGTGGATTACGACACCTTTGAGCGCACGGTGAAGGACAGCGGACTGGCTTATTCCCGGGTCATCGCCTCAGCCAAGGCTTCTGCCACGGCCACAGTGAACGCCTAAAGTAGCCTTCAGAGGCATACTTTTTCTTACGTTCCGGAGATGACCATGACGCAGGACACCAGCGGCCCCCGGCCGGTACCCACCCTTGAAATGGTGGCTGCCTTGGCCGGGGTGTCGCGGGCCACCGTGTCCCGCGTGGTCAACGACAGCCCCAGTGTGGACCCGGAAATGGCGCAGTCCGTGAGGAAAGCCATCCTCGCACTCGACTACACGCCCAACCGCGCTGCCCGTTCCTTGGCCAAACGGAGGGCAAACGCGGTCACGCTCATCGTTCCGGAGTCGACATCCAAGGTCTTCGCGGATCCGTTCTTCGCCTCGGTGGTGCAGGGCATCGCCTTGTATCTCACCGACACGGAGTACACCCTGAACATGGTGATCTCCTCGGAGTCGAAGCCGGAGAAAACCCGCAGCTTCTTGCTCGGAGGCAACGTGGACGGCGTCCTGGTGGTGTCGCACCACAGCGGCGACAACTCCTGGACGCACCTCTCGGGGTCCCTTCCCATGGTGTTCGCAGGACGCCCCTTGGTAGGTGGCAAGGAAAGCTATTACGTGGATGTTGCCAATGAGCAGGCGGCCTACGAGGTCACCAGGTTGTTGACGCAGAGCGGCCGAAAGAACGTTGCAACTATTGCCGGTCCGCAAGATATGCCCCCGGGCCTGGATCGCCTGGCGGGGTGGAGGACCGCTGTGCGGGAGGCAGGTCTTGGGGAAAGTTTGGTGGAGGAGGGCGACTTCACGTTGGCCTCGGGCGCCAAAGCCATGCATCGATTGTTGGACCGCGGCGTGCCTGTTGACGCCGTTTTTGCAGCGAACGACCAGATGGCTGCCGGCGCATACACCGCCATTCAAGGGCGGGGTTTGCGCATCCCGGAGGACATCGCCGTCGTGGGTTTTGATGACGATTCCTTTGCCACCTCCGTCACCCCCGCCCTCACCACCGTGCATCACCCGATTGTTGAACTCGGCAAGAAAATGGCCGAGACCCTGGTTCACCTGATCGAGGGCAAGCCGGCGGAACGCGTCAACAGGATGCCAACGTCGATCGTGATCCGCGATTCCGTCTAGCTTTAGCCCGTGCCTTGAAAGGCTCTTCCATGCTTCCTGCTCCCGTCAGCACCGTCGCGCCTTCCGTCGCGACAGGCCGTCCCATCCGCTGGGGAGTTGTGGCCACGGGCTCCATCGCCTTACGCGTGGTGCAAGACCTCGCGCTCTTGGAGGACGCCGTTCTCCAGGCGGTCAGTTCGCGCTCGGAGGCGTCGGCCCACAGCTTTGCCGGGAAGTTCGGCTTTGCAGCGTCTTATTCGGATGTCGGAGATACGCCGGGCTATGAACGGCTGCTGGCCGATCCCGCCGTCGACGTCGTCTACATCGCCACGCCTCATGCGCAGCATCATGCTGTCGCGCTGGCCGCGCTGACGGCGGGGAAGCATGTCCTGTGCGAAAAGCCCATCGCCATGAACGCCATACAGGCACGGGAGTTGGCGGATCTCGCCCGGAAGCGTGGACTATTCCTGATGGAGGCAGTGTGGACCCGGTTCCTGCCCAGTTTCTGCCGCGCGGTCGAAATTTTGCAGTCGGGGGAGATCGGGGAGCCGCGCTGGCTCCAGGCTGACCTCGGTTTCGTGCCCGCCTTCGATCCCACAGCGCGGATCTGGGACCCGGCCGCAGGCGGTGGAGCGTTGCTGGACCTCGCCGTGTATCCACTGACGTGGGCGCTGGGAGTTTTCGGTGAGCCTCGAAACATGGTCGCCACCGGAGTCCTGACTCCTGAGGGGGTGGACCTGCAGAACTCCCTCACCTTGAACTACCAGAGCGGCGCGCAGGCGCAGCTGATCACCTCCATCGGCGCGGAATGCCCCAGTGTAATAACAGTGGGAGGCACGGAAGGTTGGTTGCGGTCCTCTGCTCCGCTTTTCAATCCGGCCGAACTCACTATTCAGTCACGCATCGGCACGCCGCGGACGGAGAAATTCGAGGTGCTCGGACACGGATTCAGTTACGAGCTGCGTGAGGTGACGCGTTGCCTGCAATCCGGGCTGACCGAGAGCCCGTTCATGACTCCAGCGGAGTCGGTTGGGTCGATGGAACTGCTGGATGAGGCCCGCCGGCAGATGGGGTTGCGGTATGCGAGCGATCAGCAGACTCCCACCGCAGCAGGTCCCCCGGCTGGCACTCCAGCACCTCACACAGCGCTTCGAGCGTAGTAAAACGCACGGCTTTGGCACGACCGTTCTTGAGTACGGCCAAGTTCGCCGGGGTGATGCCTACCTTCTCGGCGAGCACCCCGACGGGCATTTTGCGCTTGGCCAGCATGACGTCAATGTCCACGATGATCGGCATCAAATCACCTCGTCGAGCTCGGCCCGCAACCCGGCCGCCTCAACGTCCCGGGCAACGGCCTGCGCAAGGAGGGTCCGCAGCACCAGCACCAACAGCGCCACTCCCCCGATCATCAACGCTGCGCCACAGATCAGCATGACGACTCCCGGTGCGATATCGCCGGGCGCCAGGATCACTGCGATGCCAAACATCAGCACTGCTGCGGCAGCGATGGCACCAAAAATCACGTCCACAAAACGGAACGCTCCGTGCGAAAAGACCGTCCCACGCCGCACCATCGTCAGCAGCCGCCACACACAGACCGCAACCACCTGGACACACAGAATTCCCAGGACCACGATGACCAGCAACGCAATCCGCGGCCCATCAGGCGCACCCGCCTCCACTAGGTCGTTGGAAAGCAGGGGCACCATCCGTACCTGCACGAACAGCGAACCCGCCAATACCATCGCGATCACTATGCGCAGGGCGAGGATCGTCAGCTTTCCCATGGACACTCCTTTATCGAACAACAACCTGATTCTATCGATATTCGATACGTAAGCAAGTAGCGGATGCGACGGCAAATTAGTCAGCTTGCTTAGTAAAGCTGCATTCCCTAGGCTTGAGCAGGTCAGACAAACAACTCTCACAGTGGCGGCCCGCGCTTCAAAAGCACCCCGCCGCGCAATGGAGGAGGAACAATGTCAGAACACAACATCGCAGGCAAGAAGGTCGCATTCCTCTTGACGGACGGCGTGGAGCAGGTGGAACTCACCAGCCCATGGCAGGCGGTCAAGGATGCCGGCGGCGAGCCCACCCTCGTAGCTCCCTCCAAGGGAAAGCTCCAGGGCTTTAACGGCGTGGAAAAGGGTGACACGTTCGACGTCGACCTCGCAGTCGCCGACGCGGATGCCTCCGAATTTGACGCACTGGTTCTTCCGGGCGGCGTCGTGAACGCCGATCATCTCCGCGTCGACAAAGATGCGCAGAACTTCACTCGAGCCTTCTTTGAGCAGCACAAGCCGGTGGCATCCATCTGCCACGGCCCGTGGATTCTCATCGACGCCGGCGTGATCAAGGGCCGCAACGTCACCTCGTATCACACACTCCAGACGGATTTGAAGAATGCCGGCGCCAACTGGACCGACGAGGAAGTGGTGGTGGACCAGGGCTTGGTCACCAGCCGCACCCCGGACGACCTCCCCGCGTTCAACGCCAAGGTGGTCGAGGAGATCTCCGAGGGCCAGCACGCCGGGCAGACCGCTTAGCGGTCACCCACCCGCATACGGCAAGTGCCGCCGTCGTACTTTTACAAGAAGTACGACGGCGGCACTTGGCGTTTCACGAAGACTGGCTTCTTGAGAGTTTGCAAAATATGTAGACCAGTCTATTATTTTTCCATGGCCTCAAAAGGAAACCTGACAAAAGCACGGCTCGCAGAGTCCATGCTCCAGCTCATCCAGACCAGCGGATACAGCGGCACCGGGCTGAATGCTGTGATCGAACACGCCGCAGCTCCCAAGGGGTCCATCTATTTCCACTTCCCCGACGGGAAGGAGGGCCTGGGCATCGCAGCGGTCGAGCTCGCCGCGAAGCAGTTCGAAACGCTCATTGCGGAGGCAGCAACTTCCGCCGGCAGCGCGGCTGAGGCTGCCCGGGCCGCGATTGAGGCTTTGGCCACCATCGTCAGCGAGAGCAACTTCCGACTGGGTTGCCCGGTTTCCGTGGTCACCCTGGAGATGGGCGCAGAGAGTGAGCGGCTGAGACAGGCGTGTGCCGCTGCCTTCGAGGCGTGGATCGCCCCGACGTCCGCGCTCCTCGAGGCCAGCGGCGTTGACGCCAAGGAAGCCCGGTCTCTGGCAACCGTTGTTGTATCGACGATTGAGGGGGCGGTGATCGTCTCCCGCGCCATGCAAAGCACCCAACCCCTGTTATCGGCCGCTGACGTCGTGGCGGAACTCATCAACCAGCGCTGCAAGACGGTTGGCGGGACACGATGACGCCTCACGAAAACCCCCGTCACGCCCTGGTCTTCGGGGCATCAGGAATGGTCGGCCGACACCTCGTCCTGTCCCTCGCCAAAGCTGGCGCGAACGTCACAGCGGCAGTTCGGACCGCCGAGTCCGGAGCGGGTGTCGAGCGATGGGCCAAGGAGCATGGTCTGACACGGAGCATCAGAACGACCATTGTCGACTTCGATGCTCCCGAGATCATCGCGGGCGGGCCCTCGGCATTCCCGTCCATCACCGAGATCCACAACTGCGCCGGGTCCTACCGATTCGGAATGACCGCCCAAGAGGCACGCAGTGCGAACGTCGGCATCGTCGAGAAGCTGATCGACTTCGCCGGGGACCTCCCCAACCTGCAGCGCGTCGTCCATGTGTCGGGCTACCGCGTCGGCGGACAGGACCCTAAAACCGTTCCATGGACAGAGGACCACCGCGCAGCGGTCTACAAGGAACTTGGCGCCTACGAAGCCTCCAAGGTGGAATCCGACGCCGTCTTCCAGGCCCGGGCCCTGGAGGGTGGAGTCCCTTGGACCATCGTCAATCCCTCCAGCCTGATCGGCGACAGCGTGACCGGGGAGTCCGACCAGCTCATCGGGCTGGCCACCACCATCGAGCAGATTTGGAACGGCACCGTAGCCGCACTGCCCGGAAACGGCTCGACGTTCCTCCCGGTGGTCACGGTCGACTATCTGGCAGCCTTCATGACGGCAGCAGCGGTCGATCCTGCTGCTGCAGGCAAGGCGTATTGGATTCTCGACGACGCCACCCCGCCGCTGGCAGACCTCCTGACCCATGTCGGCCGGCACCTCGGCGTCAACGTCCCACGGCTAAGGATGCCGATCGGGATCATCAAGCGGCTCCCGCAGCGGATCACCAAAGCGGATCCCGAGACGCTCACCTTCATGTCCGCCGACCGCTATCCGACAGAGTCCGCCGTCGAGTTCGCCCACAAACACGGGATTCAGATGCCGGATGTTCTGGTGTCCGTGGAGCGGTGGGCCGACCATCTGGCCGCTCATCGGTTTGGCGCCGACATGTCTGACGGTCGTCGATTCGTCGACGTCGGCGGTCTGCGCACATTCGAGCTCGGCGTACCCGGGTCCAGCCGTGTTGTCCTTCCCGGCTTGCCGGTCAATGCAGACACGTGGGCAGCCGTGGCGTCGGGCATCGGCGCGCGTGTCGTCGACCTGCCCGGACTCAGCCTCAGCAGTGGAACAGGCGTTCAGGACTGGGAACAGTGGCTGCCAGCTCTACTGGACGGCGAACCCGTTGACCTCATCGGCCACTCCATTGGTGCGGCTGCGGCAGTATTGGCGGCTTACCAGCTCCCGGCACAGGTCAAGTCCCTCACGCTGATCGCACCGTTCTTCCTTCAAGCCCCGATGGGTATTTCGGCCAAACTATGGCCGCTGGCAACCACCTACTTGCGACACATTGACGCCGCACGGCTGTCACGCCAGCTGACCGGATCAGAAGCCAGCGCCGCTGCTCTCACGTCCAGCCTCAGTGACCTCAAGCGAAGCAGCGCCAAGAGGGTGGCCAAGCATCTCGCCCTGGCGGGCTCCAAGCAATGGCGTGCTGAACTACGGGAAGCGCTGGGGCGTTTCAGCGGCCCGGTCCGCATCATCGTGGGAAGCGAGGACCCCATCACCCCAGGAGCAGTTGAGCAGCTCGAGTCACTTCCAAATGTTGAGCTGATCACGGTGACGGGCGCCGGGCACCATCCTCAACTGACGCATGGCGATTCTCTGGTGACCCTGATCAACGGAATGTCCCGTGTGGACACGGCTCCCGAGGTTTCAACCGCTGACAGGCATACGGGTGCCTTATGAGATCCACAGGGGCGTGAATCTGGAGGTAGCCAGAGGTCCAAACTGGCTACATATTTCAGAGCCAGTTTGGGGGAGGCTGGTGTGATGTTGGTACGCAGAATCATTCAATTACTCGCAGGCCTGTCACTCTTCGGCTTTTCCATCGCCGTCCTCATCAAAGCTGGACTTGGAATCTCCCCTTGGGACATCTTTCATCAAGGTCTGGGCCGGCTGACGGGAATCAGCACCGGAATGGTCATCATCGCGGTCAGCTTTCTCGTGCTCCTCCTATGGATCCCCCTGAGGATGCGCCCGGGTTGGGGCACTCTGGCGAACGCCGTGTTGATCGGCGCCTTCGTCGACTTGTCGATACCTTTGATTCCTCAAGCCAACGGACTCCTCTGGCAAGTCGTCTATCTTGCCGGGGGGCTGGTGCTCCTGGCCGTCGGCAGCGCCTGCTACCTTGGGGCCTCCTTCGGCCCAGGTGCACGGGACGGGCTGATGACCGGCCTGGCGCAGCGGACCGGCTGGTCAATCCGCACTTGCCGCACATTGATCGAGGTAACAGTTGCCGCAGCCGGCTGGTTGCTGGGCGGGACCCTCGGGATCGGTACCGTGGCCGAAGCGTTTCTGATCGGACCGTTGATTCAGTGGCTCATGCCCTTGTTCAGTGTTCCTTCAGGCCCTCGAGAACCCTCGCCGGACAACCCACTGAGCAAGTCGGCCGCCTCCTGAGCAGCAACCGCAGATGCCGGTGCGGCGCTTAGGCTATTGAGGCAGGCGCAGTCCACCCACTTCCAACCGTCTGATCAGGCGTTCCACTTCCTTGGAAGTGGAACCGTGGCTGGGACGATCCTGGGGAAGCCGACACGCTCACGGGTTGCCGGAGTTCTTCAGAGTGGTGGCGGGCTGGCTTCACGCCCTTGCTGCACCCCGGCGGTCTGGACTGGCCGCGTGGCGTCTGGCCGTGTCGCTTGTTAGGCCCCGATGGCGGTGATGGCGTAGTGGGCGATGCGGAGGAGGTCCTCATTGCTTGCGCCGTCGCGGGCTTGCTGGCTCATTCCTTGTAGTGTCGCGCCGACGAAGGCTGCCATTGCATGGGTGTCGGTGGATTTGGAGATCCGGCCTGCTTCGCGGTCCCGGGTCAGTACTTCTGCCATGGCCAGGATGTTGTCGTTGCGCATTTTGGACAATCGTTCTGCGACGTGGCGGTTCGCGGAGGTGACCGCGACGGCGGAGCTGATCACCAGACAGCCTCCCGGGAATGTCTTTGACGGGTAGTGGTCGGCGGCTTCTATCAGCAGCCGACGCATGAGTTTCAGGCCGCTCTCTTCTTCTGCGAACGCGGTGGACATGAAGCTTCCGTGGGTTGCGTTGTAGTGGTCCACGACGGAGAAGAAGAGGTCTTCCTTGGAGCCGAAGGCCTTATACAGGCTGGGTGGGTTGATGCCCATGGCTTTTGTGAGCTCCGCCAAGGAGGTGCCCTCGTATCCGCTGTCCCAGAAGACCAAAGTGGCTGCTTCCAGGGCGTCGTCGATATTGAATTTCCGGCCTTGGCCTGCTTTTCCTGACATCGTCGTCCTCTCGTCGTTCCTCTCAAGAAGAGCCCCCAGCAGCCGGCATCTATTCCGGCTGCCTCCACGAGAGTGGTTTTTCATGCTGTGGTCAGCGCCACAATAAGTTTTCGAAATCTTTCTTGTAGTGATCGCTAAACGTATGTAAGTATCTCATTCATGAGCGAAACACACAAAGACCACATCGCCGTTGTGACCGGAGCCAGCCGAGGGATCGGTGCGGCAATCTCCTCCCGCCTTGCCACCGCAGGCCTGACTGTTGCTGTCCACTACGGACACGACGGGAAGGCGGCCGCCGAGGTGGTGGCCTCAATCGAAGCTGCGGGAGGAAAGGCTTTCCCTTTCCAGGCAGACCTTGGAGCCGACACCGCAGCACAGGATTTTTGGGCCGCCTACGACAAAGCCGCTGCAGAAGCCGGCGCCTTGAACCAGCCGATCCACGTCCTCGTGAACAATGCCGGGGTCACCCTGCGCGGGGCCATTGAAGACTTCAGCCGGGAAGATTTCCTAACCCAGCAGGCCGTTAACGTCAACGCACCCTACTTCATCGTCAAGGAAGGGCTGACCCGGATCGCTGACGGGGGCCGCATCGTCAACATCTCCTCCGGCGTGACCCGCATAGCGTTCCCGGAAATCATTGGCTACGCCCTCACCAAGGGCGCGATTGAGGCCTTTACCCTGACTCTCGCCAAACACCTCGGGCCCAGGGAAATCACGGTGAATTCGGTCGCTCCGGGTGTCGTGGACACCGACATCAACGCTGGTTGGCTCCGCGGAAACGACGAAGCCCAGGCCGGGGTAGCTGCCAGCAGCGCCCTGGGTCGAGTGGGCCAGCCCGACGATATCGCAAGCGTCGTAGCTTTCCTTGCTTCCGACGAAGCGCGCTGGATCACCGGGCAGAAGATCGACGCCACCGGCGGCACCAACCTCTAACCCACCAGCACCATCTGGACGCGTGCAGCATCCGCGTTCGGCGCGGCAGCGCCCCTAAGCCGCTTAGAAGTGGGACACCATTAGCGGGACACTCCCCCATCAGTCAGGAGTCGCGAGAATGTGAATGTTGGCGATAAATGGCGGTTTTCTTGCGCCGCTCCGTGTCGCCTCGAATCACTCACCCAGGGCTAGTGCGGGGCCAGCAGGCAACCTCCTCCGGCGCCCGCTCGAACTCGCCTCGAAACCCCAGCGTTTCGAGACACAGAGCCTATGAGACACCCCGGTGAGTTCAGAGAAGGAGTCGGAGACCGCGGGCGGGATCGCCTATCGGATCAGCTGGTCACTTGAAGGACCTGAACACGATCGAGTCGAAAACGGCGCGCGCCTCTCTTATCAGCTCCGGATTGATCGATTCGTCGATATAGCCCACCGCAACGACAGCCCGTCGGCCCTCCACGTCGACCACCCGGTAGGTCTCGTGTTCATTCTGAGTCGAGTACCAGTGTGTGCAGTGGTACTGCATTTCTGAGTGGATGCAGAACTTGCCACTGTCGCAGGCCGGGATGTCCACGTCGCCCTCGACCGAGTGGTCGAACTCGAAGCCGGGGTAATCGCCCACCATGATCTTGACAGGAGGAGTGCTTGCCGTTGATGACTGCGCCGCCATAGCCCTAGTGAAGGCCCAGTCCGCAGGACCGACATCGGCAAGGGCACCCCTCCAGTTGCATGCGTCCATCGACACATAGAACGCGGACCCAAGGGTCAGGTGGACGGCCCATTCAGCCGGGTGATCCGGGTCATCCTTGCCCAGGCTATTGCCGTCGAGAGCAGACCAGCCGCCTGGAACGGTGATCTCGAAAGGCTCCTTGTAGCCGTCGACGGGGACTAGATATGTGCCGGCGTCGATATCGCCACTCTTCGGCAGCGGCGGGACCGTGCGAGGGTCGCGACTCTCAGGCAGCGGCGGGACCGTGCGAGCCTCCGTCATCGGAGAACTGGCAGACGGCAGGGATGCGTCGTCGGACTCATACTCGCACCCGCCGAGACATCCAATCAGTGCGATAGTCAGCAAGGGCAAGAGATGGCGTGACCGCTGAGCGGCCTTTTCGATGGGTGTCATGGAACTCATTGATCCACCAGGCCACTACAAGCTACTGTGAGGCCCCGCAGCCGGGTGGCCTCGCAGGCGGTCCGAGATGGGATGCCGTCGCCTCAGTCTCCTCCGGTAGAGAACCCGTGACAATGAGAGTTGGATGGAAATGAGTTTCGACTCATGCAACCCCCGCAATGACAGGAGCGCCCTGAAGCAGCGGCGAGGAAACGCCAAAATTGCGGCAGCTCTCACCGCCCGAGTCTAACCAGCCAATGAGACCTGGCGGTAGCTCACATCTCGTAACCCTTGGGATAAAGAGACGTCTCACTGATGTAGCTCTGCTCCCCTGCGCAGCTTGCCATTCTGAACCCCGGCGAGACTTGCGACTAAGTGTTTCGAGATCGGTGATCATCGTTAGTTACAAGACAGGCTCGTCACCCGATATTGGCGGTGCAGTCGGATGTGCCATTTCGTTCCAGCCTTCTTTTCAGTTGCAGAACGGAACGGTGCAGTTAAAGGAATCCCAGCAAGGCGGAGGATAACTCGTCCGGGACTTCCTCGGCCATGTGGTGCCCTGAATCGATGCCGTAGCCGCGAGCATCGATCGCCCACCGCTCCCAGACCCTGAGCGGATCGCCGTAGAGATCTACAAGGTCGTCCCGGAGCGACCAGAGCAGCAACAGGGGCACGGTAACTGCCCTTCCCGCCTGCCTGTCGGCTTCCTCATGCTGCCGGTCGATGGTCACGCCCGCCCGGTAATCTTCAAGCATGGCCCGCACCGTGTCCGGGTTATGGATCGCCCTGCGCCACTCATCGTAGTTTTCCTGCCCCATTGCCGCCGCGCTCCCGCCATACCAGCTGTCCGGATCTGCCATGATCACCCGTTCCGGGATATCTGGCTGGGCGTAGAAGAACCAATGCCACCACTTTGTAGCGAACCTCGCATCGGCCCTGGCTAGATGCTCGCTGATGGGGATGCAATCGAGCAGGGCGACCTTGGAGACCGTTCCGGGATAATCCAAGACCAGTCGCAGCGCAGTGTAGCTGCCCCGGTCATGTCCCACGAGCCTAAATTGCTCGTGACCCAGTTCCGCCATAAGTGCGACCATGTGCCGGGCGGTCGCGCGCTTTGAATGGGCTGCATGGTCCACTGTCGGGGCCGGTTTGCTCGACTGTCCGTAACCCGGGAGGTCGGGGCAAACGACACTGAATCCCGCGTTCAACAGTTGAGGAGCGACCCGATGCCATGTAGCGGACGTGCGCGGATGCCCGTGAAGCAACAGAACCGGTGGGCCTTCGCCACCATAACGGACAAACAGACTGCACGACCCGACGTCGATGTGGCGTTCCTCGAAACCCTCAAACATGCCACCATCCTGCCCCCGCAAAAGGAAAACCCACGAACCCCACACTGCCAGACCCTGAGGCCAGTCCCCCGTCCTTGGAACCAGGACAAGGCAGGTTACGGGGCTGGCCGCTCAGTTTTCAGAGGAAGCCTGAGGGGGTGGGGCTAGGGGCGATGAGTGCGTCAGTCGATAGCCCCCATCAGTGCCGCGACTTAGACAATAAGAGGATGGGGATAGACAGTGCGTTATCCCCATCCTCTTATTGATCTTCCTAGGCTGCCGAAGCCACCCAACCTGAGCAACCATAGATGCCAGTGCCGGCGCTTCGGTTGTTAAGGCACGCCCGGACGTAAACGGTCCCTCGCAGGCCGCTGCTTTGAGCTTGGGCCTGCTCGCCGCTTCCCTGACTGTTGGTCAGCGTCGCAATGTAGGTAGTCCCGTTCGAAACATACCTGAGCTGCGCCACAGATGAGACGCCATCTACGCGGGTGTCCCGGCTCGTTAGGACGTTAGTGGACGAGTTGTAGTAGGCGTAGGACCCGGTCACCGAAGCCGCTGCACTGGCGGAGGCCATAGGCGCCGTGGCTAGCCCCGAGATTGCAATAGCGCCCGCGGCTGCAGCGCCGGAAAGAGCCAATCGTGATTTACGCATGTCGTAATTCCTTCCCCAGAATTTTTAGTGAATTACTGGCATCACACCCGCCCCAAGAATGTGTTGGCGATCACACCGCGAAGCCGTTCTGAGTCTCAAGTGACCGCTATCCTTTGTCAAGTCAAGCGCCCTTTCTCTTGGCGCGGTCTCCGGAGGTCAGGTCGCGTTCAGGGCTTCCCAGCCGGATGTCCCACTTCCTTAGAAGTGGAACACCAAGCCAGCTCGTGCGGCAGCGTCCGCTGTTACTGTCGCATCCCGTAGAGCTAGAAAGGGCGTGCTGCTTCTAGAACCGGGAGACCCAAAGTGGATATTGCAAGCCATCCCATTTCAAAAGACGCCACCGCTGACTACAGAAGTCGTCTGCACTGCGATTGTGTACCGTAAGCGGACCATCAATCGCTCATACGCGCTTGACTTTACAACTGCGTGAAAAACGTGAAGGGTGTGAGTTCCGGCAGCGCGGGAATCAACCCGCCCCGGCACATGGGGGAGAGTTTTTTGAAAAAATCGATGTTTAGCTTTGCACGCCCGGCCGGCGTTGCTATCGCAATTTCTCTGATCCTCAGCGCGGGGAGCCTACCAGCGCAGGCGTCGCCTGGGGAAGCAAACGAAGCGACTAACGACTCGGCTGTTTCGATCGTGAATGAAGCGTTAAAGGCCGATGACGGCTTGGTTCCAAAGGACTCCATTACCGGAAGCGCTCCGGCGATCGCAGGGGCACTACCGGCCCCGGAAGGAACAGGTGCCACAGGCAAACAGGTTGATGTGGCAATCAAGGCGCAGGATGAAGATGATTCCGTGTCGAAAATCGGTGATGATTCATCAAGCCTGATAACCGTTCTACGGCACGGTGATAAGGCCTTCTTCGACTTGGAAATCCCGGATGGCTACACGCCGTCCCTGCAGACCGACGGCTCAGTACTTCTCAAAGACAACGAGTCAAGCCTTCTGTACCCGTTCATCAAATCCCCCTGGGCTTTGGATGCGAACGGTAAGAAACTAGCTACTAACTACGAAATCGTTGGCAGGACACTAATCCAGCACGTAAACACCGAAGGGGCTCAGTACCCCATCGTTGCCGATCCGAGTATCCAATGGATTCCATACCCCATCATCGCTATGTGGGGTTATGAAGCCCACGCCATCGGTGCGAGCCTTGGCACGATCCTGGCTGCAGGCGCCGGCGGCGGCTGCATGCTTTCGCTGGTTGGCGGAATCCCTGGACGTATCTTCGCCATGGTCTGCGGAATTGTTGGATTCTCCGGAGCGAAAGACGTCATGAGGCACATCTCCTCAATGTGGGCCTCCAACGGACTGAACGCCACCACCTGCTATGGATTCCCCGTTACTGGCCGAGGCGGCCAAACGGTCCAGCCCGCACGCGACTGCCAATAGGGGCCACCATGAAAGAGAACATCAAGAACTTCAGGGTCCCATACCTGCTGTTACTCATCCTCGGAGTGGTGATAATGCTGACCACCGGTGACTTGACGCCCGAATGGAAGATCGGCTTCACCGTATGGGGTTCCCTCCCGTTCTTCATCAATGAAGTGCGGCTATGGCGCCAGCGACGCTTGACCGCGGAACTCTCCCGATCCCAGGAGAATAGTTCCAAGAGCGCCGCTGATATACGTCATGCCTACCGGGACCCCACTCACTGACACTGACCAACATGCGATCGCGGTCGAAACCCATAACGGCACCAGCCCCGGACGAGAGCTCATCGTTCAACCCCTGATGCCGATACGCACACTCGCATATCGCGTATTCGGTTAGGACTCTTCGTTTTCTTCTAAACCAGATCCGCCTAAGCAGAAGGAGGAGGCCTCCGAGGCCTCCTCCTTCTGCTTGTCTTTTTCCTCCTGGCGCAGACGTATCACCTGTCGCCACCAAAGGGAAAGACGCTATCCCATTTCCTTGGACGTGGGACGGTGGCAGTTTCGGTATCTCCCCCGCTGCCCGGGGGCTCCGCGTAGAGTCTGAGGATGAATCCTCTGGAGCAGCCTGTACTCGTTGCGCCCCCTTACAGGCTCCGCCCATTTACGGCAGCCGATGTTCCTGTGGTCCAGGAAGCCTCGAGCGATCCACTAATTCCTGCCATCACGACGGTCCCCGCCAGCGGTTCACGCCAGGCAGCTCTGACCTTCATCGAAAGACAGCACCAACGCTTAGTTGATGGCACCGGGTACTCCTTCGCTATTGCTGATTCCTCCTCTGATCAGGCGGTTGGCCAAATCGGGCTGTGGCTGAAGAACCTCAGCCAAGGCCGGGCGAGCATTGGCTATTGGGTGGCGCCAAGTCATCGGGGGAAGGGAGCTGCTTCCTCTGCTTTAGGTGCCCTCGCCGCCTGGGGTCTTGCGCAACCCGGGATTCATCGATTGGAACTCTACGTCGAGCCTTGGAATGAGGGCTCCTGGCGCGCAGCCGAGCGCAGCGGGTTCGTACGGGAAGGGACGATGAGGAGCTGGCTAGAGATTGGCGGCCAGCGCAAGGACATGTACATGTACTCGCGCCTTCCTGCTCGCTAGGAATCACGCTACGCAGACCTCGCTGCCCTGCCGTGGTTTCGGTGTTCCACTTCCTTGGAATTGGGACAATTCCCGATCAGAGACGCCGGACCTACATTGAGCGACGCAAATCGAATGGACTCTAGGTTCCGCCGATGTCGCACCCGTCGAGCCGGGGTCCGGCACTGGACCCATGCACGGGCCTGCAACCCCACAGCACCTGATAGTTGCGCCGAGCAGAGGACATCCTGCCTGCTTGGAGGTGGGCAGGCACAACTCGGGACTTGAATAATATTAAAGATGGCTTTAACATTATTCACATGGAGACCAACGCGTGGATGGACGAGTTGAGCGAGAGCGACCTCGGCTTCATCAGATCCATGATTCTTCACTCCGGCTCCCTTAAGGCCTTGGCCTCTGAATACGGCGTCTCATACCCGACAGTGCGTAGCCGCTTGGACAAGATCATCGAGAAAATACAGGTAGCCGAGAGCACGAGCGTTGATGAGTTCTCACAGAAAGTTTTTGCCATGGCCATCGAAGGACGCATAACCCGTGATGCTGCCAAGCGCATAATAGAATTGCACCATAAACAATCAGGGGGAAATTATGGACAACATTAATCCAACGATAGCCACTCTTTGCCTCATTGCCATTGCTGCAGTGCACCGGTTTATCCTGTCAAACCGCCGGCAAAAGTTCCTCGGAGCAATCATTCCGATCCTCTGGCTCATCGCCGCTGTGATCCTGGCCGCCAACGGCATTCTGTCCGGGCCAGGGGCGTGGATAAGCGCAGTTGTCGTCATGGTCGGGCTGCTAGTTATTTGGTGGTCCGGCCAGGTGTCTTACCGGAAGCGTCTTGACAGCGAAAATGCCCGGATTGACAGCGTCAATGCGAGCAGGTCATTGAGTTAGAGGCGCTAGTAGATGGGTGGCGGTGCCTCCGCGGCCGTCGGAGACACCCCCACCCATCAAGGTCTGGACTGCAGTTCCAGACCAAACACGTGACTAGTTGATGCCCAGGATTTCGAGGATCCGGTTGATGATGGCGTCGACAGCCAAACCGTCACGGATCCACTGGTAGATGCGGCTGGAATTAGCCCAAACCCAGTCAACGACACGCTGGCCGTAGCGAGCGGCAGCCTGAGCAACGCGAAGCAGAATTGCAAACATTTTGTTCCTATCGTCATGATTGATAGGAGGACTAAGTGCCGTTTTGAAATTAGCCGTTCATCCCCCAATGAATGACAAGAACCGCGCCTTCGAAAATCGATGTCACCCTTCGGCGACCCCCCAATTCGATTCTTCGACTCAAGCCACTACGGAAGCTACCAGCATCGAACCGGCTTTCGCAAGTGCATTAGTAAAACCCTTTTAGGTTCCCCTCATTCATCGGATCACTTCTCTACGAATTCCGTATGACTTGACGCCGCATCGATTTTGTTACATGGAATTTTCCACCTACCGCTTGACTTGACACTTTTGAAATAAGAGATATTTAGGGATTTACCTCTGGTTTTGGTTCACCGTTTAGTGCGTGTAGGCTCCGACTAGCTATTTACGTTAGGAATTGGGGATCGTAATCGTGACAGCTTCTTGCTGCCCTGCGGATTTACCGCTGCAGCGCCTTCCTTCCTGCGCGTCCCACACGCCGCGCACCGGTTCCATCTCATCTGCACCTGTGGGCGTTGACCGCGGCCCCGCATCTCGCGCCTCTGTCAGGTCCGGGAACTTGCCTGTACGCGTAGTGGACCGCCTGGCCGTACACGTCTCACTCCCGGGAGCGTGCTGGTGAACGGGGATATCCCGGCTGACCACACGTTGGATCCGGGCATCGTGTCATGTTGGCGTGCAGCGGCGACCACGTCAGCGGGCGTCTTCCTCTGCCTGCTGGCGTTGCTCTGCTATCTGGCGCCGGCCTCCATCGTGCTTGTTCTGGCCGTCTGCGCCGCGGCTCTGACTGTTGCGCTGACTGCCGTTGACCTTCTTTGGCTGATCCCGCTGCGGGCCCGTTATTTCCGGTACGCGCTCACCGAGCGTGGTGTCGAGATCCACACGGGCCGTTTTTTGTATCGGCGGATTCTGATCCCGTACCACCAGGTGCTCTACACGAACGTCCGACGCGGGCCTCTCCTGCGCAAATACGGGCTCGAATCTCTGCAAATAGGGACACTCGGGGAACGATTCACGGTGCCGGGTCTAAAGTCTGATGTCATAGAGCACATCGAAGAGACCCTGGTCAGCCGCTCAGCGGGGCAGTATGTGGCATCGGAATAGCCCTCGCCTGATTCTCGCCCGGGCGTTTAAAGCCCTCATCCCAACCGTGGTGATGTCACTGATCCTCTGGACCCTGCACTCGCGTTTTGATCATGCCGCAGTCCACACCGGCGTCGTGATCTTCAGCGTCTACTACGGTTTGACCCGCCTAAGTCTGCTGTTCTCGACCTGGATTTCCGTTCGTTGGCGAGTAGAGGACAACACCCTCGTGTACCGAACCGGTCTCTTGTTCGGCAATGTACTCCGCGTACCGCTCGTTTCACTCGTAGGTGCCGACGTCCGACAAGACAGGTATGAGCGCATAACCGGCGTCCACCACCTCAGCATCGAGACCAAATCGGCGGCGCATGAAGCTCTCGAATTCCATGCCCTCACATCACCCCAACTGAGCGAACTGCTCACCCTGACCGGCGTGACACTTCCGCCACCGGAAGCAAAAGCACCCACCGACACCGAGCCCGAGAAGGTCTCCTCCCCGGCCGCAGAACACCGGGAACCTGAAGCCGAGGGCAAAGCCATCGACTTCAAGCTGACTCCTGGAAAGATGCTTGCCATATCCATCACTTATGGCAAGTACCTGCTGCTTGTTCCGGTGCTTTACGGTCTCTACAACCGACTTGGCGAAGTAATCACGCTCCCTGTGCCCCAGGAACTGGAGAAGGTTTATGCCGGGATCGGCCTCGGGGCGCAGCTCGGCGTACTCACGGTCTTTCTCGTCGTGGCAGTGGCCTACGGCTATGGACTGACATGTCTCATTTACAGCAAATTCCGCATAGCATCCGCCGAAGACAGCCTCAACGTCTCCCGGGGCTTCTTCACCACCCAGAAGTACCAGATAAAGACCTCTGACGTGGATACCCTCCATATCGACCAAAACCTCTTCATGCGGATCAGCGGCCTGCATAGAATTTCCGTCACCTCACGCTCCAGGACAGACAGCAACCGCCGAAGAATCGTGTTCCCCGTCCTCTCCCGCCGCGACGTTGACTCCCACGTCCGCCTGTACCTCCCGCGTTTCGACTTGAAGTCACCACTGATAACGGTCAGGTCGAACGTCGGGATTTCGTTGGTTCTGGTGACGACCAAACTGTCCATAGGACTGATAGCGGCCCTAACGCTTGCCGCCCTAACAGATTCAGTGCCCTTCGCACGCTACGGAGGGATCGCGGCTATTGCACTGCTCACCGCGGCATCGGTAAACCGCACACACCGGACCCTTAGAGTTTCCGCCGTGAACAGCCAGATCCACCTGGGCTGGGGGCTCTGGACAAGCCGGCACTGGATCTTCGATTCGCGGAACATTGTTGCCCTCAAATCAACGCAACCGCCGATTCGCTTCCTGCCCTCCAAAGTGACCGTCTCCTTCAAAGACGGAGGCCAATTGCCCAGGAGCTTTGCCCTCCTGCTACAACGCCGGCAGGCAACAGCGCTGCTGAATGCACTGGAACCTGCCCTCGGCCCCGAACATTCACCCGTCCCGACGTCCGTACAGACAAGGCCTACATATGATCACTGTCCAATCCCTCAGTAAGTCCTACGGGCCCAACAAAGTCCTGACGGACGTGTCCTTCACTGTCGAACAAGGCAAAATCACCGGGTTTCTCGGCCCTAACGGTGCTGGAAAAACGACCACCATGAGGGCAATACTCGGCCTCGAACAACCCGACGCAGGATCAACATCAATCGATGGAACCCCTTATCCACAGCTGAGCAACCCGTTCCGAACAGTTGGGTCCCTTCTGGACACCAGATGGCTCATTCCCGGCCTCAGCATCCAGCACCAGGCTGAGGTGGTGGCCAAGAGCCTCGGCGTCAGCTCCGCCAACGTCAAAACAATGCTCGAAGAAGTCGGACTCGGCTCAGTGCCGCGACGGAGAGTCAGGGAACTCTCCCTGGGAATGCGGCAGCGTCTCGGGCTCGGCCTGGCACTGCTGGGCCGGCCCACAAATTACATTTTCGACGAACCCATCAATGGACTGGATCCGGACGGCATCATCTGGTTCCGGGAACTCGCACAGAAACTCGCCTCCGAAGGCTCAGCGATCCTTTTGTCATCACACTTGATGTCCGAAATGGAACTGACAGCCGACAGGATCGTGATCCTCCACCAAGGCAGAATCCTCACCGATACCGATCTCAGCGGCCTCCAAAAACTTGCCCGAAGCAAAGTCATCGTCCGCGCAAATGACCCACGAAGCCTCGCAGCTGCATTTCCCGGAGACCTCGTAGAACACCTTCCCAACACCAATGACGGGCTTGCGATCTACGACACCTCCACACGCGAAGTATTCACGAAGGCCAGAGACGCCGGCGTTCTCCTGGATGAACTCCGCAACGAAAGAGTGTCACTGGAATCCGTGTACCGCCAGATGACACAACACACGAACGCCAGAGAGGACGTGGCAAGCCATGTCTAGCCAAACAACCAGTCAAGCGCCCATCAGCCTGACATCCGCCGGGGTCCTGCTGCCCCAACGCTTCGCCTGGCTGCTCCAAGCGGAACTCAAGAAATACCTCTCACTCACAGCCATCAGAGTTCTGCTGATCCTTAGTTTCGTCCTCACCATCGCCACCAGTACCATCACGGCATGGGCGATCAAGGCCCTCGCGGACGGCTCCGAAAACATCAGCCAAACCAGCATTGCCGAAACGGTGGCCGTGGCCCCGACTGCGGGAGTCGAACTGGGGTCCGTATTCCTTGTCATAGCAGCCATCCTCGCCATCACCACCGAATACACCCATGGAAGCATCAACTTCACCAACACCCTCGCGCCAAAACGCGGGCAGACTCTTCTGGCCAAAACTACCGTCGGCTTCCTCATCGCATTCGGCACCGCAGCCCTGGCCTGCCTCATTTCCCTGGGCATCACAGCCCTCATCGTCGGCTCCGACTACGACCGCACAATCCTAAACCCCGAGCTCTGGGGCTCAGTAGCAGCAGCTGCGCTGGCGGCAGGACTGTTGTCCGTATTCGGGACCGGGCTGGGATACCTTACCCGTTCCGGGGCGGGCTCAATTTTTTCCTTCATGGGTCTCATGTGGGGCGTTCCCATAGTCTTGGCATCAGCCAGTCTCATGGGAATCGCCTGGGCCGAGAAACTAGCCGCATACTTCCCCGGTGCGCTGCTCACAGCAGCGAGATCAACCACCAACACTGACCCGGGAACTATTCAATACCCACTCGTAGCCCTCTTGGTTCTCGCCGCTTGGTCAGCCGTGTCACTTGCCCTAGGAAATCTGCGCGCACGCCAAGTCTGAGGGCCCGGAACACCAACGGCTACAACTTGAACACTCAACGGTGAAGATACGGACAAGATGAAGTGGTATCGATACGTCGACAAGGTCTTGTTCGTCGCTTCCTTCCTCCCGCTAGTGCTGTCTCTATGGCCTTTCTGGCAGGGGATCCTGCTGCCCCTGATCGTGCTGATCCCCTTCTCCATCAACGAGGTCATTATCGACCGGCGTGAAAAGCAGGCCGCCGAGGACCGGACGGTGCAGCCCACGCGACGATCCACGCTGGCCCACGCTTACCGCGACTAGACCGAATGCAAGGACCATGAACGGGCGAAAGGCCGGCACCAGATCCAATCTGGTGCCGGCCTCTTTTCTTCTTGGAAAGCCGCTAGGAACCCCGACGAACGGACGTGCAGACAACCGCATGGGCAGGCGCTTATTACATCAACTGCAAGCCGTCCCGGAGGCCGGGCTGGTACGGCAGGTTTCTGTCCCGCCTGATTTCCCCCAATTCCAGGCGGGACTTCTGGCTTAGCCCGCGAGCAGCAGACTGAGAAACGACCTGACCCTACTTCAGAGCGAACTACAGCTACGGCTCAGCAAAGGCGTGAGAGCATCACGAGTCCTGACACATCCACGGTGGCACAACATCCCTGTAGTAGTCCGCTATGTTCGCCGGGCTGCGGTGTCCCATTTCCTCAGAATTGGTACGCATTCATGCTGGGACATTCCCTCAGCGCACGCCTGTATCAAATGCCGGTTCCTGCAAGTCGACCCGGCTCAAAGCGGCAGGATAGAAGCGATGACCTCTAACGCGGAAGAGCGTATGGAAGAGGCCAAACAGCACCAGTGGCTCGGCGAGGTGAGCGCTTTGGAGGAGAGCCTCTTACACCTGCGGCGACGTCGGGATGAAATGCTGGCCCAGGGCCGGAAGGCGACTCCGGTTCCGGAACAATATTGACCTCCATTTATTCCACGGGGTCCTTTCCAAGTCGGTAAGGTCTCACGGGGCTGACTAGGTCGTCGACCGGAACCAATAGGACTTAAATTCACTGCCCCTTGCCCAGGCGCGGTCTCCACACTACTGTGATATCGATATCAGTGATCCAAGTCATGTTTTGGATGCGCTTAGGCCAGCCTGCGTCGAATATCGTCCCGAATCACGAACGAAGGGGTTCACCTTTGAGATACCCAGCCTTATGCCGCCCATTAGGCGGAGCCTTGGCACTATGCCTATTGATCGGCCCAGGAACAGCTGCCGCTACGGCGGCGATGCCGCAAGCGCCGGGGACCGATGTGTCCTCCGGCTTGGAGATACCGGGAGGCTCTTTCGAGGAAGCGGCCATCCCCGCCCTGTCCGGTGGGTGGTCGGCCAGTGGTCCAGGCTCGGCGCTTACTGACTCGGCGTCCGCGCGAACGGGACAATACGGGGCCCGAATAGCCTCGGTATCGGACACGGATCCCACGATCCTGTCCTCTCCCGAGGTGAAGCTGAAGAAGGCCAGTAACGTCGTGTATTTCCGTGCGATGCTCCGCCCTGTTGAAGGGTCTCCGCGGGTAGAACTGCATGTGAGGTTTACGGCGGCGAACGGCACGGAGATCAACCAGCAGGTAGCCAGGGCGACGGCATTGAAGACCGGCGCCTGGGCTGAGCTGAGCACGACGGCGGCCATCCCCTCGGATGCCAAGAACGTGCAGGTGTTTGTGCAGGTTCTGGGCGCCGGTTCGGTTGACGTTGACGACGTCTCGTCCGATGTACGCCAGAGGCGCGAGCTAGTGCCGAACGGTGGCGCCGAAACCCTGACGGCACCGGCGCCGGCTGCACCGACCGGCTGGACAGCGGCATCGACACAGTGGGAGCCTTTGGTGGTTCCTAACCCGTCGGCCGAAGCGGGTGCTTCGACGCCGGAGAACTGGAAGACGTTCAACTACGCCACTACCAAAGCGGCCATGGTGTGGGACACCAGCGTGGCGCACACCGGGTCCAAGTCCCTGCGGATCGACGGAGTACCAGGAAGTATCGGGGACTGGCAGCAGATCAACTATGCGCCCGTCACACCCGGAACGTATAGGTTCGGGTTCTGGGTCAAAGGCCAGAACGTCGCGGCGGGGGATATCCGCCCGATCGTTATTTTCCGGAACGCAAACGGCCAGACAGTGGGAGGGGACAAAATTGTCCAGAACACTGTGACCAACTCTGACTGGACCTACGTCGAATCCGTGCTGACAGCTCCAACCGGTGCAGTCTCAGTCCGAATCGACTACCGCCTGTACAACGGCGGAACCGCCTGGTTTGACGACGTCTCGATCGCCCGGCAGGTGACCGCTGATGGGGTTGCCCAGGGCAATACCGCCGGAGCGGATTCAGGGACGGCCAAAGCGGGAAAGAACTCCCTGACCCTGATCAACCAGTCCGAGGGTGACCAGTCCGTGTTGGAATCGGCTCCCTTCCCCGTCGAACGACTCGCAGGATATGACCTGTCGGCCGCGGTGAAGACCGCCCTGACCGGTGCCAAGGCAATTGCCGGCCTGAAATACCTCGACGCCAACGGACGGACCCTCAGCGAACAACTCACCGGCCCCGTGGAAGGCACAACTGACTGGGGTAGCGCAAAGGTACAGGCCTTCCCGCCGGCGGCGGCTACCGACGCCAAAGCATTTGTCCGCCTCGCCGGTAAAGGGCAGGCATGGTTCGATGACATCTCCTTGATCCGGAGCACAGTAATCAATGCCGCCATCAACCCCAATATCGCACGCCCCTCCCTGCTCTTGGGCGCCAAAGACGTCAATGCCCTGAAGGACCGGGTGAAGAATGGAGTCGTGGGGGACGAGTACCAGCGGCAACTGTCCCTGTCGGACAAATGGACCACGCAGCAACTGACCGACCCGTCATACCTGGCCAATCCCCTCCGCGCGCAAAGCAACATCTACACTGTCCCCGCCGGGGCCACGAAGATGCGCCTCTCGGCGGAGTTTGCTGGCAAGGGATCGATGATGGTCGACGGGGTTAGCCTCACGTCCCTGGCCAACAACCAGCCCCTGACCATCCCTGACAACAGCTTTGAAAACTTCGGATCAGGTACAAGCGGCTGGGCGGCCACTTCAGGAACCACCGACGCAGTGGTGACCAAGACCACCGAATGGGCTTTCGCCGATGCCGCGTCCTTGCAGTACGCCGGTGCTTCGGCCGCCAGTAAGGCATCCGTGGCCCTTACACAGGAACTGCCTGCCACGCCGGGCGGACGCTACTCGCTGGCCGCCACGATCAGCCAGCGCGGACTGATCGAAGGCACCGGCCTGGTATGGACGGTTTCCTGCACCAACGATGCGGGAGCGAGTGTAGGTGCTGCCTATAAGGCACCCGCCTACAACTGGGACACCCACACCCGGTGGGATTCGCCCTTGTTCGAAGCAACCCAGGCAAGTGCCAACGTCTTTCTCGTCACGGGCAACGAGGAAGCGGCGAAGAAAGCGATTCTTGGCCTGAAATACCTGGTTGGTGAATCCGTGTGGGGCATGACCTACGCCCTGACAACAGGTGGCAAACCGAACGGCGAAGACGGGTACGGAGCAGTCCACTTCGGCCGCGCCATGGGAGGCTTCGCACAAGCACTCGATCTGGTGATCAATTCCAAGTCGATGAGCGAGACTGACCGCGCATGGCTCACAGACCGACTCGGCTGGATGCAGGACACCCAGATGAACCTGGCCTACTACGACCACTCCACGGACGCTGGACGGATCTCCAACTGGAACCTTGACCGCGCCATCGGCGTCGGAATGGTCAGCATGGCTCTGCCCAACCTCACCTCGTCTTCCGTTTACCGGGGCCACGCCCAAGGAGAAGTCCGCTGGACGCTGGATAACGTCGTTGGTGACGACGGAGCCTTCCCTGAAACCATCCGCTACCACGCGGCTCCGTTGGTGAGGCTCGTGCCCTTCGTCCAGGCGCTGAAACGGGCAGGAGGCACCGACATGGTCAACGATCCGAAGCTGAAAAAGATGCATTCCTTCCTGATCAACGTCCAGACGCCGGTGGACTCGACCAACACCGCAGCTCCTGGAACCGTCCTGATGCCAGCCATCGGAGACGCGGACTACAACGAGAAGCCGTACCGCATCCTCGGCTGGAACGCCTCCCTGTACAAGGAATCGGACCCGGAATTGTCAGCCACCATGCAATGGACCTGGCAGCGGGCCGGCTCACCGGTAGCCGACACCGGAGCCAACCCCTGGGCTCTGCCGCCGCTGCTGAACACCGACCCAGGACTGCCGGCCAAGGCCCCGAACCTGACATCCTCGGCTATTGAGAGCGTCGGTTACGACATTCTCCGCGACAAGGGAGGCACAGCTGACGAAAACTACCTAATCATGTCCGACACCCCGCGCCCGCTCGGCCATAACCACGATGACCGTACCGGGTTCTCGCTCTGGGGAAAGTCGGTCCCGCTGGCCCTGGATTCAGGCACCGGAGGCTACTTCAACGGTGACAACGTCTGGTTCAACAGCGCGGCCGCGCACAATGTTGTCCAGTTCCAGACCGAAGGCACCTGGCAGGGAACGGCCCCGACTGTCACCACGCCCATCCGTTACTACTCTGACAAAGTGGACGTCATCCAGACCGGCGGGGCAACACCAGGCGCGACGGACTACCAGCGCAACGTCATCCAGCTCAAAGGCGGCTTCAACTCCTACCTGGTCTGGGACCGCATCAAGTCCGCAGCCCCGAGCCGGTTCAACCTCCACACCCTGACCACCTCGGTCGACCAGGCACCGGGTAAGCTCACGGCCCACGGCTACCAGGGCGTGGATCTGGATGTTCACCTGCTCGGTGCCGCACAGCCCACCGTCACCTTGGACACCGGACGCGTGTCCGGGGACTGGCCGCAAAAAAACCAGCAATGGATCCAACTGGGCCAAGCGGCAGGGACCGACCACACCGTCCTGATGCACCCCCGGGCCGCGGACGCCAAAGCGATCGAAACCATCGAACACCGGACCGGCTCGGCTACCTTGAAGGCCTTCGAACTGGTCGCCGCCAACGGAGAACGAGCCATGGTGTTCCTCAACAGTGGAGACTCCAGCGTCCAGACCTCCTTGGATGTTCCCGGGCAGTGGTCTCCCGCCACAGCGGCCGAGAGCGGATCCCTTAATGGAACCACAGCGAATGTCGCAGCCCGCCAGGCACTGGTACTGCTGAAGACCAGCTAGCTCAGACCCAAACAGAAGAGGCTGGGTGAGACGGTATAAACCGTCTCACCCAGCCTCTTCCTATATGCGAAACGCTACGAGCTGCCGGGCTCTGAAAGGAGGTGGGTTACCCCGTACACCGGGTCCTGCGTCACGGGGCGGACATCGGTAATCCCTTTGTTGGCCAAGGCGTCACGGAATGCTGACTGCAGCCGGGGGACGTGCATGCCGAGTCCGCCACCGAGGATGACGGGGCCGGAGATTCCGAGTTGTGAGAGCGTCTGGGAGGTCAGGTCCGCCAGATCGATTCCGGCCTGTTCCAGGATGCGCCGGCTCGGCGCATGACCGGCCTCAGCGGCGTCGACGACCAATCGGGCCTGCTGGGCCCAGAAGCGGCGGCCTGTGCCGATCGAGTGGAACAAGGCAATGAGCTGGCTTGGTTCCGTCAGGTCGGATGCGCTCAGGAGCGCCCGGGTGAGCGGGTCGGGTTGGTGGCCTTGATTCATCCGGCGCAGGCTATGGCGCACCGCTTCGCGGCCAATCCAGTAGCCGCTTCCTTCATCCCCGAGCAGATAGCCCCAGCCCCCGGCCCGGCTTTCATCTCCTCGGGGGTTCCGGCCCCAGGCAGCGGAGCCCGTTCCTGCTATAACAGCCACTCCTGTGCTGACCTGCCCCGCAGCCAGGAGCAGTCGGGAGTCATGGACCACGGTTATCCGGGCTTCCGGAACGAAGGGGGCTATCAGTGCGCTCAGCTCGTCGGCGTCATGGGCCGTGTCTATCCCGCCGGCTCCGACGCAGACACGGTCAACAGGGCTGTGCCCGAGTTCCCTGAAGAGTTCCCCAAGGTTTGCCCGGGCGGTTTCGAGGCTGACGTTCTGGACGTTGGCGCTGCCCGTGATCGTTTCCTGCACCGCCTGGCCGTTATGGAAGCGGACTCCGTGGGTTTTGGTGCCTCCGATATCGAGCCCGATCACTGTTCCGGCGAGGCTGCTGCGGGTAGGGGAAATCGGTGCCTGGAAGGCTTGGTCTTTGGTGTAAATCACGGCTGTCCTTGAATGGGGGTGTGGAACCCGGTCACATGGCGGCCAGAGGTCCGGTGGAGCATGGGGGACCCGAGGTCGTCAGGAACGCCACGACAGGTTCGTCGCTGGCAGCGGTCATGCTGACTGACTGTTCGCTTGCGGTGAGGAAGGCGCTGTCCCCAGCGCCCAAGACCATCGAAGCTTGTGCTGTGTGCAGGGTGCTGGTGCCGGCCACGACGAGGATCACCGCCGGGGTGCCGTCCGGTAGATCAATGCTGTCCGCTCCCGGTTGCAGTTCGATACGGTGCAGTTGAAATTCGTCAAAGGGCGGGCTCCAGACGCGGTGGCCGTTCCGGGGACTGTCGGGTTCGAGCCGCGGAACGGGCAGGGGCGTGAAATCCACTGTCCGCAGGAGTTCGTCGACGTCGATGTATTTGGTGGTCAGTCCGCCGCGCAGGACGTTGTCCGAGGAGGCCATCACCTCAATGCCCAGCCCGTGGAGGTAAGCGTGGGTGTTTCCTGCAGGCAGGTAGACCGATTCGCCGGGCCGCAACGAGACTCTGTTAAGCATCAGCGAGATCAGGACCCCGGGGTCTGAAGGGTAGGCGTCGTTGAGCTGATGCGCCGTCTTGAGGGCCGATACGAACGGGCCCTCAGGAACACCTGTTGCAATCACTTCTGCTGTAGCGCGGACGGCTTCGGTCACCGACGGACCGCCCCGGATCAGCTGGCTGAAGGCCGATTTGATCGCTGTATGTTCGTCGTGTCCGCGAAGCGTTGTCCGGATCTGGTCGATGACCTCCGGAACCGGGATTGCGGAGGTTGTACAGAGAGCTGCCAACCCGTCGAAGATCGCCGCCGTTTGGGCTGCCGGACGAAAGCCGCACAGTGCCTCGAAATCGGTCAGGGCAACGATCATTTCGGGTTTGTGGTTCGGATCCTTGTAGTTGCGCTGCGTGGCGGTCAACGGGACGCCGGAGTCTTCTTCAGCTGCGAACCCTGCCGCAGCCTGTTCCTGCGTCGGGTGAACCTGGAGCGAGAGCGGGGACCCGGCGGCGAGCATCTTCATCAAAAATGGCAGCTGATCGCCGAAGGCTTTCCGGCACGCGGCGCCGAGAGTCGCCTCAGGTTCGGCAGCGATCAGCTCATCGAGTCTGGTGTCACCGCTGCCCGTCAGCGCGATCGACGGCGAACCAGCATGGGCTCCGAGCCACATTTCCGCCTCCGGCCTGCCGGTGGGAGTGAGGCCAAGATAGTCGGCCATCAGCGACGTCGAGCCCCACGCGTAGTCCCGGACGGTGTTTTTCAGTCTGTACATCCGCTAGGCCTTCTTGCCAGTCACAGCGAAGGTGCCAGCGGTCAGGGTTCCGGTGGGAGCTGAAAGTACAAGGTATCCGGAGCCATCCCATTTGGTCTCCATCGGCGTGGAAGCTCCGATCCATTCAACCGAAATCTCCTGGTCGGCCCAGCGCGGAAGATGGAGGGTCGCTTCGCTCGCCGGCCCGCCACGGTTCCACACCGTGACCAGGTCCCTGTTCGCTGTCTGAAGCCCGACGGACAACCATTGATCTGCCCAGGCCGGAATCCCAGATGGCCAGAAAGCGTCAGAGGTGGTGATCTCCGGAAGCAGTTGTTTGTGTGCGGTCACGGCGGTGCGGATGATGTCCAGTTGACTGGCGTCAACCCGGTCCACGAAACCGGAGAGACACATCCGCCCGAGCATGCCGGTGGCGAGCGTAAAGCGGAGCTGCTCGTCGGTCATTTCCGGCTGCGGGTAGGCCCAGTGCATTGCCTGTTCGGGCAGAACGCTGAAGAACGAGTTGGCAGCGATGGGAGGGTAGCGCAGCAGGTCCTGCTGGTCCGAGGTGGACTGCAGGTCGAGGCGGGACAGCAGGGCGTAGTCCTGACGCATCGCTCCGGACGCGCAGTTTTCGATGGTCAGTTGGTGGCGGGCTTTAACGCCGTCCAGCCATTCCAGATAGGCGCGGTTGTGTCCCAGGAGCCCGTCACCGGCCGAGCCGGCGTCGAGGTCTGTTCCTGGGCCTGAGGTGATGTTGTAGTCCAGCTTGAGGTATTCAACGCCGAAGTCGCGGACCAGCCGGTCCACGGTCTCATCCAGGTGTGCCCTGGACTCTGCGTGGCGGAAGTCCAGGTGGTATCGGCCGTGTTCGACGACACGCTGGCCGTGGCGCTGCAGGAACGCTTCGGACGGGAGCCTCTGGGCCATGGGGCTTCGGACGCCGACAACTTCGGGTTCGAGCCACATTCCGACGGCCATCCCCCGGGCGCGGATGGCGTCAGTGACTTCGCTCAGGCCGTTCGGGAAACGATCAGCGCAAGGCTCCCATTCGCCGACGGAATCCCACCAGTCCGTCTGATCGTCGAACCATCCGGCATCGATGCAGAAGGCGTCCGCGCCGGCTGCGGCTGCGCCCTCGATCAGGGGCAGGAGCTTTTCAGTGCTGGGGTTTCCCATGAGGGTGTTCATGAAGTCGTTGTAGACCACGGCCGGGCCTAAGAGCGCGGCGTTCCCGCGAAGGGCCCGGCGATGACGTGTCATTTCCTCCAGGGCACCCTCGAGTCCGGTTCTGCTCAGGGCGACCGTGGCGGGGACAGTAGTGAAGGACTCCTGGGGCAGCAAACGGTGCAACCATTGGTGCTGGTCATCGGAGGGTCCGAGCAGGGTCAGGTTCAGAGCATGGCGGGTTTCGCTAAGTTCCCAGGCCCACCCGCCGTTATGTTCGATCTGCCACATCCAGCACCAGTTATCGTCCTCGTCTACGAGAGCGCCGGTTGGAAGGGGGCCACCTGTTGACCAGGAGGTTGAGGCACGCAGGTAGTGGCCGCGCTGGTCCTGGTCGTGGAAGCGCAGATTCAGGTCCGGCAGGATGGCAGGAACGGGCTCGAGGGTCCATTGGTTTTCGCCAAGCCACTGGGAGGTCCCCGAGGCAAGTCGCAGGTTGTCCGGAATCACGGCACGGTTGCCGGCGAGAACCGGCAGTGCCAGGGACGTGACGGCCTGCAGGTGGAGAGGATGCTTGCCGGTGTTTCGCACCGTGGTCCTCGCTTGGAGCGCGCTGGCTCCGGTCACAGCCCGGAGAACAGTGACGGTTTCGACACCGGTCTCCGGGTCGCGCTGCTGCACTTCGAGGGTGTGCCACACGCCGTCCACGCTGCTTCGGTGGCCGGTATGGCGCAGCCGTTTGCCGAGCGCGGATTCGCCGTAACGTTGACTGGCTCTGGCCCGGCCTTCCTCCGTGGTGAGGATTTCAACCAGTGCAGTACCGGCGGAGGAAGGCTCTGCCGGTGCTTCGCCCGGATGAAGGTGGGTGATGCCCACGGGCTGATCGGGGCCGGCTGTCAGTGCTACGTGCAGTGTTCCGTTGGACCACGTGATCATGTTGGTTTCCACGTCAGGCCATCCTTGCGAGGTCGTTGAGTTGTACTGGGAATCGCAGGGATTCGCCTGCGGCAAAACGTTCGATTTCATCCAGGGCGTAGGCGGCCATCCGGTGCAGTTCGTTGCCCATCGACCCGGCGATGTGAGGGGTGAGCAGGACATTGGGCAGTTCGAACAAGGGGTGGCCGGCCGGAAGCGGTTCCGGGTTGGTGACATCAAGGAACGCATTGATGCGTCCGGTCTCCAGCTCGCGGACCAACGCGGACTGATCGACAAGGTCGCCGCGGGCAGTGTTGATAAGGGTGGCGCCGTTCTTCATGGCAGTCAGCTGGACAGTGCCGATCATCTTTTCCGTTTCCGGGAGGGCAGGGGCATGGAGGGAAACGACGTCGCTGCCCGCCATCAGCTCATCGAGCCCGGCGAGGCGGGCACCGAGGCGCTCGGCTTCGGAGGCCGTAATGGTTGGATCGTAAACCAGCACATCGAAGTCGAAAGGCTGGAGGCGCTCCAGGACCAGGCGACCGATGGTGGAAGCACCCACGATTCCCACCGTGCTGCCGTAGTTTCCGGTGTCCGGGAACTCCAGTTCGCGGTCGATTTTTGCCTGCCGGCTGGTATAGAGGTGGCTGGCAGCCATGGTTGACTTGCCGGCCATGAGGATCAGACCCAAGGTGAATTCGGCCACGGGCAGGGCATTGGCTTCCGCTGCGGTCGTGACGACGATGCCACGCTCCCAGCATTCAGGGGCCACATGGCCCTTGATGCTTCCGCCTGCGTGGGTGATGAGGCGCAGGCGTGGCATGCGAGCCAGAACCGGGGCATCAATCCGAGGGGAAAACCATCCGGTGAGAAGAACGTCGATCTCTTTGAGGACACTGTCCGGGACGTCGGAGAAGTCCTGAATGACGTGGCTGAAATCGCAGTCTCCGATGGATTCGAGGCGGGCCTGCAGGCGCTTGGAAAACAGGGCGTCCCTCAGGCCGGCATCCTGCATTGCCAGACCTATTCTCGGTCGAAACAGGGCCGGGGCCGGTTGGGCTCTGCTATGCAATGCTGCGTTCACTTTTCTTCTCCTCGCCAGTGCCGGTCCAGCCAGGTACGGGTGGATTTCAATGCCATATCCAGGGGGCGGGCTTCGGGGTACCATGCCTTTTCCCACTCGAGCGTGAGGACTCCTTGATACTTCCGGCTGATCAGCAGGTGGGCGAAATCCTCAAGGGGAAGATTTCCTTCGCCAAGAAGTACGGGCACACTTGCCGGAAGAGCTGCGTCCTTGACCTGCACCGTGCATTGGTCCGAGGCAAGCCACGGCCCCAGCGACTTCCAGGTCTCCGCGAGAGTCTCGCCGACCCGCCACGGGTGCAGAAGGTCCCATACGGCGCCGACGTTTCCCTCGACGCGCTGAAGGATCCGGGCGATGTCCGCGCCGGAGGGATGGGAATCGTGCGTTTCCAGAACGGGAAGGACGCCCAACGATTCGGCGTATCCGGCCACCGCGGTGAGCCGGCGGGCAGCACGTTCGTCCACCTCGACCACGGAGTCCAACAACGCCGGTGAGGTGGTGAATGAAGCAGGCATTGTCTCGGCACCGGGGAACACGCGCACCATGGCTGCCCCCAGGTCCCGCGCGAAGTCGATTGCATGGATGAGTTCGGCGATAACGGCTTCATCGTCACCGGCTGCAGCGACCCTGACGTAGCTTGCGATGGAGGTGACTTCCATCCCGGCAGCGTCAATCGTGTTTCGAAGTGCTCGGCGGCCCGCAACGTCCAGCTCCGGGTCGGCGGGTTCGCCGGTAGCCAACCTCAGTTCGATACCGGGGAATTGGACGTCTGTGAACCAGCCGAGCACAACGGGCAGTGGTGTTCCGGGCGCTCCCAAGGTGGAGGCCGACGGCGTGATCATGTGTTTCCTTGTGTGATGGGGGAAGCTGTCTCAGCCCTTGAGGCCGGCACTTGCCATGCCTTCAACGAAGCGACGCTGGGCAAAGATGAACAGAATGATCATGGGCAGGGTCGCCAGGGTAGCGCCAGCCATCAGATACGGCCACTGGACGTTCAACGGGTCTTGGGAGAAGATGGCCAGCCCGACCTGCAAAGGCCTGAGCTCGTCCGAGTTCGTCACGATCAAGGGCCACAGGAAGCTGTTCCAGGCCGCTTCGATCTGGAACACCCCGATGGTGACCAGCGCCGGTTTGATCAGCGGGGTCATGATCCGGAAGAAGATCCCGAACTCGCCGAGCCCATCGACCCGTGCCGCGTCGGCAAGTTCCGAGGGAAGCGTGACGTAGAACTGGCGAGCCAAGAACGTGTACAGCGGTGCGATGGCCAACGGGATGATCAGCGCCCACCACGTGTTCAACCAGCCGGTACCGCCCTGGCCGAAGATGTCGTTTCCGCCGAACAGGGGGATGGACTTCACCAGAAGGAACAGCGGTACCAGGATGATCTGGAATGGAACCATCATCAGGGCGATGAAGTAGTTCATGATGCCCTTCGCGCCCCGGATCGGTGCTTTCGCCAGCGCGTACCCGGCCATGGTGCAGAACACCAGGGTCAGGGCCGTTTCGCCGACGGTCAGGATCAGGCTGTTCCAGAAATAGCGGAGGAAGGGAGCGGCGTTCATCGCTTCAATGAAGTTGTTCCAGTGGAACTCGGTGGGGAGCCATGAGAACGTGCTGACTTCGCCGGTGGACTTCAGCGCGGTGAGGACCATCCAGATGAACGGGCAGACCATCAGTACGCTGCCGAGCAGCAACACCGCGTACAGGACCACTCGGCCGGGCGTGAGGTTCTTCTTACGCATCCTGGTTCTTCCTTTGCGAACGACCGCCCAGGTAGATGAAGGCCGCTACGAGTATGAGCATGATGACGGTTTCAGCGGACGCGTAGCCCAGCCGGAGACCTTCAAAGGCGTTGTTGTAAATATCGAAGGTTAGTACCGTGGTGGAATTGACGGGGCCGCCCTTGGTCATGACAAAGACGAGGTCGAAGACCTGGAAGGTCTGGACGATCGCTGTGATCAGCACGAAGTAGTGGGCCGGGCCGAGAGCTGGCCAGATCACGTTGCGGAATACCTGCCACCGGTTGGCGCCGTCAAGGTATGCCGCTTCCAGCAGTTCCTTGGAGACACCCTGCAGTGCGGCCAAATACACAATCATCTTGGCGCCAAGGCCCTGCCAAATACCGACGGCCATCAGGGCCGGCAACGCGGTTCCGGGGTCATTCAGCCACTCCGATCGTGCCATCCCGAAAAGACTGCCGACGGCGTTGGCCAGGCCGGCGCCTGGGTGGTAGATCCACAACCACACGGACGCGACAGCGACGGTGGCGGTAACGACCGGCAGGTAGTAGACCGTCCGGAAGAAGCCCAGTCCACGGATTTTCTGGTTCAGGCCAAGGGCGATGAGTAAAGCTAGGATCATGGCGAGGGGAACGACCGCGATCGTGTAAAGGATGGTGTTTCTCAGCGCAGCTTGGAAGCGGGCGTCCTGGAAGAGCTCCACGTAGTTCTCGGCACCTATGAATTGCCAGGCGCCCGAGAAATCGTAGTTGGTGAAGCTCAGGAAGACGGCGGCCAGGGCCGGAACTGCGAGGAAGAACGAAGAGTGCAGCAATGCGGGCGTCAGCAGCAACCAACCTGCCCGGGACTGCTGACGGGTCAGGCGCGAACCGTTCCGCCCTCTGGGGCGCGCGGTGTGGGCTTTGTCCCCACGTACCGCGCGCACCCGAGGCGTCTTTTCTTGGAGCGTGCTCACTTGGACTGCTGCTCCAGTGCGGTCAGCGTGTCCTGTGCTGACTTCTTTCCGAGCAGGGCGTCATCGAGGCTGGTGCCAAATGTTCCGCGCAGTTCCAGCCAGTTTGCCGCTCCGCCTTCGAACTTGGCATCACCCAGATTGGCGGCCACGAATGTGCTGGCCGGGTTCGACTTCACGACCTCGGAGTTCGAGGCGTCCTTGGCTGCCGGGACTGCGAAGTTCAGGGCAGCGATGTCGGCTTCTGCTTCCGGCTTGCTCAGCTCTTGGATGAAGTCCCATGCCGCGGCCTTGAGCTTGCTGGTCTTGCCGACAGAGGCGAGCTGTCCGCCGGTGAACATCGAGCCTTCTTTGTCCTTGAGGTTGAAGTAGACAAGATCGTCACAGACAGCCTTGCCGACGCCCTTGTCGGAGCAGTCGATGTAACCGCCGGTGAACCCCATTGCCGCCTCACCAGTGTTGACCAGCGGGGACTTGGCCGCGTTCTGGGCGCCATACTTCTGGACGTTGTTCACCATGCTCTTCATCCACTCAAGTGTCTGGACGCCTTCGGAGCCGGCGAACTGCGCATCGCCATCACCGTTGTAGAGCGGTTTTCCAAGGGATCCCAGCAGGGCCACGAAGTCCTGTCGGTATCCGCCGGGAGCGGCCCAGAAGTCGAAGCCGGCCTGGGTGATGTTCCCGGCCCCGTCCTTGACCGTCAGCTTCTCGGCAGCGGTCTTGATCTCAGCCATTGTTGTCGGCGGCTTGGACGGATCCAGACCAGCCTTCTCGAAAAGCGACTTACGCAATGCAAGTGGCTTAGGGCCTGCGATCAACGGAACAGCGTAAACCTTGCCCTTGAACTCAGATGCGGGGACGAGGGCCGGGTTCGAGGAACTTCCCAGCGAATCAGCCGTCGCCCCGAAGGTCGACAGATCTTCAAAGACGTTCTTCGCCGCGAAGGGCGGTACCCAGCCGATACCGGTCACCAGTACGTCATAGCCCTGGCCGCCTGCGATGGACGTCGAAATCTTCTGGTTCAACGTATCGAAGGTAGCGAAGTCCGGTTCGATCGTGACTTTCGGGTACTTGGCGTTGAAGGAGGCAACCACCTTTTCCAGTGCGGCTTTGCCTTCGTTGCTGGCAGGGTAGCTCGGGACGAGGACCCGCAACGTGCCAGTGACCTCGGCCGGGTTTGATGCCGGGGCGGTGGAAGTACCACCTGAGCCGCAGGCCCCTAGTGCCAGAGTGCCGGCCACTGCCAGCGCGAGAAATCCTGCACGTCGACGTGCCATATCAATCCTCCTGATTTAGCCATCCGGCATTGGATAGCGTGTGAAACCACTGTATGATATCGATATCAGAGATGCAAGTCACAGTACTCGGTTCCATAGAATGAGGGACCAGCGGGGCTCTGCAATCAGCAATGTCGCTGCAATGAACGGATGGATGCATGAAACAGCAGAAACGCCGGCCCCGAGGGACCGCCCTCCTGGCAGCGCTCGATGTCGTGGGGGATGTGCTGATCCTTCAACTGCTTTTCGTCGTCACGAGCCTGCCCCTGATCACGGTCGTTCCGGCTGCGATTGCCCTGCAGCGCGCCTTGCAGAAGACGGTGCTCGAAGACAGGCCAGGCGTTGCCCGGGCTTTCATGAGGGAGTTTTCCTGGGCATGGAACCGGGTGGGAAAGATCAGCTGGCCAGCGCCCTTTGTCGTCGCGGCCGCGGCGTTTTCCATTCTGTTCTGGCTCTCAACCCCGGGTGCTTTGGGCGCCGTGGCCCTCTGCGTGATCATCCCGCTCTGCGGCATCCTCGCCGCAGGTTATATTGCCTTGCTTGTGGCGGCAATGACGGCTGAAGACGGGACGACCAGACAGGGGTTGACCGACTTGACGCTCAGAATCATTCTTTCCAAGCCGCTGCCCCTCGCTGGGTGCGTGATTGCCTTGGCCACCTGGCTGCTCCTGATGCTGCGCGTTCCGACGTTGATCCCCTTGGGCAGCGGGTTGGTCCCCGCCATGCTCGCCTGGCTCATGGTTCGAAAGGCACCAAACACTGAAAGTCGTGTTTCGGGATAACCTCGCTGAAGACGCACACGGAAATTTCGAGGATCGACTATGAGAATCACCAAAGACACTCGCCAACCAGTCATTGCCGACGTTGCCCGCCTGGCAGGTGTGTCCGTACCAACGGTCTCGCGCGTCCTTACCGGAAACATTCCCGTCAGTGAGGGACTGCGCGCCCGGGTTGAGGCGGCAGTCAAGGAACTGAACTACCGTCCAAGCTCCGTTGCCCGTGCCCTGCGGAGTGGCGAACGGACCATGATCGCGATTTTTGCCGCCAGCACCTCGGCATACGGGTACGCGAACACGCTGGCAGGCATAGAAGAAGTCGCCCAAGCAGCCGGCTACACGGTAGTTATCTCAGCGGTGCGGTCACGGGAAGAAGCAGACGTCAAAGCCGCTCTCGAAGTTGCCCTGCAGCAACAACTGGCCGGCATCATCGTTCTGGACTTTGATCCGTCGGCAGCTGAGGTACTTAAACACCTTCCCGCCAGCATTCCAACCGTGGCAGCGTCAGGTTTCCCAACCGGCCAACCGGGCTACCCCTACGCATTCATCGATGAATACGCGGCAGGGCGGGAAGCTACAGAGCACCTGCTCAAGCTCGGCCACAAAACCGTTCACCACCTCGGACTCTTCCCGCTCACCCAATTCTCGGGAAGATACCAAGGCTGGCACGACGCGCTCACCGACGCAGGAATCACCCCTCCTGCCGTTCTTGAAGCATCACGCACCGCACGTTCCGGCTATGAGCAAGGGCTCCGGATAGCCGCCAACGCCGAAATCACAGCCGTGTTTTGCTCAAATGATGGGCTCGCTGTCGCTGCATTGCGAGCCCTTCACGAAAACGGCATACGGGTTCCTGAAGACGTCTCGATCATCGGCTGGGACAACCAGCCCTTCAGCGAATTCACCTGGCCGGCCCTCAGCACCGTGGCGCCAGACTTCAAAGATCTGGGCATCAGGGCCTTCAACCTCCTCAAGCAGCGCCTTGCCGGCGAAGAAAAAGTGCCCGACTCCATAACCGGCCCGGTCCTGCTCCAACGGGAATCCACCGCCAAGGCCGCCAGCCGCACAAAAACAGGCTCCGCCCCCGACAAAGTCTGAACGATAGCCTACGGGCGGCAGCTCGGAACCGACTTCCACGAGTGTCACCCTTGACAGTGTTCAGTGAATGTACCCGTCCCATTTCCGTTCTAAGAGCAGTTCCCCTGGCAGTGCGCCGCTAGCTGGCATGGACTCCACGGCGCGGGCCAGCGCAACCTGCACCGGAGGCACGAGGCCATCCGGGAGGCCTGCGCCCCTCCATGACCTGAGTTAGCCGTCATCCTGGCCTTCTAGGGCCTGGACTTCCAGGACGTCGAGCAGCTGCTCAGACGGGGCTTCGGTGGCTCTGGCTAGTTCGTCGATCGCTATGAACCGCCCGCGGGCCAGCGCTATTGCGAAGTCTGCCAGATAGCCGGCGCCGTTCCGGCGAACATGCGCTTTACCCCGCGCTGATCGGGCTGGGCCAGCCCACGGGCTAGCGCGGCACTGCTGCAGCGCGCACTGCGATGAGCCGGTTTTTAATTAGGTGCGGGGAGCTCCACTGAGAGATCGGCGCAAAGCGAAGCGACAAGGTAATTGCTCGTTTCATCGACGCCGTAATCCCATCACGGAGCTGGGTAGTGCTCTTGCGTTTGCTTGAACCTTTTCCTCAGAGTCTTGCGACGAATCAGATAAACGGTAAAAAGCGCGACGGTCAACACGGCAAGCGCAACTGCGCGCCAACCGAAATCCTGCGCATTGGTGACGTCTCCCTTGCTCTCAATTTCCTGGAACAAAACCGAAGTCAGTAATGCCGTTAGTAGCGCCAGTACTCCGCTGGCGATCGAGCCATAAAGAAGTATTTTCAGCCCCTTGCACTGTTGGCTCATGCTGCAAACTCCATTCATCTCGACTCAATATTGGTTCGCCGTTGTCCAGTTGCAACGGTGGATAGCAACGCCCCAGCTCCAGACCGTGGTGCGGTTCGGACGGAACCGCTCAAGGTTCCAAGTACCAGCAAAGGCGTTTCCGAACGCGTGGCAGTCGAACTGCTGGCGCATGGTCGCCTTGCTTTGCAGGATGGATCCGATTGGAGCCGCACCTCCCCAACCGACTGCTAGTTCTCCAATCCTCATTCCCATATCGACGCCCCCGCCGTTGCACCGCTACGAGATTCCCGTAAGACCCGCCCGCAAAATGCCCGGTGAGGGTGCCCTAAACGCTACACGGTTAGCCGTCCCACTTCCTTAGAAGTGGGACACCCTCGGCGGGATAGCTCCCATTCGTTGCAAGTTTCATTCAGGCTGCCGGCGCCGTGTGGTGCATGCGGCGGCCGCTGGACCGTTAACCAGCGTCCGGCTTTACCCATGGTGCCGGCACTGGGCGCGGTCAGCCTTGTTGGAGTCGGTTCAGGGCGAGACCTGCAAGGGCTGCGGCTTGGTCACCTAGGATGGCGTCGTCGAAGCGGACCAGTGGCGAGTGGTTGTAGCTGGTCTCGCTGGGGTCGAGATCTGCCGGTGAGACCAGGAGCCTGAAGAAGCTGGCGGGGACTTTCTGGGCTACGAAGGAGAAGTCTTCGGAGCCCATCACTGATGTTGTGTCCTTTCGGGTGACCCGGCTTGCACCGAATGCGGTGGACAGCACAGATTCTGATTGGTCCGTGAGCTCTGTGCTGTTGACAAGCACAGGGCAGCCTTCGGTCATTTCGATTTGTGCCGATGCGCCGTGTGCTTCGGCGATGGCTGGGACGAGGCGGGCGATTTTGTCTTTTGCCTTTGTAAGGGCTTGATCGCTGAGGTTCCGGAGTGTCCCCTTGGCTGTGGCGGTGTCCGGAATGACGTTGCCGGTTGTTCCTGCTTCGAGCACGGTTAGGGTGAGGACTACGGGGTCTTGGGCGTCCAGTTGTCGGGTGACAAGGCTTTGGAGGGCGAGGATGGTTTCGGCCAGGATTGGCACCGGGTCGACGGCTTCGTGGGGCCGTGAGCCATGGCCGCCCTTGCCATGGATGGTGATGCTGATTCTGGTGGATCCGGCTGTTGCTGTGCCGGCGGAGAGGGCGAAGTGCCCGAAGGGTCCCGGGGCGACGTGTAGTCCGTAGGCGGCGACGGGGATGTCCCCGGCTGCGGTGAGCAACCCTTCGTCAATCATCATCTTCGCCCCGAGCAGGACTTCTTCCCCGGGCTGGAACATGAAGATGACGTTTCCGGGGATTTGGGAACGGTGTGCGCTCAGGAGGCGGGCGGCCCCTACGAGCCCTGCCATGTGCAGATCGTGTCCGCAGGCATGCATTGCGCCGTTCTCGGATCGGTAGGGCAGGCCCGTTTTTTCGGTGACAGGCAGGCCATCCATGTCTCCTCGCAGAAGGACTGTGGGGCCAGGCAGTTCGCCTCTAAGGACCGCGACAATCGAGGTGAGCCGTTCTCCGAGCGTGATTTCCAGTGGCAAACCTTCCAAAGCGTTCAGCAGCCGCCGCTGTGTTCGCGGGAGGTTCGTGCCTATTTCGGGGTCGGCGTGCAGCTCTCTTCGGAGTGTTACCAGCTCGTGAAGGATCGCGGCGCCGTCGGCTCGGAAGTCGATGGTGCTGGAGTCAGAGGCTTCCTGTGATGCTTCGGGGATGATGGTTTGGCTCATGAGTCGAGGTCCTTTCGAGTGCTCTGAGAGCGTTTTTTGCGGGTGGTCTGGTGATGCTCAACGTTCCCTAGGGGCGGGCTTGAGCAGGGGGACGGTTCCGGTGGGGGTTGGTGGGAGAAGGGGTCGGGGTATTTTGGTGGTCTTGCTCAGGGCCAGGACGATCGCCGCGACGGTGAATGCTCCCGCCGCGATTGTCCAGATCATGGTGTATCCGTCACCGGGATTGCCGCTGGAGGACTGAGCGAATGAGATGAGGATGATCGAGAATCCGGCCCCGGCTACAGCTCCGCCAAGGGTCCGCAGGGAGTTATAGACGCCGGTTGCTATGGCCGTACTGTCTGCCGGGGACTCTTCGGCTATCAGGGCGGGCAGGGTTCCCATAAGTAAGCCCATTCCGATGCCTGCCAGTACTGCCATTGTTAGAAGGTGCCACTTTTCGGCGTGCTGCAGCGCGAAGAAGCCGAAGCCTGCAGCGGAGAAGGCAGCGGCGAACACGAGCACGGACTTGGTTCCGAAGCGGCGTGTGAGTGGGTTGACAGTTGCGGAGCCGATGGCTGTAAGGACAGTGAAAGTGGCGATGATCAGGGACAGGCTGAACGTGGTGAAGCCGAGCCCGTAGCCGTCGGTGTCGGGGTGGGACGCTGCGAAAGTCGCCAACGGTGTTTGAAACCCGAACAGCACAAAACCGAAGAGGAACCCCACGATATATAAGGGTGCGAGAGCGTGTGAGGTGAGCATCCGGAGGTCCACTGCGGGGTTGCTGACTCGCAGTTCCCACCAGGCCCAGGTTGCGAAAACAATGAGTGCAGCCGCGATGAGGCTCCAGGGCAGCGGATCCCCCAGGCCTTCTTCGGAGAGCCTGCTCATTCCTGTGAGTAACAGGATCATTGCCACCGCTATCCCTAGGAGTCCCCAACCGTCGATGCCGGGGGCGGCCCGGAGCGTGGATTCCGGGATTCGGATTACTGCCACGAGGGCCCCGATCATCAAAAGAGGCGGGATGAACAGCGCGGCTGAGAAAGGCATCAAAACTACCGAAAGACCGCCACCGATGTTCCCAATAACCGCTCCGAGCACCAGTACCGAGACCAGGATCCCGATCACTCTGCGGGCAGCAGCTTGATCGATACGCTGATGCACCAGAGCGATTTCAAGTGGCAGCCAAACGGCGATCGGCCCTGCCAGCACTCGTGCAGCCAAGAGCAGTGGGAAGTTCGGTGCCATGGCTGTCAAAAGAGTGCTGGCAAGCACCACACCCACGGCGATTCTGAGCACCCTGCGGTGCCCGAACATGTCCCCGAATTTGGCCAGTAGCGGCACCATCACCGCAGCAGACAGGCCTTGGAGGGTGTGGAACCAGATGATGTGTCCGTCTGAAACTTCGTACGTTTTGGCGAAAAGTTTGGCCAGGGGGTCATAGAAACCTTGGAGGAGACCGGCGACGAACTCCAAGAGGATCAGGAGCGCGATCATTCCCCGCGCCGCGGCGGGAATAGGCGCAACGGCCTTGGATCGGGCGGGTGAACTGTCCATGGTTCTCCTAGTGTGAGCGACGTTGCTTACGAGTTATAGGTCCGAGAGATAGCCGGTGCTCAGGTGAGCGCTTTGGCGATGGCGTTTCGATGAATCTCGCTGGTGCCGGTGACGATGCGGTACATCCGCAGGGACCGGAAGAGCTGTTCAATTTCGTTGCCCCTCGTCAGTCCTGCCTTGCCGTGAATCTGCACAGCCTCATCGACGACCCGGAAGCATGCTTCGGCTGTGAACAACTTGCACATGTTCGCCTCGACCGAAACGTCCTCCCCCCTGTCGACCTTCGCGGCCGTTGCTGCCACCATCGACCGCGCAGCGTAGATGTCCGTGGCCATGTCAGCGAGTTTGTGTTGAATCGCTTGGAGTTCAATCAACGGCCGGCCGTTGACGACGCGCGATGTGGCGTATTCCACGGACAGGGTCCAGGCCCGGCGGGCAGCGCCGATGATTGAGGGACTGTGGAGCAGCCGGTTCAGGTTGATTCGCCCAATACCGATCCGCAGCCCCTGACCGACGTCACCGAGAAGGTTTGCCACCGGTATGCGACACTCATCGAAGTCGATGTCCCCTTCGATCTGCTGCCCGGACATGGGAACCTCACCGTCCCGAACTGTGACCCCTGGAGCGTCCAAATCCACAAGGAACGCACTATAGGCTTCGGCTTCGCCGTCCATGCGGGCAACGACGATGGCAAAGTCGGCGAAGGGTGCCGCGGAGCTGAAGACTTTACCGCCGTCAAGGATGTACTCGTCGCCTTCGAGGCGGGCGGTCGTGCGCATGCGCCGTACGTCTGAACCGGCATCGGGTTCGGTGATGGAAAAGCAACACGCCCTTTCCCCACGAATGACTGGCATAAGGTATTTTTCGAGCTGGTATGTGCTGGCGTACTGCATGATGGACCCTGCACGCAGTGGTCCCCCCATATCGCCCAGCACTGAGTGCGCGAGCACGGAACCGTGGGACATGAGTTCCTCCTTCAAGGCGCACAGCGCTCGGGTTGAGAGGCCCTGTCCGCCCAGATTCGGCGGGAGGGCGATGCCATAAAAGCCGAGTTCGCGGCTTCGTTGCCATATGGGCTCGAGGTCAGCGCGGCTGAGCTTGGTCTCGGGGGAAAGCCCGAGTCGTTGCTCGTAAGGAATGAGCTCCTCGAGCAGGTAGGCGCGCAGGCTCATGACCAGCTCGTGCAGTTCCGGTTCGGCAGAGTGGTCGGGTTCCAGGGTGAATGTCATGTCGAAATCCTTCGGGTTACGCGACGCGACGGCCGGTTGCCGCCCAGTAACGGTTACGGACGGCGCGGCGGTCGGTTTTGCCGTTCTGGTTAACGGGAAGGTGATCGACAAAGTCGACCGAGCGGGGCTTTTTCAGGCGGGACAGGTTCGCCGCGCAGAATTCGATAATTTCCTGCTCATCAAGCTCTAAACCGCTGCGCAGAACGACGACAGCCTTGACAGCTTCGCCCCACTCCTCGTCAGGGACACCGACGACCGCAGCGTCCAGAACAGCAGGGTGCTGCTGCAGGACGGCCTCAACTTCGACGGAGTAGATGTTGAAACCGCCGGAAATGATCATGTCCTTCTTACGATCGACAATGAAGACAAACCCGTCTTCCCGGTAACGGGCGAGGTCCCCGGAATGGAACCAACCGTCCCGAAATGTCTCCGCACTCAAGTCCGCTTCATTGTGATATTCGCTGACAACATCGGGGCCACGAACCGCCAGCTCCCCGATCTCACCAGGTCCCACCGGGGCGCCGTCTTCATCCACGACGCGGACCTCCGCGTCAAAAATGGCACGGCCACAACTGAGCAGCAGTTCCTCATCGCCGCCCTCAATGGCCTGCCGGTGGTCTTCCGTGCTCAGGAGCATCACGACCGATGTCGTCTCCGCACATCCGAAACCTTGGGTCAGCACCGGGCCGAACAAGTCCCACGCAGCACGGATTCGGGCCGGGGACATAGGCGCCCCTCCGTAGATCAGGTGCTGCATGCTGGTCAGATCAAAACGCCTGGCCTCAGGAACCCCCAAGACGGTCATGATCATCGTCGGCACCACAAAAGCGTGCGTTGCTCGTTCACGCTCAATCGTTGCCAGGAAATCGACAGGATCCCATGTCCGCATCACGATCACGCAACCACCGGCCCGAAAGACCCCCATGAGCGGCATCCCGGAAGCATGAGTGATAGGTCCGGCCAAAATAATCCGGCCCCCTGGCCCGACATAACCGTCCGGATGCATCAGCGACTTCCGAACCAGCGCCATCCGGTTTCCGTAGGTGTGAACCGCAGCCTTGAGTTTCCCCGTTGAACCCGACGTGAAGTGAAGCACCGCCACATCGGAATCCGCACAATCAACATCGACCGCCCTCCGTTCCGCGGAGTCCAGGACGGAGGAGAACGAGGCACCGAAGTCGCTTTCACCGCCAATAGTGACCACAGCCGCAACAGCAGCGATCGCGGTCGCGGCACGAACCACATCTGCATGATCGGTGTCCGTAATGAGGACCCTCGCCCCGGAGTCGGCCAACAGGTGCGCAACCTCCGATGCCCCCAGCCGGGCGTTGATCGGGGCACGCACCAGACCCGCCTTGTAAAGGGCGACTTCCGCCACCACAAGCTCAGGGCAATTCCAGCCAAGAACGGCCACCACATCTCCCCGGCCAAGACCGAAACGGTCCTGCAGGGCAGCGGCCAAACGGTCACTCCCCTCGTCCAGCTGGGCATACGACAGCCGCGAGTCCGGGCCTACAACAGCCTCGGCATCAGGCTGGTACGCCGCTGATGACCGCACAAATCTTCCAAGATTCATAAAAATCTTTCCTATACAGAGTGTTCAGTACTGGATTATCTGTACAGTAATATACTGTGAGAGTGCCCTTGGTCAATGGTTTGGAAGGAATTCAGGTGAAAACAGTCGAGGACCGCCGCGTGCGCCGCTCGAAGCGAGCGATCCGGAGTGCTTTCATCGCCCTGGTGTTGGAAAGAGGCTTCAACGCCATCACCATTGAAGACATCATCAACGCCGCAGACCTTTCCCGGGCGACCTTCTACACGCACTACCGGGACAAGGACGGCCTCCTCAGCGACGTGGTCGCCGACCTCGCCGATGAACGGAACCGCGTACTGCCGGCCGTGGAAGAAGCCAAACCCCTCGGATTCTCCGGGCTCCCCGTGAAATACCTCTTCGAACACGCAGGGCGCGAAAGAGACGCCTACCGCGTCATTCTCCGCGGCGAAGGGAACGGACGGGCCTTACGGGAACTCAGGGAATTTCTCATCACCCAAGCCGAAGAGCTATTCGAAGAACGAGCCACACGCGCCGGGGTAACCCCCCGCCTGCCCACAAGCTTCGTCGCCCGGGCATGGGCCGGCGAAATAATCGGCATCCTCACGTGGTGGGTAGACGAGGACGCGCCATACACCGACCAGGAACTCACAGAGTTCTTGCGTGAACTGGCCATCAACGGACGAGTGTGGGCCTCCGGACTGGACCCGCAACCGAACAGCCTCTAACTCTCAAACGGGCAAGTAAACGAACACCGCAACCCAAACGCCGGAGGTCAACCGCCACAGCCACAAATGGAGCACCGTCGGTCCACAGGCTGGTGGCACTTAGGAACCTAAGGACGCTGTCCCACTTCCTTAGTACTGGAACACTCTCGTTGGGACGGTCCCACTCGGCCGATTTAGGCGGCGACGGCACCCCGACACCGCGCCCCGCCGCAAAACGGACTAAAGGGCATCCACGCCGGGGCATCTTGCAAACGGCTGTAGGCCATTCATCAAGGCACTTTTGAGCACTGGTGGAATGCCGAATCAGCCTGGACGTAACATTTCAGTCCCGTATGTTGTCCCAAAACATCCCCTGCAGCCAGCTGTCACAAAGACAACTTCCGGGACAGTTCGGTTTGTGACTCAGGAGCCCATATCCATGCGTGGGTACACAGCGGCCTGGTCGACGCCGACGATCCTCAGCCGCAGCTGCCATGCCGGCCACCGCCGTCGTAATGTTGCGCAGGTCACACATGGCACATACGCTGGGGTCGCTGCAGCGTGGCAGCAAGGATGAAAGGCAGTGCATTGGCCAGCGAGAAGCTCTCCGTTGTTGTTCGCGTCGACGTAGACGGCGAGCAAATTCAGATCGAAGCGACCGGTCGCGTGACCGCTTTGAGCCTTCAGGGTCTCTACCCAGTGGTCCAACGCACCAAGGGCCTTGGCGGCGGTCTCGGAGTGGAGATGGACCTGTCCCAAGCGACCATTGATGAGGATGCACTGAAACAACTCCAGGTCTACGCCGAACTCCATGAAGTGCCCGTGCGCCTCAACCCGGACCACAACAATGTGACCGCCCTTCCGCCCCGCGGCCTCCAAACCACCAGCCGCGCCGCCTAACACCAACACTCCAAACACCCGCCGCCCAACAGGAGAAACAATTGCGCAAAGTCACCGCCGGCCTGTTCCACTCCGTTGATGGCGTGGTTCAGGACCCATTCAAGTTCCAGTTCGACAGCTTCGACGACGAACTCGGCAGAGGACTGACCAAGATGATCACCACGGTGGACACCGTGGTCCTGGGGCGGGTCAGCTACCAGGAGTGGGCCGGATATTGGCCCACCGCACCTCGGGATGAGGACTTTGCTGCCTTCATCAATCCCGTGGAAAAGTTCGTCGCATCGCGCACCCTCACAGAGCCCCTTGAATGGGAGAACTCGCACCTGATCGAGGGCGATGTGGAGAAGTTCGTCGCCGACCTCAAGTCCCGGGATGGCGGCGAGATTGCCGTCTGCGGCAGCATCTCCCTGGTCCGCCAACTGTTTTTCGCGGGCATCCTGGACGAACTGACCCTCATGACGCATCCCGTGGTGGCCGGCAGCGGGCGGCGGCTCTTTGAGGACGGCGACCCGTTGCACCGGCTCGTGTTGGAGGACCAGTACGCTACCAGCAAGGGCAACGTGATCAGCACCTACAGCCTCCGCAAAGACTAAAACGTACGACGGCGACACTCGCCTGCCGCCGTCGTCCTGCCTGTGAAGTCACCCCAGCAGCAACGCCGCGCCCAGTTCGCTCCGGAAGTAGAGCACACTGCGGCCGTAGCGGGTTGACGTCACGAGTCCTGCGTCCCGGAGTGCCCTGAGGTGCTGGTTCACGGCCGACGTTGTGACGCCAAAGCGCAGGCCCAACTCTGTGGACGAGGCCGGGGCTGCCAAGGCGGTGAGCAGGCTGGTCCGGACCTCACCCAATACGGCCACAATCGCGGCCGGGTTCGTGATCCGTTCCGTTTCCCACATGGCGCCCTGGCCCCTGGCGGGGTACATCAGCAGCGGCGGATCGCCGTGGTTCACGGGAGCAGAGGCCCGGCGCGTGAACATGGTGGGAACAAGTGTCAGCCCCAAGCCGTCCGTCCTCTCGGTCCGCGACGCCGGATTCTTCAGCCGCACGGAGATGACGCGGCCATCGAATTCCACAGCACCGGACAAATCGTTCAGCATCGTGAACAGCCCGGCCTGTGCAATCTGCCGGCCCCGGTAGACAATGTCCGCTTCCAGGATGGTGCGCATGCGCAGCCAGTGCGGCTCGAAGCAGGTTTCCCAGAAGTCCCGGAGGATACCGACCATGCGTCGGATCGCCGGCCCAACGGGCCCGGAAAAAACTGTCGGGACAGCGCCGTGCACCCTGACCAGATCCCCGTGGAACTGCTCGGCTGAAAGCTGCTCCAATGCTGCGAACTCGTCGTCGATTCTGGTCAGTGGTGACTGGGGCCGGGGGTTCAGGAAGTCCGGTGTCCACAGCCGGTCATCCACCAAGGACAGCAATCCATCGAGGTCCAAACGTGAGCGGGCTTCTTCCGTCCGACGCAACCAAGGCAGCTGGAGCGGGTACTGGCTGGGATCGCGAACAGCCCTGAGGGAGAGTCCCAGTTCGCAGAGGGGCGAGATGCCAAAGCGCACGCCGCCCAGATCTGCCTCTGACAACTCGTACTTCAACATGAAGCATTACGCTACATCAATACCGCCCGCCGTCAGTGGGTGACAGAACTGGGGTGTGACTAAATCGCCGGCCAATACCGCCCCCGCTCCGCAGCACAACCTCCGCGTCGCGCTCTCTGATCCCGCCCTCAAGATCCTCGCCTCCGCCATCCTGGTATCCACAGTGGGCCGCGGAATCTTCCTCACCCTGACGGTCCTGTACTTCAGCCGCTTCGTCGGGCTGAGTGCCCTCGAAATCGCTGTGATCCTCACGGTTTCCAGCGGGGTCGGTGTCGCGACGTCGTACATCGGTGGCCGACTCGCCGACCACTTGTCCGCACGTCGGCTCCTTGTGGGCATGGTCGCCGTCCAGGGTCTCGCGATCGCAAGCTATACGTTCGCCGGGAACTTCAGCACCGCCGTCGTGATCGCCTGTATAGCAGTCGGCGTGGACCGGGGCGCGAATGCCACGCGGTCCGCGATCATCGCCCGGGCCTTCGACGGTGCGAACCGCGTAAATGCGCGCGCAGTCCTCCGCACCATCACCAACCTGGGCATCGCGGTGGGAGGGATGATAGCCGGTCTCGCACTGTTGGCCGGCACCGCGGGTGCATTCCGGGGAATGATGATCGGCGCCGGCGTGGCCTATCTCCTGAGCGCCATGGCCCTCCGCCGCCTCCCCGCCAGGGTAGACGCACCCCGTCACGATCCCGCCAAACCTGCCCCGGCGCGGGGTAGCTCCCCCTTCAAGGACCGCCGCTACGTACTGCTGACCGTACTGTCCGGTATCTTCGGCATGCAGTTCGGGCTCGCCGAGATGGGCGTACCGCTGTGGATTTCGCAGGACACCAGTGCCCCAGACGTCCTGATATCGGCAATCCTTGTCATCAACACCCTGTGTGTCGTTCTGCTGCAAGTGCCGCTCTCCCGCGGTACCGAGCACCCCCGGCGCGCAGGAAAGATCGTGATGATTGGCGGCGTGCTCATGGCCGCAGCCTGCGCGCTCTATGCCACGGCGGGCGGGGCGCCTGTCATCGCCGCCATCATTCTTCTTTGCGGCGCGGCACTTCTTCACTCGTTCGCGGAGATCCTCTCGCAAGCGGGTGCCTGGGGACTCAGCTTCGAACTCGCCAACCCCCATCAAGCAGGCGCTTACCAAGGGATGCTCGGCATGGGATCTGCCCTGGGGGCTATGCTCGCACCGCTCGTGGTGACCGCCACCGTCGTCGAACATGGCACGCTGGGTTGGGCCATCCTGGGTGCCGTCTTCCTTGCCTCGGCGGCGGGAATCGCGCTGATAGCGCGGAAGGCGTCGACGACGGCGGCACTCGCCTGAGGGGGCCGTGACAACAGCTGCCTCCCGCCGATTTTAGTCTGCGGGAGGCAGCCGTCGCTTATCGGGCGGAGAGTCAGTGGCTTCCGGTCACTTCCTGCCAAGGAAGACGGTGTCCGTTGCAGAGAAGGCTGGGCGATTCGCCCTGCGCAGCCAATTCGTCCTTGAACCCCTGCCTCACGGCCTGACCGTAGGACTGCACCCGGCCACCTTCAGGGTATGCCGCATCAGGGTGGTCATTCAGGCCCGAGTACGAGCAGATGGAGTTGGAGTTTTCCGGGCCCTTTTCCACCTGTCCGGCCGCGAAAGCCGGCGTCGCAGACAAGGCCGTCAGCGCACCCACACAGAGGGCAGCAGAGAGAATTCTGATTCGCATTGTGTTACCTCGCTTAGTTGTGACTTGGCGCCCGCTTCCCAGCCAGCCCGACGCAGGTGGGAATAAGATAGCGCAAGTCCACTCCGAGGGTAAGGGCCCTTCGGTAGCGTCCTCGAACCGGGCTACTGACGGCTACCCAGCTCCAGCAGATTCACGTCCACGTTTCCCGTGCCAGGCTTCGGGGATCCCCGTTTCTTGCGTAATTGTGTTGCCCGATACTCATCCTTGGACAAGCTGAACCCGTACCAAGCCAGGAAGCCCGCAATGCCCATGGGCCACAGGGCACCCCATGAGGGCCCGCCTCCTTGGAACGCAGGCATGATGAACAGCACCACCGTGGCAACGAATCCCACCGCCCCAAAAGCGGCCAATATTGCCATGCCCCACCACGAACTGACCTGCGCCTGCCCCCGCCCCGGCGTAAACCCGATCTCCTCTTTGGGATAGCTGTGCAACTCACCGGTGCTGGTCCGTCGAAGGACACGCTTCTCGCCGCGTGCCACAGCTTCCTTATGTTCCGCATAGGCAGCGTCGTCGCGCCGCTCACGCTCCCGGTCGTAGACCATGGGCAGTCCCCTCACATCAATTCGTCATACCGTTCCTGATCATCACACGATCCCGGCTGCGATTTCCTCGACCGCCCGCGTCAACGCCGCCATGCTGACTGGACCTCCATGGCCCTCCTCTTCGACCACCAGAAGCTGACTTGTCCGCCATCGCTGGTGCAATTGCCATGCGGTGACAACAGGTCCACTGATGTCTCGCCTGCCATGGATGAGATAGCCGGGAATTCCGTCGAGCTGGTGGATGCGAGAGATGATTTCGTTCCCCTCTGTGAGAAACCCGTCGTTGGCCCAGTAGTGCGTCACTAACAGTGCGAACGTCATCCGTTGCCGATCGTCGTCGAACATCAGCCCCTGGGTCCAACCAGGGTCCAAAGATATGTGCGTGGACTCCCACCGGTCCCAAGCCAAGGCGGCCCGGTGCGCGTCGTCCCTGTCATCCCCAGCCAACCGCCGGGCGTAGGCCTCCACAAGGCGCTCTCCTGACATTCCACTAGAGCCGCCCCGGAATCGACTCCACTCCTCCGGGAAGACGCGGCCAACATCCTCCGTGATCCACTGGATCTCGGCGCGACTGCTGGTGGTTACGGCCACAAGTGCAATGCCCAATACCCGACTTGGGTGCTGCAGCGCATAAGCGAGCGCCAGAGTACTGCCCCATGAAACCCCGGTGACGATCCACCGCTCAATCCCTAACTGAGTGCGGACAGCCTCGATGTCTTCAATCAAGGTCTGCGTGGTGTTGACCGATAGATGTGGGAGATCATCTTGGGCAGTAGGCGTGCTCTTCCCGCACCCGCGTTGATCCAGGCCTATGGTTCTGAAGCGGCGGGGGTCGTGGCGCTTTCGGTAACCTCCCAGCCCCAGCGAGCCGCCCGGCCCACCATGGAGGTAGAGAACGGGCACGCCATCCGGATCCCCCGTCGATTCCCAGTAGATCCGTGCGTGAGGAACCTTGACCCAGCCCGAGGACTGTTCCCCGCTGCCGTCCGTCATCCGCCGACCCGCTGATCGGATGTGTAACTTCCTGAGCTTTGAGCCACCTGTCCCCCAAGGATAGAAAAGCATCAGCCTACCTGCATGCCAGCAGCACGCTTTGTCTTGCGAAAAGGACCTACTTCTTCCCCGCCTTCAAATCCGCAACCACCTTCGCTATCCGCCGGGCACGCGTCTCCTCGGTCTTGGCGTCCCCGATCGGCTCTACGTATCGCCGCTGAGAGCTGTAGTTCAGGGTCCCGTAGAAGGCCTTTGCCTCAGGTTCGTCATCCAGCGCGGCGGCCAAGTCCTCGGGCACCTCGATCACGCGTGGCTGGGTGTCCACTTCAAGGCCAACCTCAACCGTGTCTCCAGCCGAAGCGCCCGTGAGCTCACGGTTGGCCGAACTGACGCCCACCATGTACTTCCCGCCCATCACCGCGATGCTGCTGCGGTAGCTCTGCCCGTTGATGGTCACCACCACAGGGGGCCGTTTGCCGGCTCCAAGTCCGTCAACAATCTCGTCGGGAACTTCGATGCCGGCCTTGTTGCCATCGCCAACGATGGTGGTTGTGAATTTCATGTCCCCAGTATGCCGTTGGCCATTGGTAGACGCACTGGACCTACAGGACTAGTTTCTAGATAAACGTCCAAACCACATCGAGGAGTCTTAGACATGGACAACCAGGATCTCTTGGAGCGCATCCAGTCGCTGGTCGAAGAGGAGCACCGCTTGCGTGACTCCGAAGGGTCAGACAACGACACCGCCCGCCTCGCCCAACTGGAGGCCCAGCTGGACCAATGCTGGGACTTGCTGCGCCAACGTCGCGCCAAGAAGGACGCAGGCGGGAACCCCGACGACGCCGAGCCGCGGCCCGTCAGCGAAGTCGAAGGCTACCGGCAGTAGTCAGGCTCCCTCAAGCACCTGGCTGGTAGCCCATGCGAGGTATTTAGCTGCATTGGCTACAGCGTCGGCGACGTCAGGAACGCCATCTTTGCGCTGCGCTACGTCCAGCAACTGGGCCGCTGCCACAATGCCGTGTTTCGCGAGGTCTTCCGGCGTGACCGTTATGCGCCCCGCGACTGCGATGACGGGAATTCCGTGCACGCTCGCGGCGTCGGCAAGTGCGATCGGCGCCTTGCCCGTGAGCGACTGCTCGTCCATGGAACCTTCGCCGGTGATGACCAGATCAGCCTCGCCCAAATGCTGCGCGAGGCCTGTCAGGCCGGCGACCAGCGCGAAGCCGCCTTCCAGCTCCGCATCAGTGAAAGCCAGGAACGACGCCGGGAACCCACCAGCTGCTCCAGCTCCCGGAACGTTCACGTCGCGGCCAGTAGCTTCCCGAAGGAGCGACGCCCAGTTGCGGAGGCCGGCGTCGAGCCTTTCAACGGCATCCTCATCGGCACCTTTTTGCGGACCGAAAACATGAGCGGCACCTTCGGGGCCGTACAGCGGGTTTTGGACGTCGACGGCGATGCGGAACTTCACGGTAGACAGCCGCGGATCCAGCTCGGAGACATCTATGGCCACGACGTCGGCCAAGGAACCTCCGCCGAGCGGCACCACGTTTCCGGCCGCATCGAGGGGCTTGAGCCCCAAAGCACGCAGGGCGCCGCTACCGGCGTCGGACATTGCCGAACCACCCAGGCCGAGCACGATCTCGGTGGCACCAGCGTCGAGGGCAGCGGCGATCAACTGGCCGCAGCCGTAACTGTGGGCGCGCAGGGAATTCTCCGGCGTCGGCTCCATGTGGGCCAGGCCGGAAGCCATCGCGGTTTCGATGACAACGCCGGCCCCGCCGAAAGCGTCTTTCCGGATCGCCCAGGAGGCTCCGACAGGCTTGAGGATGGGGCCGACCACCGCGTTGTTTCGCTCTTCGTAGCCAGCGGCGATCGCAGCATCCAGCGTGCCTTCCCCGCCATCGGCCACAGGAAACTGGGTGGTAATGGCATCGGGGTAAACACGGAGAGCGCCTTCGGCCATGGCTGACGCGGCTTCGGCGGCGGTCAGTGATCCCTTGAACTTGTCCGGGGCGATGAGGATACGCATGGGTCCATCTTGCCAGCTTCGCTCGGAAAGCGCTTGCCCGCGCGTAATGCAGCGGCTGATTTAACCGTTGATCACCCGAACTGGTGCCCCGTCGAGCCACCTTTTGACGTCCTCGAAAGCCCCGCCATAGAACTGCCGGTAACTCTCGTGCGTCACGTAACCGATATGTGGGGAAAGCATGGTCCGCGAAGAATGCAACAGCGCGTGCCCGGCCGGCAAGGGCTCCTCATCAAACACGTCCAACGCCGCGCCGCGGATCCACCCCTCCTCCAGTGCTTGGATCATAGCAGCCTCATCCACCAAAGGACCCCGCGCGGTGTTGACCAGCACGCCTTCGGGGCCGAGAAGACGCAACTCCTTGGAACCGACAATCCCCTCAGTCCGCTCGGACAGCCGGAGGTGCAGCGTTACGACGTCAGACTCACGGAACAACTCCTCTTTGCTGACCTTCCGCGCACCGACGGCCTCGGCAGCGTCCGCAGTGAGGTTCTGGCTCCACGCGAGAACGTCCATCCCAAAAGCCTTCGCGTAGCCCGCGATCCGCTTGCCGATCTTGCCCAGTCCAACGATTCCCAGCGTCTTGCCTTCGAGTTCAAACCCGACGCCGGCCTGCCAGTCGCCTGCCCGCAGGGAGTTCTCCTCCACGGTCAGATTCCGGGCAAAGGCCATGAGCAAAGCCCACGTCAGCTCGGGGGCCGCTGCCGGAGAACCACCCGTTCCGCACACCACGATGCCCCGCTCTGCCGCTGCTTCCAAGTCAATGGCTGCGTTCGCCATGCCGGTGGTCACCAGCAGCTTCAGGTTGGGCAGGGATTCAAGGACATCCTGGGGAAAACGGGTGCGTTCGCGCATCGCCACAATGATGTCGAACGGCGCCAGGGCGGCCACGGCTTGCTCTTCCGATACGAAAGGTGCGCTGAAAACGCTCACTTTAACGCCGTCGTCGAGCAGTGAGTCCCACGGGGCGTAATCGCCGGAGACCTGCTGGTAATCGTCCAGGATGGCTAAACGGAATCGGGTCACGTACCTTATCCTCGCGTGGCGGCCGGTGGTACTCAACCCCATCTCGCGTTGGGATTTGATTTCTCCAGGAGATGGTCGGGCTGCCGACGCTACTGGCCGCCCAAACCGGAGGTCGCGAAGCCCTTCACGATGTGGCGCTGGAACAGCATGAACATGATCAGCAGCGGCAGGGCCGCGAGGATGGCGCTGGCCATGGTCTGCGCGTACTGGACACCGTAGGCGTTCTTGATGGTCGCGAGGCCAACCGGAAGCGTCAGCAGATCCGGGTTGTTGGTGACGATGAAAGGCCACAGGAAGTTATTCCACGCTCCGATGAACACAAAGATGGAGACGGCAATCAGGATGGGGCGGGACAGCGGCATCACAATGGTGAAGAACACGCGAAGGCCGCCGGCGCCGTCGATCCTGGCCGCTTCCTCCAACTCTTTGGGAATGGTGTCGAAGAAGTTCTTGAGAATAAACACCATCATGGGAGCAACCACCTGCGGCAGGACGATGCCCGCCCATGTATCAGCAAGCTGCATGGAGTTCATCTGCTGGTACAACGGCACAATGAGAATTTGGCCGGGGACCATGATGGATGCCACGGTCATCGCGAAAAGCCATCTCCGCCCCCGGAATTCCATGCGGGAGAAGCCGTACGCGGCAAGTGCCGAAATTCCTACGGTCAGGACGGTGACGGCAATCGAGATGCCCAGGCTGTTCAGCATCCATCGCGGCACGTCCCCTTGGCTGAGGACTTGCACGTAGGCATCGAAGTTCCAGCCGGATGCGGGTGCCACAAAAGGTGACGTAGCGGCGTCTTCTTCGCTTTTGAGGGAGGTGGTGACGCCCCAAAGGATAGGCAGCAGCCACATGAGGGCGAGGATGACAAGCGCCAGAATCCCGCCGACCCTGGCAATTGTGCTGCCGTTCTGTGCGCTGTTCCTGAGGGGAGATCGAGTCGGGGCCGCAGGCCGGGTTTGCGTTTGGATGGACATGGTCAGGACGCCTTCCTGTTCATCAAACGCAACTGAACCACTGCGATGACGACGATAAGTGCAAAGAAGAGGTAGGAAATGGCCGAGGCGTAACCCAGCCTGTAACCGCTAAAGCCGATGTCGTAGATGTACTCCAGGACCGATCTGGTACTGCCGCGGGGGCCGCCGGACGTCAGAAGGTAGATCTGCTCGAAGACTTTCAGCGATGCCAGGATCTGGAGCATGACGATCATGACTGTAGTTCGGTTAACCATGGGAATGGTGATCGAGAAAAGACGCCGCCACGGCCCCGCCCCGTCCAGCTGCGCCGCTTCGAAGAGGTGGTCCGGGATGTTCTGAAGGGCTGAAAGGTAGAGCAGGAAGTTGAAGCCCACGGTCCACCAAATAGTCACCAGGACCACCGAGAACATGGCCACACCTTCGGTGTTCAGGAAGCCGATCTGCTTGATTCCCCATGCGTCCAGTGTGGCGTTGACCAGCCCGAAGCCCGGCTGGAACATCCACTGCCACAGCGCGGCCACCACCGAAACGGGCAGGAGGTACGGTGCGAAGAAGCTGAGGCGCCAAAGCCACTGGCCCGGAAGTCCCACGTACACCAAGTGCGCCATCACGAACGACAACACCACCAGGGGTGCTGCGGTGAAGAGGGTGAAGACGGCGGTGTTGCCCAGCGACTGCCAGACGGCCTTGTCTCCCAAGGCTTCCGCGTAGTTACCGAATCCTGTGAACTCGCCCCCGGCACCTGTGAGGCTCTGGTTGGTCATGCTCATCCACAGTCCGGAAATGATGGGCCAAAGAAGGAAAAGTGCGAAGGCTGCAAGGAAAGGGACCACATACCAGAATCCACTGGCCTGCCTGATCTTCCGTCCCGGAATTGGACTAACCAACGCGGTGCCAGGTTTGGTTTCGGAGAGCTCTGTCAGCATTGTTTTCACCTCGGCGTTACGTGGGGTTGGGGGCTGAGAGCATCGTCTGCACGTGCTCCATCATGGAATCCACGGCGTCCTTCACCGTGACGGTGCCCTGTAGCGCGGCGGAAAGCGTCTGTGAGAGCTGATTTTGAAAATCAGTGCCGGCACCCGCGAACCACACAGCAGGATCGAACGCCGGTGTTTCGCCGGCAGCCGCGTAATCCACCTGCGGCACCAACGCGCGGTATTCATCCGTGGCCTGGATCGGAGTGAACGCCGGAATGTGGCCCGCCTGGGCCCAATTGAGTCCCTCCTTGAGAATTCCGGCCACGAACTGATGTGAGGCTTTGTAAGCTTCGGAATCCTTGTGTACCTGCTTCGGCAGTACCCAGACGTGAGAATCGGTGTAGCTGGCCGGTGTGCCAAAGAGGGTCGGCATGGGAACGGCGCCAAGGTTGGGCACTGCCTTGGCGAACGCGGGCAGCTCCCATTCACCGGAGAAGATCATGCCTGTGGCGCCGGTAGTGAAGTCGGCAATGGCGCCATGGTACGTCTGGTTGTTGACGGCCATTTTGCCGTCGAGCAGCTCCTTCAGGAAGGTCAACACCTCTGTTGCCTTGGCCTTGTCTATCTGTGCAGGCTGCCCGGCGGTCATCGTGTATCCGCCCCCGGTTTGATTGTAGAAGCCCCAAAACAGTCGCCACGACTGCGCGGAGTCCAGCACATGGCCAAAGGAGAGACCCTGCTTTCCAGTGGCGACAGCCATTCTGGAGGCTGCCTCCATGAGTGCCTGGGGTGAGGAAATTTCCCTAAGCTTGCCGTCGCTGTCCGCAATGCCGGCCTTGACGGCCAAGTCCTTGTTGTAGAGCAGGATGAAGGGGTGGGTGTCCATGGGAACAGCAAAGAGTTTTCCGTTGTAGAAGCACCTCTCCCACACTGCAGGAGCGAAATCCGCCGGCTTTAGCCCATACTCCGCCAATAGCTCCAGGTCATAGGGTTGGAGCAGGCGCTCGGGTGCGAAACCGGCCAAGCGAGAGAGGTGCATGATTGCGGTATTCGGAGCCTTGCCGCTGGAGGCTGCCATGGCCAGCTTGGTGTAGTAGGGCGATCCCCAGGCCAGCGTGACTGGCCGGACATCAATGCCCTTGGCTGTGCTGACGGCCCCTATCATGGCCCGCATTTTCACGCCGTCAGCACCTGAAAACAGATCCCAGGACTGAATGGGCGTCCCGCTTGAGGGGCCGGCGCACCCGGTTAGGGCGCCCGCAGCGAAAATTCCACTGGCTGCAGCTGCCGTGCGCAGCACTGCGCGCCGGCTGATTCCCGAAGAGCCCGCATAGAGACCCTGCTTGGGAGACTGCTCTTGGTTGGGTCGCAGCAGCGACTTTAGACTTCTTGGCTCGTACATCGATGTTTCCTGCCCGACGCGACGCTGGTGAACTTACGTCCTTGATAAAGTTCTAACGTTAGAAACAATGAAGGGGCCGATAGAGTTTGTCAAGGGCATCCTTGCCTTGACCGGTTCACCGACGCCGCTAGGAACGCAACGCATGACTTCTGACGAAATTCATCCTGTACGGCCTGCTGTACGGAGGACTAGAAGCGGCGAGCCCGGAGTCAAAGAGGTTGCCAGCCTGGCTGGCGTGTCATGGAAAACGGTGTCCAACGTTGTCAATAACCGCCCCAACGTCAGGGCTTCAACACGGGACAAAGTTCTAGCCGCCATCGCGGAGCTGGACTACCGCCCCAACCTTGCGGGGCGCCAACTGCGCCAAGGAACGTCCAACACCCTGGTCTTGGCTGTTCCCGAAATTTCTTCACCCTATTTTGGCCGACTTGCAGAGGAAGTCATCTCAGCGGCCAAACGCAGGGGCTACACCGTCCTCACTGAGGTTTTCGGCTTGGATCCCGAGGCGGAGAAGTCCGTGTTGGCAGGCTATCGGGACCGGATGGTGGACGGCGTGATCTACAGTCCATTGACCATGGATTTGTCCCTTTTTCAGACCCGCACCGACACCACCCCCATGGTCCTGCTCGGTGAACGTTTGAGTGGAGCAGGCGTTCCCCACGTGAGCATTGACAACGACGCGTCCGCGCGGAATCTCGTCAGCCATCTTGCAGCCCGGGGGCGACGGCGATTGGGCTTCATCGGCGCACGCCCGGGCAGCGGGGAGGGCACGGCCATGCTCAGGCTGGATGGTTTCCGGCGTGGGCTGGAGGAATGCGGCATTCCTTACGAGCCGGATTTGGTGGTGGACGTGCAGCACTACAGCCGCGAAGAAGGCGAGCTTGCAGCCCTGCGACTCCTGAACTCGGGCGCTGACTGCGACGGCGTTGTCTGCGCCAGCGATGTCCTTGCCGTGGGCGCCTTGCGCGCTTTCAGGCGGCGGGGATTACGGGTACCGGAGCAGATGGCAGTGGCCGGCTGGGATGACATCCCCGAGGCCGCATTCATGTCCCCCTCACTGACTAGCATCGCTCCAGACATGCTCGCCCTTGCCGACGAAGCCTGCCGCCTGCTGCTGGCCCGGATCGCCGGAACGGACCTCCCTGCCGAGGAAGTAGTGATCCCGCATGAGCTGAAAGGCCGGGAGTCCACCTACTGACCCTCAGGGCTCCACTTGAGCTAAGCCCTTGGAGTTTCTAACGTTGCAAATTCTCTCCCTATGCGCTTCACTGGAAATGACTCCCCCATCCCGCTCTCGAAGGACTGGCCTTGACGTACTCTGATGTGATCCCCTCCCTCCCGAAGCCCGAACACCCCCGCCCGCAGCTGGTCCGCGAGCAGTGGCTGAACCTCAATGGAACCTGGGCATTTGAGATCGACGCCGGTGACTCCGGTTTGGAACGCGGTCTCACCACGCGCGTACTCAACAGCGAAATCCTGGTGCCGTTCGCGCCGGAATCCAAGCTGTCGGGGATTGAGCACGTCGATTTCATGGAAGCAGTCTGGTACCGGCGCACGGTGACCATCCCGCAGGAATGGGTAGGTCAAAACGTCCTGCTTCACTTCGGCGCTGTGGATCACGACGCCACGGTGTGGGTGAACGGCGTCGAAGTGGCCCGCCATCGGGGCGGCTTCACTCCCTTCACTGCAGACCTTGGAGGAGTGGCCGAGCCTGGTACGGACGCAGTAATTGTGGTGCGGGCCAGGGATTCCCGGCACGAAATGCAGGCCCGCGGCAAGCAAGCCACGTGGTACAACAACACCCACTGCCAGTACACCAGGACGACCGGAATCTGGCAGACCGTGTGGATGGAAGCAGTCCCTGAGGTCCATATCAAGCGCCTCCAAATGACCCCCAACCTGGCGGACTCCAGCATCACACTTGAGGTGCCTGTCAGCCAGAACCGGAACGGGCACACCATCACCGCGGTACTCAGCGACAAGGGTGACATGCGGGTTGAAGCTACGGTCAAAGCCGATCTGGACCTTACGCCCTCCCTTCGGCTGGAAATCCCCAGCGATTCCCTGCGCCCTTGGTCCATTGAAGATCCCTTCCTGTATGACCTTGAGGTCAGCGTGATGGACTCCGCCGGCAATACTGTTGACCACGTCAGCAGCTACGCAGCAGTGCGGTCCGTTGCCTTGGACGGAAAGGTTGTTCGCATCAACGGCAAAGCAGTCTTCCAACGCCTCATTCTGGATCAGGGCTACTGGCCCGAATCGCTGATGACCTCTCCGGATGACGCAGCCTTGATCAAGGACATCGAACTGTCCATGGCAGCTGGTTTCAACGGCGCCCGGCTCCACGAGAAAGTCTTCGAGGAACGCTTCCTCTACCACGCTGACCGGCTCGGCTATCTGGTGTGGGGCGAGTTCGGCGACTGGGGTGTCTCCGGCGGAGGAACTGTGGGGCACAACCAAAAGCCCACAGCGAGCTTCGTGGCGCAATGGCTGGAAGTGCTTAAGCGCGACTTCAATCACCCTTCCATCATTGGTTGGTGCCCGCTGAACGAGACACACCAAGTGATGCATGACCGCCCGACTGTGCTGGATGACGTCACCGAAGCCATGTTCCTGGCTACCAAGCTTGCTGATCCCACACGCCCGGTCATCGACGCCTCCGGCTACTCCCACCGCATCCGGGAAACGGACATCTACGATTCCCACTCCTATGAGCAGGATCCGGACCGCTTCCGCCTGGAACAACAAGGCCTTGCGGACGGCAAACCGTTCATCAACCGCACAGCGGACGGCCAGGACTACTCAGTGCCGTATGCCGGGCAGCCCTACTTCGTCTCGGAATTCGGAGGGATCTGGTGGAACGAAGTTGAGGCCCGCCAGGCTGTGGACGGAAGCGACGTCGCCTCCTCGTGGGGCTACGGCCAGCGGGTCGGCTCAGAGGAGGAGTTCTACGCCCGGTTCGACGGTCTGTGCTCAGTCCTGCTGGAGAACCCGGACATGTTCGGGTACTGCTACACCCAACTGACGGACGTCTTCCAGGAGAAAAACGGCATCTTCAACTTCGACCGCAGCAACAAGTTCGACCTCGCCAGGATCCGTGCGAGCCAAATCCGGCCTGCAGCGATCGAAACCCGAGGGAAGTGATAGAGCGTCCCCACCAAACCCGAGGGAAGTGATAGAGCGTCCCCACCTGGGACGCTCTATCAGACCCATTCGCCCCTGCGTACCAGAACTTTCTTGAGGAGGTCGAGCCGGTCGGACACGATGCCGTCCACGCCCAGGTCCAGCAGACGCTCCATCTCTACGGGATCGTTGACGGTCCACACATGCACCTGCCTGCCAAGTCGATGGGCGCGGCGTACAAATCCGGGCGTCACCACCGGCAACCACCCATAGCGGACAGGAACCTGGAAGACGTCGACGTCGGAGAGCAGCTTGCGTGCCAGAGGCGTCGGAAGTATGGGCCCAAGAAGGACGAAAAGCGCTGTCAGGGAGCTGCCTGCCGAGGACGCCACTCGGCGGGAAAGCTTGGAAAGGACTGCGCGGCGTCGCCTATCCGAGAAGCTGGTGACCAGAACCCTGTCATGGATGCGGTGCTTCTCAATGGCGGCAGCCATTGTGTCCACAGAATTCCAGTCCTTGACGTCCAGGTTCAGCCGGGCACCGGGCAACGCCGTGACCAGCTCCTCAAAGGTTGGCACCGGCTCCAGCCCGCCGATCCTCGCCAGAGCTACTTCGGCCGCCGTCAGCTCGGACACTTTCCCTGCGGAATCAGTCACCCTGTCCAAGGACGAGTCATGGAAAACCAGCAGCACGCCGTCGGACGTGGTGTGGACGTCTGTCTCGAGGTGCATCGTACCCAGATCCACCGCAGCCCTGAATGCTGCCAGGGAATTCTCCAGACCGTCCAAGGAGAATCCCCGGTGGGCGAAGGCCAGAGGGCCCACTGAACCATCCTTGCGGAGGAAATAGGGCAGCGTCACACCCGTAGCGTAGCCCATCGCCAAGGTGCGGCTAGGACTCCTGCGGGAGTGCCGCCGTCGTCCTTTGCGGAACGATCGCCACGCCGTCGCTGACGTGCACCAGCGTGCGGCCGCGACCGCCGTCGAGCTCCACCCACACCGCGGTGGCATCGCCGGTGACGGCGTCCACCACCCCGGACGATTCGTAACCCGGCGTCAGAGTGACGCTGACCCGATCGCCCTGGCGCAGCGAGCGCCAGTGATGGTCCGGTTCGATCCGCCGCAAAGGCGCAGTATTGACGTTGTTGATCCGACGCTTGGCCATGATTCCCCCTACACATTCAACGAGACGATTTCACCGTGCGAACGGGTCCTTGGCTGGAAGCCTACGGAGCCAAGTTGAACGCCGGTTGTATGGAAGCTGGGAACTGGGTGACACCGCGGGACTGGCAAACTAAAGGGCATGACTGTGTTGATAGCCGGATGCGGCGACCTTGGAACCGAAGCCGGACTCCGCTTCGCCGCTGCGGGCCATGAGGTGGTGGGATTGCGCCGATCCCCCGGGAAGTTGCCTGCCGAAATCCGCGGCGTGTACGCGGACCTCTCCACCGAGCTGCCGGAACTACCGTCAGACGTGGACATTGTGGTGGTGGCAATTGCGGCCGATTCCTCTACCGAAGAGGCCTACCGAGCTGCCTACGTGAGCGGAGTGAAGAACGTCCTGGACGCCCTGGAACGGCAGTCCATTCAACCGCGGCGCATCCTGTTCGTCTCCTCCACGGCTGTGTACAAAGACTCCGGCGGGGCGGTGGTGGACGAGTCCACCCCCACCGAGCCCACGCGATTCAGCGGCAAAGTCCTGGTGGAGGCAGAGAAGCTCCTGTTCGCCCGGACGCGTGGAACCAGCATCCAGCCCATTTCGCTGCGGCTCGGCGGTATTTACGGACCGGGTCGCACCCGGCTGATCGACCAGGTCCGCAGTGGCAAGGCCGTCATCCCTGCCCAACCACGGCACACGAACCGCGTCCACAGGGACGACGCCGCCGCGATGATCGTCCACCTCACCACCATGGAAGCCGCCCCGGATTCCGTCTACGTCGGCGTCGATGATCTCGCGGCGGAAATGGGCGACGTCATGCGGTTCCTCGCCTCGGAGATGGGATGCCCGGAACCCCCGACGGCGGCACCCGGCGACGCCTCCGACGCCGGCCCCGGTGACAAGCGCTGCAGCAACGCACGGCTTCGGGCGACAGGCTTCGAATTCACCTTCCCCACGTTCGAAGAGGGCTATCGCGCGCTGCTGGCCGGCAAGGGCGTGCGACACCCGTGAAGCGCAGGGCTTCTTGCTGGCCTGGGGACTACTTCGAGCTGGCGAACAGCCCGTTGAGGGAACCGTAGTCGATGGCTTCGCCCACTGCGTTGTAAGTGCCCTCGGTGTTCAGCTCTTCCGCGGCACGCTGGGCTACGGCATAGGCGGCTTGGGCTACGCTCGAGCCGAGGCTGACTCGGGAGACGCCAAGCCTTCCGAGTTCGCTGACGCTCAGCGATCCTGCCCCCACCATCACGTTGACGGGGATGGAAATCCCAGCGGTCAACGCGGCAACGGTGTCTGTATCTGATGCTCCGGGAACGAAGATGCCGTCGGCGCCTGCTTCAACATACTTTTCGGCTCTGGCCAGGACCTCGGCAATTTGCTGCTGGACGGTGCCGGCGCCGGCAAGGAACACATCGGTGCGCGCATTGATGAACAAGTCCTTGCCCGCCTGACGTGCGGCATCCCGTGCGGCTGAGATCCTCGCGCAGAATTCTTCCGGGTCCCGGGAACCATCTTCCATGTTGATCCCCACGGCACCGGCCTCAAGAATATCGGCGACCGTCCTCGCGATTCCTTCCAGCGTTTCCGAATAACCACCCTCGATGTCCGCCGTGACGGGCACGTTGACGGCGTCCACGATGCTGGCGATAACTGCCAAAGCACGCTCCCTGTCCAGCCGGTCGCCGTCGGGCATACCCAAGGACCAGGCAACTCCGGCGCTGGTGGTCGCTATAGCTGGCGCTCCCGCTGCCTCCGTGATGACGGCGCTGGCGACGTCCCAGGCGTTGCTGAGCGCAAGTGGTTTCGTGTTGGTGTGGAGAGATTTGAAATGAGCAGCAGTCTGGTGGTGTTCGAGGTTCATGACTACATTCCACCAGCCGGCGCGAACTCTGGCTGGCAGGAATCGGACATCACCAGCGCAGGACCAAACTAGACCCGCTGCTCCGTCAGCTTTGCCTCGAGAATCTGGGCCACGCCGTCGTCGTCGAAGTGCGGTGCCTGCTGTCCGGCGGCGAGGATGGCCTCCGGGTGTCCGCTGGCCATGGCGTAACCGTGACCGGCCCAGCGGAGCATCTCGATGTCATTGGGCATGTCTCCGAACGCCACTACATCAGCAGCTTCGATCCCCAGGGACTCGGCGTACTTGGCGAGCGTGACGGCCTTGTTGATGCCGGGCACTGACATCTCCAGCATCGCGGTTCGAGGTGCCGAGTGGGTGGTGCTCACCAGGTGGGCGACGGCAGGCTGAACTTCGGCGAGGAATTCGTCCGGCGTGCCTTTCCGGGTAATAGCCAGGAACTTCACGACGGCGTCATCCGCCGTGAGCGTCTCAGCCAGCGGTTTCGGGGTGAGTTCGGCGAGAAGCTCGCTGGTTTCGTTCTCGATAAAGCCCGGCTCCAGTTGGAAACCCGTGAGGGTCTCAACGGCGAAGAGCGCGTCAGGCCTGAGCGACTTGATGATCCGACGGGCCTCAAAAACGGAGTCGGCGTCCAGGGCACACGAAGAGAGTGCTTTCTCGGTTTCCAGGTCCCACACCACCGCCCCATTGGAACAGATCACGATTCCGCTATGGCCAAGCTGCTCCTGGAGCGGGTACAGCCAGCGTGGCGGACGACCCGTGACGAAGACGAGTTCCACCCCTGCGTCGCGGCACGCCTGGAATGCCTTGATGGTCCGGTCACTGATTTTGCCGTCGTGACCGAGGATGGTGCCGTCAATATCGCTTGCTACGAGCCGCATCATGCCAGTCTACGTGGGCACAACGGCCCACAAGGTCGCGCGGTTCGGTGAGCCCGGCTTAGGCTGAAGCCATGAGTGAGAAGACCAGCGAAGTCGACGAACACAGCACCCGCGGCGCGTACGTCACTGGCAGTGAGTTCAACCGCGATACCAACTACATCGAGGACCGGATCACCCGTGACGGCGCCACCGGACCCAACGGCGAGCCCGGCTGGCCCGTGGAGCCGGGACGCTACCGGTTGATCGCCGCCCGGGCCTGTCCGTGGGCCAACCGCACCGTGATCGTCCGCAGGCTCTTGGGACTTGAGGACGTCATCAGCCTTGGCCAACCCGGTCCCACGCACGACGCCCGATCCTGGACCTTCGATCTGGATCCGGACGGCAAGGACCCGGTACTCGGCATCGAACGTTTGCAGGAGGCATTCTTCCAGCGCTTTCCGGACTACCCCCGAGGCATCACAGTTCCAGCTTTGGTGGACGTCCCCAGCGGCCAAGTGGTCACCAACAACTTCCCCCAGATCACGCTGGACTTCTCCACGGAGTGGACGGAGTTCCACCGTCCGGGCGCGCCGCAGCTGTATCCGAAGCACCTGCGCGAGGAAATCGACGCCGTCAACAAGAGAGTTTTCACCGAGGTCAACAACGGGGTCTACAGGTGCGGCTTCGCCGGATCACAGGAAGCCTACGATGCGGCGTACACCCGTCTCTGGAACGCTTTGGACTGGCTTGAGGAACGGCTGACCGGCCAGCGATACCTCGTGGGTGACACCATCACCGAGGCCGACGTCCGGCTGTTCACCACCTTGGCGCGTTTCGATGCCGTCTATCACGGTCATTTCAAGTGCAACCGCAACAAACTCAGCGAAATGCCGGCATTGTGGGGCTACGCCCGGGACCTGTTCCAGACGCCTGGGTTTGGGGACACCATCGACTTTGTGCAGATCAAACAGCACTACTACATCGTCCACGAGGACATTAATCCCACGCAGATCGTTCCTGCTGGACCGGATCTATCCGGTTGGCTGAGTCCGCACGGACGGGAATCCCTGGGAGGAAGTCCGTTCGGGGAAGGCACCCCGCCGGGACCAGTGAAGGCCGGCGAGGAAGTGGCCCCCGGTCACGGGGCCAGCTAGCCCCCTACGCTTCCGGCCCGTGGTTACGCCACTCCGTGGTTGAGCTCAGCCCGCGTGGGCGGATTCGCGCCTGCCCGCGACACCGTCACGGCGGCCGCACGTGTTGCGTGATCCATGATGGCTGCCAAGGTCTCAGCCGGCATGGCCCTTAAGGCGTCACGATTCTGGGCGCCATCCAGCCCATGGTCAACAATGGCGGACAACAACCCCGCCATGAACGAATCCCCCGCGCCCACAGTGTCCACCACGTTCACAGCTGGTGCGGGAATCTGGGTCTCGCCTGCCCTGGTGATGCCCCACGGACCTCGAGAGCCACGTGTCACCACAACCAGGGCCGGACCTCCTGCGCCTCCCAACGTCAGCCAGCGGCGCGCGGATTCCGTTGGATCGATGCCGGGGTACAGCCACTCAAGGTCCTCGTCGGAGGCCTTGACGACGTCGGACAGCGCCACGAAGCGTTCGGCTTGCGTCCGCGCGTAATCAACGTCCGTAATGATGCTCGGACGGCAGTTGGGATCGAAGCTGATGGTGCTGCCCGGGTGGGCATGTTCGACGGCGGCAAGCACCTCTGCGGCGCCGGGCTCCAGTGCGGTGGCTATGGAACCTGTGTGCAGCAAGGTGGCGCCCTGCAGCATCAGCGGCAACCTTGCGGCGAGTCCGGGCAATTCCCAGGCGAGGTCAAAGACGTAGGTGGCGGCGCCGTCGTCGTCGATTGTGGCAGTGGCCACGCTGGTGGGCTTCTCGTCCGGCGGAAGCGGCACCATTACGGAGCTTGAGCGGAGGTGGGCCGCCACGGAGTCACCGTAGGCGTCCCTGCCATAGCGCCCGATGAACTGCACCGGGTGGTCAAGGCGCGCCAGACCGACGGCTACGTTGAGCGGACTGCCGCCAACGTGCGCCTCGATTCCGGACGAGCGTTGGACCACATCAACAAGAGCTTCACCAATGACTGTCAGCATGGGACAACTCTGCCAGAGGCAAGCCCCTGCGACGTACAGTTTACGAGAGTAGTCGTTGGACCAGTTCGCGGCACTTCTTGTAGGCGACGGCTTTGGGGTCGATCAGGTCGAAGTGGTCACCGGGAACCCGGAGCAACTGGGCGGCGCTTCCTGCCGCCGTGGCTGCAGCAACGTATGCCTCGGACTGGCTGGCGGGAACGTCCTCATCGTCCGTGGCATGGACGGCATATACCGGAACGTCCAGCGGCAGCGAACTCATGGGGTCCGCGTACTTATGCCGTTTGGGGAATCTATGGGAATCCCCGCCCATGAGGTTGCAGACGGCTCCGTTGCTGAGGTTCAGCTTCTCCGCGGCCGCGAGGTTCAGGAGGCCGGACTGGCTGACGACGCCAGTCAGGTGCACGGCATTGTCCTCCGGGCTGCGCTGGAGTTGGCGGTCGGCGTCAGGCGTTCCGATGTCCGAGAGCCGCTGCCGTCCAGCAGCCCAGACCGCCAAATGGCCGCCGGCCGAGTGACCCAACGCGACCACTTTGCCGAGCTGGAGATTGTGATCACCGGCGATGGTGGCCAAGTGGTCGATGCCGGCCAGGATGTCCTCGAAAGTGTGGGGCCAACCACCGCCGTTGCCGGCCCGCCGATACTCGAGGTTCCAGGCGGTGATGCCGTGCGCTGCGAGGTCCCGTGCAAGGGGCTCGCCAAGCTCCGCGCCGTACTGGGACCGCCAGTAACCGCCGTGGATCACAACGGCGATCCCACCGGCCAGCGCAGGCGCGCCGCGATGGTTTCCGTTGGACGGTTCAGGTATGAAGAGTTCGCCCCATTGGCTGGGGTGTTCGCCGTAGCTGTACTTGTGCCGCAACATTGCGCCCTCCTTTGTACTGAGCCTATCGTGACGATTCACTAGTTTGGCTAGAGGCACCCCGACGGCGAGTGGCTCGGTTCAGTGTCGGACCCGCCCCGTAAGCTGGGGGCATGGCAAGCAATTGGGACAGCCTGGACCAGGATCAGCGCGACGCAGTGGAAGCAAACGTGGCGCTCTATGAGCGTGTCCGCCCTGCCCTGAAGCGGGTCACGCGTGATGTCCTGCTCACCTTGAGGGACATGCTGAATGACGCCGAGGTCACTCCGTTGTTTGTCACAGGACGGACCAAGACAGTGGAGTCCTTTCGGGAAAAGATCTCCCGCACCGATGATCCCTTGGAGCCGGGTGGCCCCCGGTTGTTGAAGTTTCCGGATCCCTTCCGCACGTTGAATGACATGGTGGGCATCCGTGTCATCACCAAGCTACCGGCCGAGAACGCCGCCGTGGCCAACATCATCAAGCGGCAGCGGCAGCTCTTCGATTGCCGCGGAGACCGTGAAAAGGACATCGGCTCCATCGAGTCGGGAACCTACGGATACTCCAGCCGCCACCTCATTCTGCGGACCATCCAGAACGAGGCCGTGAAGGAATACCAGCACGTCTTCAATCCGGACATGCCTGCCAACGGCAGCTACTTCTTCGAATGCCAGATCCGCACCGTTTTTGCCCACGCCTGGAGTGAGATCGAGCACGACATCCGGTTCAAGGCCGAAGACCCGCGTGCGTGGACGCCCCACTTTGACCGCCAGTTCACTGCCACAGCTGCCATGTTGGAAACAGTGGAGAGCGCCTTCGCCGATCTTCACGAGCGGTACGAGGAAGTCCGCGGCTACTGGGACCTGGAGGGTGAGGGCGGCTCGCCGCTGACCCCCAACCGGGTCCGGGACGTCTGGCGTACGCTCCTGCCGCACGTTGACCGTAAAGTTGATGACGACTGGGGATGGGCTGCCGAACTGCTCGCCGCCCACGGGCTCACCAAGACCGTGGAGCTGGCCGGGCTTCTCAGTGCCAACCGGATCACCGAGGTCCGCAAGGCCCTGGACCATCGCTATTCACCCGGCCCCGACCGCCTCCTGGATGACCTCTTGTTGTGGCAGTACGGAACCGAACACATTGATCTCACTGCTGAGGCGCCCGACGCCGTTCCGCACCCGCGGCGCGACAGCCTCCAGCGGCGTCTTAAGCAGATTGAGCGCTACCGCCAGACTGCACTGTAAGAAACCTGCCCTGTAAGGACCCATGACTCCGGAGCAACTCATGTCATTGCGGGCGACTTTTCGCTCGCCCCGCCGGCTGCTGACGGAGTCCCTCGCGGGACTTGTGGTGGCTCTGGCCTTAATCCCGGAAGCCATCGCGTTCTCGGTGATCGCCGGTGTGGATCCTCGTATTGGCTTGTTCGCATCGTTCACCATGGGCGTGGTCACCGCGCTGGTGGGCGGCCGTCCTGCCATGATTTCCGCTGCCACTGGCGCGGTGGCATTGGTGATCGCTCCCGTCATGAAGGAACACGGGCTCGACTACCTGATTGCCACCATCATCCTGGCCGGCGTCTTCCAGATCATCCTGGCGGTGCTCGGCGTGACCAAGTTGATGCGGTTCATCCCTCGGTCCGTGATGATCGGCTTCGTGAACGCGCTGGCCATCTTGGTGTTTATGTCCCAGATGCCAGAGCTCTTCAACGTGCCGTGGATGGTCTACCCGATTGTCGTCGTTGGCCTGGTCATTGTGTTCGGACTGCCCCGCCTGACAACTGCCATTCCGGCTCCCTTGGTGGCTATTGTTGCCATCACCTTGGTCACCGTACTGGGTGGCATCGATGTTCCGACTGTCAGCGATAAGGGTGAACTCCCGGACAGCCTGCCCGGCTTCTTCCTCCCCAACGTTCCCCTGAACCTGGAGACGTTCCAGATCATTGCACCCTTCGCGCTGTCCATGGCATTGGTGGGCCTGCTCGAATCGCTGATGACCGCCAAGCTGGTTGACGACATCACGGACACCCGGTCCAACAAGACCCGCGTCTCCTGGGGACAAGGTGCGGCGAACATCGTCACCGGGTTCCTTGGGGGCCTGGGTGGCTGTGCGGTGATCGGGCAGACCATGATCAACGTCAAGGGCTCCGGCGCCCGGAGCCGGCTCTCGACGTTCCTGGCCGGTGTCTTCCTGTTGGTGCTCGTAGTGGTCCTCGGCGACGTCGTGGGCATGATCCCCATGGCCGCGCTGGTTGCCGTAATGATCTTCGTTTCGCTGATCACCTTCGACTGGCACTCCATCCAGCCCTCAACCCTGAAGCGGCTGCCCAAGTCGGAGACCGCCGTCATGCTGATAACTGTTGCCGCTGTCGTGGCGACCCACAACCTCGCGGTGGGTGTCGGCGTCGGCGTTTTGACTGCCATGGTGCTGTTCGCGCGGCGGGTGGCTCATTTCGCAACGGTGGAGCGGACGGAACTCGAGCTCAACGGCGAAGTTGTTGCCACGTACACCGTGGACGGCGAGCTGTTCTTTGCGTCGTCCAATGATCTGTACACGCAGTTCGACTATGCAAAAGATTCCTCAGAAGGCATAGATCGTGTGATCATCGATCTCCACGGATCACATATCTGGGACGCATCGACTGTCGCCGTGCTGGATTCTGTGACCGAAAAGTACCGGAATCACGGGCGCGAGGTGGAGTTTATCGGACTCAACGAGGCCAGCATCCGCATGCGCGAGAGATTGGCCGGGAAGCTCAACTCCTGATCCGCCCCTCCCAACTAGGTAACAGCACACGTCCTAATGAGGGCTCAGTGGTGCGTTTACTGTCACTTAGTTGGGTGCGAAACAGCGGTTGTCTGACATATACCCCTGCGTGGATGTAACGAAGTCGTTCGGGTTGGGCGCCGAGTGTGAGCATGGATGAATGCTTGAGGCAACCAATACCCCGTCGACAACCGAACAAGCCGTTGCGCCCGTCAACGCCGCCCTTGCGGCTGAAGCCAAGATTGCGCGCATCGCTGTCACTGTGTTCCCACTCCTGGTGGTTGCAGCAGGAGTCCTCGGCTTCCTGGTTCCGGATCTGTTCAAACCAATGGGCGTCGCGGTTCCCTACCTGCTGGGCGTCATCATGTTCTGCATGGGGCTCACGCTCACCCCGCCGGACTTTGCCTCGGTGGCCCGGCGTCCATGGGCCGTTGCCCTTGGCATCGTGGCGCACTACGTGATCATGCCCGGCGCCGGATGGCTCATCGCCGTCCTTCTGCAGTTGCCGCCGGAACTGGCCGTCGGGCTGATCCTGGTGGGTTGCGCACCTTCGGGTACCGCTTCGAACGTCATGGCGTTCCTGGCCAAGGGCGATGTGGCCCTTTCCGTAGCCGTCGCCTCGGTTTCCACGCTGATCGCGCCCATCGTGACCCCTGCCCTGACACTTTTCCTGGCCGGATCTTTCCTGCACATCGAAGCGGGCGCCATGGTGATGGACATCGTGAAGACGGTGCTGCTGCCGGTCATCGCAGGCCTGTTGGCCCGCCTCTTCCTCTCGAAGCTCGTCGCAAAGGTTCTTCCCGCACTGCCGTGGGCGTCCGCCGTCGTGATTTCGCTGATCGTAGCCATTGTCGTTGCGGGAAGTGCCAGCAAGATCGTGGCTGCAGGCTCGATCGTTTTCCTGGCCGTCGTTCTCCACAACGGTTTCGGTCTGGGCTTGGGTTACCTCGCGGGCAAGGTCGGCCGGCTGGACGACAAGGCACGCCGCGCCCTCGCGTTTGAGGTTGGCATGCAGAACTCCGGCCTGGCCGCCACGCTGGCCACAGCGCATTTCAGCCCCTTGGCCGCACTGCCGTCGGCCGTGTTCTCGGTGTGGCACAACATCTCGGGGGCAATTGTGGCCGCCTGGCTGGCGCGCCGCCCACTGAAGGACTAGCTCCTAGGGCTGCGTGGTGCCTCGATGGTGCAACTTCCATGGCGAAGCAATCCGGATTCCCTCCGCTGGCGTCACACCCGCCAAGCGATCAAGCAGCATCCTGACCACCTGCTCAAAAATGGGGTCCGGACCAACAGTGGTCAGGGCCGGGTCGTACTCCTGGCCCTCAGTCGAGTTTCCTACGCCAACAATCTGGATATCCTCAGGGACCCGCAGGCCCAGGCGGTACGCGGCACGGATGGCTTGAAGCGCTTCCATGTCGTCCGTGCAGAAGATGGCCGTGGGCCTGTCCGGCAGTTGGAGTAGTTCCACCGCTGACCGATACGCGGTGGCAGGGTGGTGCTGCGACGTCCTGACCAAGGACTCATCCAGGGGTATGCGAGCCTTCTCCAACCCGGCAGCATAGGCGGCAAAGCGGCTCTTGGGCCGTCCAGCTGGGTCTGCCCTGCGGATGCACGCGATTCTGCGGTGGGATCTGGTGAGGAATTCCATGCACTCCGCGAGCCCTTCATCGGATTCGGGGGCCAGGACATCAAACCCGGCGGGCTTCATGGTTCCGGAGATCACTACTTGGGCGACGCCGCGGCGAGCCAGTTCGGTGACGGTTTCGTCGGCTGCCTTGGCCTCGGGGAAGTAGCCGATGATGACACCATCGGCGCCCCCGGACATCATGAACTTCCGCCAATCGTCGCCCAGCAGGATCACCGGTTGGTACCCACGCTCCGGGAGGATCCGGGCCGCCGCCGTGGCGAGGGCGCGGTCCCATGGCCAATCGAGGTTCCCGATAGCCACCGCCACCACGTCCGTCTTCCCCCGACGCATGCCTCGCGCGGCCTGATTGGGCACGTAACCGAGCTCCTTCACGGCCGCCAACACCCGGTCCTGTGTGGGTTGGCTGATCCGCGTTGTCCCGCCGTGACGGCCGGAAAGCACGTAGGACACAGTGGTCAGCGATACGTCAGCCGCCTTCGCAACGTCCCGGATGGTGGGCTTGGATCCCTGGCTCACGTGCAGCTCCTGGTAGACAGCGGGTTTCTTGAACTCTATCGGCAAGGGCTGGACACCCCTTGACTCAATTAGTTGTGAACGTTAACAATTTATGGACGTCCGTATAACGCCAGATGGGAAGATCCTTCAATGAAGAACTGGGCAGGAAACCTCGAATACTCCTCCGCGGAAGTCCACCGCCCCACCTCGGTGGCTGAACTGCAGGAGCTCGTGGCGAACGCAACCAAGATCAAGGCCCTCGGCTCCAGGCACTCCTTCAACACAGTGGCAGACACGGACGGCACCCACATCCTCCTCGACGCCCTCCCCCAGGAAGTTTTGCTGGACGTCGCGAAGGGCACGGTCAAGGTCAGCGGCGGCATCAGCTACGGCGCCCTGGGTCGCGCGCTCGAGGAGCAGGGCTACGCCATCCACAATCTTGCTTCGCTCCCCCACATCTCCGTCGCCGGCGCCATCCAAACCGGCACGCACGGTAGTGGGGTCAACAACCCCTCGCTGGCTGCCGCCGTCGTGGGTGTTGACCTGGTGCGCGCCTCCGGCGAGCTGGTGAGACTGACAGCGGACGACGACGAATTCCCCGCCAGTGTGGTGGGCGTGGGAGCCCTTGGCATCGTCACGGGACTTGAGCTGGCAGTCCGCCCGAGCTACGAGGTCCGGCAGCGTGTGCTCACCGGGTTGTCGTGGGAAGGTGCCTTGGCGAACTTCCAGGCCATCGCATCCAGCGCCTACAGCGTCAGCTTCTTCACGGATTACACCGGAGACACCATCCCGCAGGTCTGGCTCAAAGCACTCGACTCCGAGGCTCCCCTGCCGGACCTCTTTGGAGCAACAGCGGCGACCGCGGCCATGCACCCCCTGCCGGACATGTCGGCCGAAAACTGCACCGAGCAGCTGGATGTCGCTGGAAAATGGCTGGACCGCTTGCCGCATTTCCGCCACGAATTCACACCGAGCAACGGTGAGGAGCTGCAGAGCGAGTTCCTTCTGCCGCTGGACCAGGCGCCTGCTGCCTTGCAGGCAGTCCGCGCGCTTGCAGGCAAGCTGGCGCCGCTCCTGTTCATCTCGGAAATCCGCACCATTGCCGCTGACGAGTTCTGGCTCAGCCCGTTCTATCAGCAGCAAAGTGTGGCGCTGCACTTCACGTGGAAGCCCCTCCAGTCTGACGTGGAAGCAGTGCTCCCGGAGCTTGAGGAAGCTCTGCGTCCGTTCGGCGCACGCCCGCACTGGGGCAAACTCTTCACACCCGGGCAGTACGACTTTGCCGCGCTCTACCCGCGGTTCAAAGACTTCCGCGCCTTGGTTCAGGCGAACGACCCCACAGGTAAGTTCCGCAACAGCTTGCTGGACAGCGTGCTGGGCATATCAGCGGCGGCACACGCCTAGCGGAGCTACTGGATGTGGGCCAGCACGGCGCCAGCGGTGACAACTCCGCCCGGTGCGGACAGGACCTCGGAGAGCGTACCAGTCCGGTGGGCGGGAACTTGGGTTTCCATCTTCATGGCTTCAAGGACCACCAAGGGGTCACCCGCGGCGACTTCTTCACCGGGTTCCACCAGCCACTTCACTACTGTGCCGGCCATGCTGGAGACGAGCGCGGATTCGGCTTGAGAGTCCACGGCACCGGCGGCAGAACCCGGCCAACCCGTCACGTCTGGCGCGGCAGGAAGGCCTTGCCCTGATCGGGCCCAGCCGTCCAGCAGGTCAGCCGGTAATCCCACGGCGAGGCGTCTTCCGTCCACATCGATGGTGATGGTTCTGCGCGCACCTTCCGGGGCCACCACGTTGTACTCGGGATCCACCGGGATCTGGTCCGCGAAGTCGGTTTCGATCCATCGGGTGTGGACCCGCATTCCGGCAATGGACGTGAAGTCTTCGGATTCCAGAACCGCGCGGTGGAACGGCAGAACGGTGGGGAGGCCGGTGATGTTGATTTCGGCAAGGGCCCGGCGTGCGCGGCGGAGTGCCTGCTGGCGATCAGCTCCGCTCACGATCAACTTGGCCAGCAGGGAGTCGAACTGCGGCGCCACCAAGGAACCGGACCGGACACCGGTATCCATTCGGATGCCGGGTCCCGTCGGGGCTTCGAACAACGCAACGGTGCCCGGCGAGGGAAGGAACCCGCGCCCGACATCCTCTGCGTTGATGCGGAACTCGAAGGAGTGTCCACGGGCAACGGGGTCCTCCGTGATGCTCAGCGGCAGACCGGCAGCAATGCGGAATTGCTCCTGGACAAGGTCAATCCCCGCAGTCTCTTCCGTAATGGGGTGTTCGACCTGAAGGCGGGTGTTGACCTCCAGGAAAGCCACGGCCCCGTCAGCTGAGACCAGGAATTCCACTGTCCCGGCACCGTAGTAGCCTGCTTCGCGGACAATGGCCTTGGAGCCCTCGTAGATTTGCTTTCGCTGTTCGTCGCTCAGGAAAGGCGCCGGAGCTTCTTCCACGAGCTTCTGGTGGCGTCGCTGCAGGGAGCAGTCGCGGGTTCCCACCACCACCACGTTGCCGTGGATGTCTGCGATGACCTGCGCCTCCACGTGCCGGGGCCGGTCGAGGTACTGCTCCACGAAGCACTCGCCGCGACCGAATGCAGCCACTGCTTCACGCACTGCGGAGTCGAAGGCTTCCTCTACTTCGGCGAGCTCACGAACCACTTTCAGGCCGCGGCCACCGCCGCCGAAGGCCGCCTTGATCGCAAGGGGGAGTCCGTGTTCCTCGGCGAAAGCGCGGGCCTCTGCCGCAGACGACACCGGGCCGTCGCTGCCGGCCACCAAAGGTGCACCGGCGCGGACGGCGATATCGCGCGCCGTGATCTTGTTGCCCAACTGGCGAATCGACTCCGGCGACGGGCCGATCCACTTGAGTCCGGCGTCGAGCACTGCTTGTGCAAAGTCAGCGTTCTCGGACAGGAAACCGTAACCGGGATGGACGGCGTCAGCGCCGGATTCCTCGGCAACATGCAGTAGCTTCCCAATGTTCAGGTAGGTATCAGCCGGCGAGTTGCCGCGCAGGCTGTAGGCTTCGTCGGCAGCACCAACGTGCATGGCATCTGCGTCGATGTCTGCATAGACGGCGACTGACTGGATGCCGGCGTCGTCGCAGGCTCGGGCGACGCGGACTGCGATTTCGCCGCGGTTCGCGATCAGGACCTTGCGCATCACATACTCAATTCTCTGGGGTCTTGGTAAACGTCGTGGTGAAGTCCGGCGCATCCGGAACGAGGCGGAAACGGATCCGTCCGCCGATGGGAACCTGGGCAGCGAGGTCGAGGTGTTCGTCACGCACCACGCCAATCACCGGATAGCCGCCTGTGATGGGGTGGTCCGCCAGGAAGAGGACGGGCAGCCCCGCGGGTGGAATCTGAAGGGCGCCGGCCATGGTGCCCTCGCTGGGGAGCTCGCCCTCACGGGTGCGCCGCAACGGGGTCCCGTCCAGGCGCATGCCCACGCGGTTGGACTGCGGCGTGACCAGCCAGTCCTGGCCGCAGAGGGAATCAAGCGCTTCCTGGTCGAACCAGTCGGCACGTGGTCCGGGAACGACGTCAAGTACCGTGACGCCATGGCCGGCGAGCCCGGGGAAATCCGGTTGGAGCTCTGGGCTTCCCACGGCTGTGGATGCGGTGTCTTCACCAGCCGGAAGTTCCTGGCCGACTGCCAAAGGAGCAGGACCAATCCCGGACATCGTGTCAGCGGACCGGCTGCCCAGAACCTCAGGGACATCAACGCCGCCACGGATCGCCACATAGTTTCGGAATCCCGACTTGGGAGCCCCCACCGTGAGCACTTCGCCGTCGAGCAGTGCGAAGGGCGCGCCCATGGGGACGGTCCGCTGAGCGCCGGGCTGGACGTAGCCGTCGTCGTCGGATCCTTCAGAATCAACCCACGACGGCGACTCGATGGTCAGCGTCGTCGGCGCACCCGCCACGGCAATCACTTGGTCGCCGATTGCTTCGACCGTGAGGCCGCCGTTGACGCTCTCAATGGCCGCAGCCGACGAAGCGTTCCCCACCAGTCTGTTGGCGCGGCGCAGCGATGCCCGGTCCAAAGCCCCGGCAGCAGACACTCCCAGCGGACCGAAGCCCCGGCGGCCGAGGTCCTGGACAAGGCTCAGCGCCCCTGGATTCAGTATCCGAAGACCGGACTCAGTGTGGCGCTCCTTGTCGGAGCCGCCGGCCTGGGAGTCTCCGGCTGAGGTATCCCCTGCCGGGTGTGCGCCGGCTGTCACAACCTCGCGGACGGCCTTGTAATGCACACGGTCACCGGGGCGGACCAAGGCAGGCTGTGCACGGTCAAGGTCCCACATCCGCGCCCCGGTCCGGCCTATCAACTGCCAACCGCCTGGTGAACTGCGGGGATAAACGGCCGAGTATTGGCCACCAAGGGCTACAGATCCAGCGGGGACAGCTGTCCTCGGGGAAGAGCGGCGGGGAACCGTGAGTGCTTCATTCTCGCCCACCATGTAGCCGAAACCTGGTGCGAAGCCTGCGAAGGCAACGGTCCAGATCTGGCCGGTATGGGCGGCTATGACGCCGTCCACGCTCAGGCCGGTGAGCTCCGCGACGTCGGCGAGGTCGTCGCCGTCGTATACGGTCTCGATGACCACCAGCCCGGAGTCGGTGACTTCCGGAGCCGTGATTTCCAGCTCGAGCAACCGGGTGCCGATGGCGCGGGTGGCCGCTGCGGACTCGCCCACTACCATGACAGTTTCGGCGGCGGCAAGAACGTCCACTTGTCCCTGCAGCGGGGACTTGTTGAGCATGTCCTGCAGGGCCAATACGTCCTGCAGCCCATCCAGTTCAGCGAGCACGGCACGGGTACCGACAGGCCTGACAGAACGAACCCTTTTTGCGGTGGCTGTGTGCATCACGGTTTCCATTTTTCGCTACGACGCCGGCTGAGCGTGCGTCCCCTGCATCAAACGGACGTCTTCTTCCGGTTTGGGGTCGCGACCGAGGAGCATGCCAACGATCGTCACAACAGAAGCGACGAGGATGTAAACAGCGATCAAATACCAGCCGCCACCTGCTGCGCCGTAGAGAGCGGTGAAGATGATGGGTGCAACGGCCCCGCCGATCACACCGGCCAAGGTGTACGCCAGCGAGCTGCCGGCGTAACGGAGGCGGGCCGGGAACTGTTCGGTGATGAAGGCCGCCTGAGGTCCGTACATGAAGGCGTGCAGGGCCAGGCCGATGACCGTACCGACGGTCAGCATGGCTACGGACTTGCCTTGGATCATCAGGAAGAACAGCGGGATATAGGCGGCGGTCGCAGCTGCAGCGATGCCGTAGACCCAGCGTCGGTTGAAGCGGTCCGTCAACGCGCCGGCCAACGGGATCAGGAAGAGCTGGAAGGCGGAGCCGATCAGGATGGCGGACAGGACGTTGCCCGTTGTCATGCCCAGTTCCTTGGTAGCGTAAACGGCGACGAACACCGTGAACAGCGCGTAAAGGATGTCAGGGCAAACTCGGGACAGGGCTGCGGCGACCAGTGCCTTGGGCTGCGTGGTGAAGACTTCCTTGATAGGAGCCTTGGGACGATCACCGTGGGCCTGGATGGCCTTGAACACCGGAGTTTCTTCGAGCTTGAGCCGGATGACCAGGCCGAACACCACCAGCAACGCGGAGGCAAGGAAGGCTACGCGCCAGCCCCAGGAGAGGAAGGCCTCTTCGCTCAGCGAGGCGGCCAGGATGGCAAGGACACCATTGGCCATGAGGTTACCGGCAGGCGGGCCGATCTGTGCTGCGGAAGACCAGAAACCCCGCTTATTGGGATCGCCGAATTCGCTGGAGGGCAGTACAGCCCCGCCCCATTCGCCGCCAACGCCAATGCCCTGCGCCAGGCGCAGCAGGACGAGAATGGTGGGAGCCGCGACGCCAATCACCGAGTAGTCGGGCAAAGCGCCGATCAGGACAGTTGCGACACCGATCAGGACGAGCGTGAAGACCAGGACGTACTTGCGGCCGATCTTGTCGCCCAGTCGGCCGAAGATGACGCCGCCAATGGGTCGGGCCAGGTAGCCGACTGCGAAGGCCGAGAACGAGAGCAGCAACGCGACAAATTCGTCATTGCCGGGGAAGAAGATCTTGGGGAACACGAGGGCCGAAGCCACCGAGTAGATGGCGAAGTCGTAGTACTCAAGCGAGGTGCCGGTGAGGCTGGCGACGTACGCCTTGATGGCGCCGGCCGGTGGCTTCCTTGTCACGGCCTTGGCTGCCTTGTTGGTGCTGGTCATGGTTTCCTCCGGGGGTGAGGGATGTAGTGCTGGGCCTGAATGGAACGGATTAGAGGAACGAGCCGACGGTGACGCCGGCCTCGCCCAAAGCGGACTTCACTGCGGTGGCCATTGCAACGGCCCCCGGCGAGTCACCATGCACGCAAATGCTTTCTGCGCGGATTTTCAGGATGGAACCATCAATGGTCTTGACGGATTGTTCGGTGGCCATGCGAAGGACGTGCTCTGCCACTTCAGCCGGATCATGGAGAACGGCGCCCGCCTGTGAGCGGGAAACCAGCGTTCCATCCGGGTTGTAGGCACGGTCGGCAAAAGCCTCGGCGACGCCTCGAAGACCTGCTTCTTCGGCGAGACGCAGTACTTCGGACCCCGGGAGGCCGAGAATCGGGAGGTTGGGGTCCACCGATTTCACAGCTTCGACGACGGCACGGGCCTGGGCCGTGTGCTTCACGATCGCGTTGTAGAGGCCACCATGGGGCTTCACGTACTGGACGCGTGCACCGGCGGTGGCCGCCAGAGCCTGCAGGGCACCAATCTGGTACACCACATCATCCGCCAGTTCCCTGGGGTGGATGTCCATGAAGCGGCGACCGAATCCAGCGAGGTCGCGGTAGCCAACATGGGCGCCGATGACGACGCCGGCCTTCGCCGCCTTTTCGCAGGTGCTGCGGATGACGCTGGGGTCCCCAGCGTGGAATCCACAGGCAACGTTTGCACTGGAGACCGACTCGAACATGGCTGCGTCATCGCCGAGCGTCCAGCGCCCGAAGGACTCTCCGACGTCGCTGTTCATGTCGATGATTGCCATGATGTGATCCCTGCCTCGTGATGTGCGTTACATCTAGAATGCCTCAATCTGTTGGATTGTTCAACAATCCAGCGATCCGAGTTTTGGGCAATCGTGTAATTTTGGTGTCATGGCCAGTGCAGATCAGGAAAAAGACGGAACCGCTGGCCTTGTCAGCGCGCGGGCCCGGGTCCGCATGAGAGTTCCTTCCGTTGCCGAAAGAGTCGCCGAAGAGCTGCGCTACCAGCTGGCCGAAGGTTTCCTGGTCCCGGGGGCCAAGCTGACCGAAGCCACCATTGCCGAGGATCTGGGCGTCTCCCGGAACACGGTCCGCGAAGCATTCGCTGAGCTGGCCGGTGAACGGCTGCTCCTCCGCCAGCCCAATAAGGGCGTTTTTGTTGCCACCCTTGAAGCAGGCGACATTCACGACGTTTACACGGTTCGCCGTGCGATTGAGGTCAGTTCCATCCGGGCGGGCGGTTCACCCGAACGCATCGCCGCCGTCAGGGCCGCCGTCGACGAGGGTAAGCGGGCCGCGGCAGCCGGGGACAACGAAGGCTTGGGAAGTGCCAACCAGCATTTCCACGGCGCGATTGTTGCCCTCGCCGAGAGCAACCGGCTGAACACGATCATGGCCCAGATTCTGGCCGAGATGCGCCTCTACTTCCACAAGGCCACCCTGAATGCTCACTTCTACAGCGACTGGCTCACGGAAAACGAGCGCATCTGTTCAGCGCTGGAGGCTGGTGAGCTGGAACGGGCCGGCGACCTTCTTCTGGCCTATCTCAACCGTTCAGAGCAGCAACAGACCGCAATTCACGGCGCGTAGCTAGCGCTTGCCCTTCTTGCGCGAACCTTTGCCCCGGCCCTTGTCAGGATTAGGGGCGTAACGCTGCGCGACTGCAGGCTTCCTGGGGCCTCCCCCGCGGCGGTCGGGCTTGGGTTCCTTCTTGGGCTTCTCCTGCTGGGCCGAGGGTTGGCGTGAACTCTGCGCGGTCCGCCCACGCACAATTCCAATGAACTCCTCGATCACGGGACTGTCGGTTCCAACCAGCCAAGCCAGGCCGATCTGCGTCCCGGGAGCGCCGGTCAGGCGGCGCATGACGGTGTCCTTGGCGTTCAAGTGCCGTGCAACTGACATTGGCAGGATCGCCAGCCCAGCACCGGACGCGACAACCTGGAGGGCCATGTCCGGCCCGCCCATTTCCTCAATGTCGAGGAAGTTCTCGTCGGAAAGATCTTCAAGGGCCACCTCTTCGAACACGGAGATCTCGTGCCCCTTGGGAGCGACCACCACTGGCTGCTCTTCATAAAGAGGGATGACGTTCAGGCCTTCACGGTCCACAGGCAACCGAACAAAGCTCAGGTCAGCGGAACCGTCATGCAACACCGAAACCTGGGCGTCGTCGTCGGACATGAACGAGTGCAACGGAAAGTTGGGCATGCGCTCTTCCCACCGTCGGATCCATTTCCCAGGGGTCACACCCGCAACGTAGGCGAAGCGGAGGCCGGCAAGGGGCCCGGTTGTTTCGGCGGAATCTTCAGCGTCTGGCACACACTCACAGTACCGGCCAGATACCCTTGAAGCATGACGTCCTCGAACTCCCAGTCCATGAAGCCGGCAACAGTTGCCAAGAAACTCGGCATCTACCTGCCCGCTACACCCCAAGAGTTCCAGGATTCGTCCATCACCCGTGACGAATTCGCCGAACTCCAGGCCAATCCCCCGGAATGGCTCGCCGAACTTCGCCGGAACGGCCCGCACCCCCGCCCGGTCGTCGCGCAGAAGCTGAACGTCTCCATCAGCGGCCTCGCCCGCGGCGGCGTTGAAGATGCGCTCACGACGGCGGAAATCACCGAGCTGCTGCAGGCTCCGCCGCAGTGGCTGGTCACCGAGCGCGCCACCCACGCTGCCGTCCGCTCCGAAGCCCAGCGGGTCAAGGACGAAGCCGCCAAGAAGGCCGCCACCAAGGAAGCCCGGGACAACGCCGCCGCAAAGCGCGACGCCCCGAAGACCTCCAAGCGCGACCACGCTTAAGTCTGTCTGAGTTGTGGCCGGGACCAATGGTCCCGGCCACAACTGTTTAAGCTCAGTCTTGGTGAAGCTGAATGAAGTTGCCGCACCCGTCGTCGAAAACCGCACTGACGCCTGAGGGATCCTCGGTGGGCTCGCCTTGGAAGGTCACACCGGCAGCCAGCAAGCGCTCGTACTCGGCCTGGACATCAGGCACCCCGAACGTAATGGCCGCCAGCCCGGACTCGTGCAGGGCGTTCATGTAGTTCGAGGCGATGGGATTGTCGCTGGGTTCCAGCAGCAGGCCAGGCGACGTGCTGTTGTCCGCTCCGGGATCCTTGATGATGAAGAGGTTGTACTCGGGCATGGCCATCAAGGTCTCGAAACCCAGCGTCTCCGTGTAGAAAACATGGGCTGCTGCCGGGTCTTTGACGTGGATGCTGCACATTTTCAGTCTCATGGTGCCTAGGCTACGCCCCGGGGCAACATGACCCCTCGCGCCAACGCGGGCACTGCCGCATACTGAAGGCAAAGCAGCGAATTCGCCTGGAGGTGGTCCGATGCCCGCCATGATGCTCCTGTGGGGTGTTGCTCTGGTTCTCGCAACCGCAGCAACCACGTATGTCCTGCACAGGAAACTGACCTACGGCCGCGGCGCGGAGCCGGACGGGCTTTTTTGGGACGTGTTCGGCGGGCTCGTCGTGGTGGCGCCCGCCATCTTGGTCCCCGCGGTGCAATGGCCGCCGGCAGGGCTCATCATGATTTCCATCGGCCTCGCCACGGCGGCAGCAACCTTGGTCAGCATCCGCAAAGTGGAACGGATCCACGCCGCCGAGCCCCGCCGTCGTGCCGGTTTTGCCGACGACGCCGCCCGCCACGAGTACGTCCTGGAGCAGTGGAGCCGGTATGAACTGGACCCCGCACGCACCATCGATTTCCCCGCCATGACGGACGTGAGGTCAGCGGAGACTGCTGCGCTCACCCGGGCCATGCGGGAGGCCGAATACTGCAAGGTGACGGCTGGAACTGACTACCGGGCCGCCGTCGAACGCCTCGCAGAGGCGCTCGAAGAAGCTGAGCGCGCTGCAGGGGTCCCCGCTGCCGGAGTGCCCGCGCCGAGGTAACACTCAACAGCAATCCCACCGACAACACGGGCACTGAGTACCAACCCGGCAACCACATATATGCGAATCATTCTCATTTAAGATAGTGTCAGGGCGTGATTGGACTCCTCCATGACCGCTGACCTCGAACGCCCAGTCAGCGGCAACCGCCCCGCCCCATCAGCCGGCCCCGCCCGCCCACGCAGGTCAGTGCTTGAACGGTTGCTGACACCAATGTTGGTGCTCGGAATCGTTGTGCTTCTGGTGGTTTCGGGCAGCACCGGGCCGCTGCAAACAACGTTTTTGGAATCGCTGCGGATCATGGCCGGGCACTTGATCCCTGGCCTGCCATGGATGTCGGACGGCTCGCTCACCGTGTCCCAGGACCAAGCCGTGTGGAGCTTCCGGCTCCCCCGGGCGCTCCTGGCCGGCATTGCCGGGGCCAGCCTCGCGCTGGCCGGAGCCCTGCTCCAGGCGAACGTCCGCAACCCACTCGCCGAGCCTTACATTCTGGGTGTTTCAGCCGGGGCGGGAGTGGGAGCCGTTCTGGCCATCGTGGCAGGCTCGACGGCGGTGGGCGGGCTGGGCTTGAACGCGTCGGCATTCGCGGGAGCTGCGGCGGCGACGGCCCTGGTGTACTTGCTCGCGAAACAGGATGGCGTGATTGCACCCTCCCGGCTCATCCTGGCAGGCGTGGCGTTGGGCTCACTCCTCTCCGCGATCACCAACTTCCTGACCATCACCACCGACGCCCAGAACGTCTACAGTGTGCTGTTTTTCCTGTTGGGCAGCGTTTCCGCAGCCACCTATCCGCAACTGCTGCTGCCGGGCGTGGCACTCGTGGCCATCAGCGTCTTCGCGATGTTCCGATCCCGCGCGCTGAACGCCTTCCTGGCCGGCGACGAAACGGCCACGGCCCTGGGCGTCAACGTGGAATCGCTGCGCCGGACCCTCTTGCTGGCCACGGCGTTACTGACTGCCACCACGGTTGCCGTGTGCGGCGGCATCGGATTTGTTGGCTTGGTGGTGCCGCACGCCGCGCGCATGCTGGTGGGCTCCGATCACCGCCGCATGCTGCCCGTCACCATCTTTGGCGGGGCCCTTTTCCTCATGCTCACTGACCTGCTGGCCCGCACGGTGGCGCAACCGGCCGAGATTCCCTTGGGCATCCTCACCGCTGCCGTCGGAGCGCCCTTCTTCCTGTGGCTCATGCGCGGCAACGGCGCTGTACGGGGTGGCATCAAACGATGAAGGTGGAATTCCTCAACGTCAGCATCGCCCTTGGCGGCACTCCGGTGGTTCACGACGTCACTTTTACTGCACCCAGCGGCTCCGTGGTTGGCATTCTGGGGCCCAACGGATGCGGCAAATCCACTCTTTTGCGTGCCCTGTACCGGGTGAACAAACCCACCTCGGGGACCGTCACCATAGGCGGCCGGGATGTCCGCGCCCTTACCTCCCGGCAGGCCGCGCTCCGCGTGGCCGTGATGGCCCAGGAATCCAGTCAGGACTTTCCCATGACGGCCCGCGAGGTTGTGATGCTGGGCCGCGCCCCGCATCAGCGCGGGTTTGGTGCGGATTCAGACCGGGATCACCACCTCGTCCACCAAGCAATGCTCGACGTCGGAGCCTCCTCCCTGACGGACCGCTACTTTGCGGGGTTGTCCGGCGGGGAAAAGCAGCGGGTCCTGCTGGCGCGGGCACTCGTTCAGGAAGCACCGGTCCTGGTCCTGGATGAACCTACCAACCACCTCGATGTCGCCTTCCAACTGGAGCTCATGCATCTGGTCACTTCGCGGGGAAGGACCGTGCTGGCCGCCCTGCATGACATGAACCTGGCGGCTGAATTCTGTGACCAGGTGGCAGTGCTGCAGTCCGGGCGGCTGCAGGCTTTCGGTCCGCCGTCAACGCTGCTGGACTCCCAACTGGTCCGCCGCTGCTTCGGTGTTGAATCCCGGACGCTGGAGCATCCTTTGACCGGGCGGGCGCTGATCGCCATTGCAGCGAAGACGCCGGAACAGACGCCCCCACCCAGCCAGGATGCGGACTTCTCCGCCGCCCGCCATTGAACGTACCCATCACCCGATACAACCCAACTGGAGGCACACACATGAAGAAATCCACCCTGCCCAAAACCGCTGCGGTCCTGAGCGTGATGACACTCAGCGGAATGCTGTTGTCCGGCTGCGGTCAAGCAGTCAGCCAAACACCTGCCAAGGAAAACGCCGGTGTCGCCGCGCAGCCCGCGGGAGCAATCGAGAACTGCGGCCGCACCCTGACCTTCACCTCCGTGCCCCAGCGGGTGGTGGCCATGACTCCCGGACAGTCCGAGCTGTTGGTGAAGCTGGGCGCCGCGGACAAGGTAGTGGCTGAGGCACAGAGCAAAGGCAGCGAGCTGCTGCCGGAACTTAAAGAGCGCGGTAACGTGCAGCAGTTGAGTGATCAGATGCCGCCGTCGCGCGAAGTCCTGTTGGGCGCCAACCCCGATTTCGTCTACTCCCCCACAGCGTATGAATTCACTGCCGAGCAGGGCTTTGCGAGCATCGAACAACTCAAAGCTGCAGGCGCTGAGTCCTACATAGCAACGGCGGGCTGCATGGAACGCCGGAGCAAGGCCGAGGTCAAGGACATCCTCACGGATATCGAGAACATCGGCGCTGTGGTTGGCGCGGGTGAGCGTACGTCAGCCGTTCGGACGGAAGCAGCTGAGATGCTGGCTTCGGTTGCATCAAAGGTGGAAGGCAAAGAGAAGCCCACCGTGGTGGAGCTGTTTGTTGAGGGGAACTCCATTGCGGCCATCGGGGCGGGAATCGAGTACGACATGATCAAGACTGCCGGTGGCGAGAACCTCTTCAGCCCGTCCGATGAAGCCTTCGCCACGTTCTTCTCTGCCATGATCTCTCCAGAGACACTTGTACAGAAGAACCCCGAGGTCATCGTGTTCACCACCTTGGACAAGGCCCACGAGGACGCCACCCGCACCTTCCTTCAGGAGAAGTTCCCTGAGGTAGACGCAGTGAAGAACCAGCGATTGGTGGCCGTCGACTCCGATGACGTCATGCCCGGAACCTGGGGCAACCTCCGCGCCGTGGAGCAGATCGCCAAGGGCCTCCACCCCGACGCGTTCTAAGCCCTCCAATTCCCCCGCCCGAGAGGACGGGCGGGGGAAGCGGGAGCGGGAAGCTAGCCCAGCTGCACCCGCCGGTGGCATGCGGCCAGGGTGGACTCCCTGTGGGACACGGTGATTACCGTGGTGTCGCCGGCGATTGCAGCAACAGCCTCCACCAAGGCACGCTCCGAGGCAGGGTCCAGGCTGGCTGTGGTTTCATCCAGCACCAAAATCTTCGGCTTGATCAGCAGGGCCCTCGCCAAACAGAAGCGGGCACGCTCACCACCGGACAGGCTCACCCCTTGCTCGCCGATCACAGTATCCACGCCATCCGCCCATCGTTCGCCAGCGAGCGGAAGCCCGGCCAGGTCCAAGGCTGACAGGACGTCGGCTTCAGTTGCCGTGGGCTGGGCCAGGCGCATGTTGTCCAGGACGGAACCATGGAAAACCGGGGCGTCCTGCTCCACCAACGTGACCATACGCCGGAACGACGCCTCGTCCACGGCCCAGGCGTCCACGGACTCCCCGCTGCGCGACACAAGCGAGATACTCCCCGAATCCGGCACCCACAGGCGCACCAACAACCGGGCCAACGTGGTCTTTCCTGCACCGGATGGGCCGCTGATCCCCACATGCTCGCCGGGCGCCACGGACAGGGACGTCGCGCGCAAAGCCGGCGCGCCGTCGTCGTACGTGAACTGCAGGTTCCGGACCTCCAGACCCAGCGGCCCTTGGGGGTTGAACTCCACGAGGGGCCCCGAAACTTTTGCGGCCGAGGGCAGGCTGATGCCCTCCCCAACGCGCTGGGCGCTGGCACGGTGCGGCTGGAGCTGGGTTACGGTGGCAACGCCCTCGGCCACTGGAGCCAGGAGAGTCAGAGTGCCGGCAACCAGGGCGGGCAACCATACAGAATCCAGCCCGGGTTGTGAGATGGCGGCGACGAAGACCGCCACCACGGTGCCCAGGACACACAGCTCGCGCAAGGACGTTGCCAAGGCAAGGAAGGAATTGAGCTTGCGCTGGCCGGCATCCACTGCCAGGCTCTGTTCCTTTAGTTGGCGTTGCGCGTGCTCCCGCAGTCCGAAACCCAGGATCTCGCGGGTGCCGGCCAGCAGGTCCACGGCGAGTACCGACACCCCGGATCTGGCCTCCTGCACCCTCGCCCCCAGCACGGCGCCCCGGTGCAATCCCGGGAGCGTCACCGCCACCAGCGCCACGAACCCCAGCAGCAAGGCCACGGCCAGGCCCGGCCCCAGCGGCCACACCGCAGCCACCCCGGCCACGAACAGCACTGCGGAGCCAGCCAGCTGGGCAACCGTGTGGGCGTAGAAGAACTCCAGCTTTTCAACATCGCCCATGGCCGTGGCGGCGAGTTTTCCGGTGTGCTGGTCCGGCGTGCGGGAAGGGACGCCGCGCGCGAAACCGTCAAAGAGCGCCATGCGCAGCGCGGCCAGGATCCGGTACGCAATGCTGTGCGAGATGTCCATCTCATGCCACGTCAGCACCGCCCTGAACACCACGGCCGCCACCCCGGCGACCCACCATTCGGCGGCTGCGGGCTCTTGCCTCATCACAGCCAGCGCCACAACGTAGGAGCCCACGACAGCAAGGACAATGAGGGCCAGGTTGTTCAGGATGCCCACAACCGCGGTCCACACGATCCCTGCCCACTCGCCGGACATGTGCGGAACCAGGCCCAGGAGCGGGTTGCGGGGTGTGCGTGCGGTGAGGCTCATAGCGTGGCTGCTTCCTGTTGCTGTGTGTGGAGTTGGCCGTCTGCCAGGCGGAGTACGGTGTCCGCGGCAGCGAGGGCCTCGGGCCGGTGGGCGATCATGAGCACAATCCGGCGTCCGGCTTCGCGGCGAAGCCCCTCCAACACCTGTCCTGCGAGCTCGGTATTGAGGGCGGACGTTGGCTCGTCCAGGAGAAGAACCGGCCTGTCCACCAGGAGTGCCCGTGCAATCGAAAGCCGTTGGAGCTGGCCTCCCGAGACGGATCCGCCCCCTTCGGACAGCACAGTGTCCAGCCCGTGGGGCCACTGCCGCAGATCGTCTGCCAGGCCGGCAATCTCCACGACACGCTGGATTTCCACCTCCGTAGCTGCAGGCGCCACCACGCGGAGGTTCTCCCGGATGGTCCCCGGAAAGAGGTAACTGCGCTGTGAGACCACGCTGACGTCACTTGGGCTGAGTGGTTGACCGTCCAGGCGGATGCGGCCCTCCCCCGCCGGCAGGAAACCCAGCAGAAGATCGAACAGTGTGCTCTTCCCCGCCCCTGACACCCCCGCCAGCGCGGTGAGGCCGCCGGGCTGGATCTCCGCCGACGCATCCCGCAGAACCCAGGGGTCCGCAGCTGAGTATCGGAAGCTCACGTTCTGCAGAGTGAGACGACCGGGAGGCACGACGCCGGGGCGCATCCCGGGCGCGGAAGGGTCTCCTTGCGCGGAACGCGCCTGCCCCTCGCCCGTCAGCGTGCTATCGCCGCGGGCGTCCGCGCCTCCCGCCGCGTCAATACTGCCCAAGGCCGAGAGCCCCAGATACCCGGCATGCCATTGCCGTGCAAGATCCCGTACCGGCCTGAAAACTTCCGACGAGAGCATCAGCAGGAAATACGTGATCGCCGCAGTCTCCGGTCCGGGCAACGGCCGCTGCCCCAGCGCTGCGTATGCGGCCAGCGCGGCGGCGGCCAGCATCCCTGACTGGATTCCGAAGTCCGCCAACGCCGTGTCCACCAGGGACGTGCGCATGGTGGACACGGTTGCTTTATGAAGCTCTTGGGACCTGTTATGGAGCCGCGCCCTGGTCCGGGGAACCGCGTGAAGGATCTTGAGGGTCCGCATCCCTTGAAGGGCCTCCAGGAAGTCGGCACTGAGTGCCTCGTAACTGTCCCAGTGCTGCTTTCCGCGTTTCGCCAAGGCCTTTCCCCAGAGCTTCGGCGCACCAACAGCCACGGCCACGGCAAGGGCCAAGGCGAGTGCCAGCAAGGGATTCAGGCACGCGATCCAGACAAGAAGCGCGGGCACCACTATCTGCAGTTGGAAAGCGTGGGGGATGTACTGGCTGATGTAGCTGTCCACTCCGTCCACACCTTCGCTCAGGGCCAGCCGCCGGGCTCCGCCGCGGTCCGAGGTATCCCTGAGTCGTTCGGGCTGGAGCAGGCTGTCGGCCAACTTCCGTCGTACCTGCAACCGCACCCCGGAGCCCAAAGAACTGGCAAGCCGGGCGTGGAACTGCTGGATCACAAGGCGCCCCAGGCCACAGGCGAGAACCCCGGCAAGGTAGGGAGCCAGCGGCACGTACGTGCCGCCGTCGGGGTTTCCGGGAACCCGCACCAGAACCACCAGCGCCGCCAGGGCCTGAGCCAGGAACCACGCCTGCAACCAGTAGCTCGCCGTGGTGACGCAGAGCAGGGCTGTCACTCCAGCCAGCCGGCCGCGGTGCCCACCCGTCATCTGGAAGAGCCTCTTATTGACCAGCATTCGCGGCCCTTTCGTGGTTTGTGGTGAGTGGTTTCCGGATTGCTACGCCCAGCCCATGGAGTGTGGTCCAGCCGCAGCGGGAGCCGGTCCAACCGCCCACCGGACGAAATTCCAGGGGCAGGTCCGCGCCAAGCGCGGTGTAGAGGATATGAGCGGCCAACGTGGCGGTCCACCACATGGCAGCCGGGGTTGGCGTGCCCAGGATCTCGAAAACCAACAGGGCGTCGAGGCTCCTGACCCAGGACTGCCCGGCACATCGATCGGCCAGTTCCGGATCACGGAGCGACTCCGCGGACAGGACCCGGGCACGGCAGGACGAAGGGGCTGGCTGCGGGAAGGAAAGGAGGGAACGGTCCAGGAGTTCCCCAACCACCCGGCCTGCGTCGGCGGCCGGGCGGGCACGCAAGCGGGATAACCCACAGCTCCTGCGGGCAGCCAGCTGCGCCTCCGAAACCCCGGCGATCCGGTCATGACGGGGCTGCTGGCACCTCGCCGGGGACACTCCCAGAGAGACCGTAGCCAGCCCGAACTCCGGAACAGAGCCGGGCCAAGGGCGGGGTGCCACGGCATCCCACCGGGCGTCCACACCCCGGGCAGCGGCATGGTGAACCAAGGCCACCGCCGCGTAGGCAGTATCCGCGATCAGCAGCGGACCCGCACGGTGGTGGTACTTTGCCAGGGTGCGCTGCGGCAGCACGGTCAGCACGACGACGGCGCCCCGCGCGGGTGCCCGCAGACCCCCTTGGGGTGGGGTACCGTCGTCGTGGTTCCGCAGGCGGAGCAACTCACCGCCGCTGCCGTTGAAGCCGGTGCCGTTAAACACGTATGTTCCGGGCGGCACGTCGCAGCCTTCCCCGCAGAGGACCCGCAGTTGCACCGGGTAGCACCCGCCGGCCGACGGCACTGGGCGTTTCCGCACCTTCCCGGGCAGGCCGGTGGCGGGATTCGGGTGGAAGTCCTCGCTCCACCAGATGGCCCGCAGCATGGCAGCCACCGGGAGCCCATCATGCCGCGGGCTCTCAACTGTGCCGGACGCCGGGGAACCTTGAGGGCCGGGCGGCTGCACGGGACCGGGAACCTCGTGGCTCCAGGCGCGGGCAAATCCTGGGGCTAGGAGTACGTGGGGGACGTCCATTACATGTGGGGAGGTGGGGTGAGGGTGAAGTCCTCGGGCAGGGCCGGCGCCGTTTCACGCCACCCGCGCTCCAACGCCGCTGTGGTGAACCTGGGGCAGCCGAGGTAGGCGAAAGCGGCCGGCGCGTTGGGGACCAGCCCTCCCACCACGGCGCGGACAACACTCAGGCCGGTCGCCGCGACGTCGGGAGTGGTCAGTTCACGGGTATAGACGGTGTGGCCGGCCGATTCCAGCCGCCTGTAGAGCTCCGGCATGGACACGTCATCCACGGCAGCAATGTCCACCAGCCCACCTGCGGGCTTGGTGAAGCGTTCCGCGAGGACGTGTGTCCGGGGATCAAGCCACACCTGAACATGCGCACCGAGGTCGCGGACTGAACCGAATCCGGGCCCCACGTCGTCCAGGTATTGACGGTCTTCACGGTGTTCCAAGTACAGCCCCTTGGCCATGAGCCCTGCCTCCACCGCTTGGAACACCCAACCATCAGCGTCGGTGGCACCTTGGGAGTAGATCCACGTGTGGACAGCCTCCAGGACTGCCTTGCGTGCCGCTTCAGCGGGTTCGTTCTTGCAGGAGAATCCGGCGGCGTACAGCCCCGTGTCCGGATCGAACACCAGGGCCGCCATGCAGGGTGCGAACTCACTGGGCATTTCCACCACCCAGTACTGCAGCCGGCAACCGGCCATGGCGTCCACCAGTCCGGGAACACTCTCCGGCCTGATACCGCGGGTGGGACCGTCCAAATGCCACCACAGTTCCAGGGCGTCGCGTTCGATGGTTTCCAGCACCGCCCTGTCCGTGGCATCAGCGCGGCCCTGCCCGGTGGCGATCCCCGCGTAGTTCAGATGATGGATCCGCGGGAGGTCACGGAAGCGCCGTTGCCGCCAGTTCAGGAGGGTAAGGCTCGCAGGAAGCCACACCTCCGAGCTGTCCGATTCCCGCCTGCATGCTGTCCACAGCGCGGGAGTGTCGGCGTCGAGGTCCCGGTAGGGGAATGCCGCACGCTCCAGCTGCCAGTCCGCGAATCGCGGCAGTTGTTCAAGCCCGACGGCGGCCCGGCCTGACGCCGTCAGCTCATGGGCCGTCCCGGTGAAGTAGTGGTGGTCCGGGAGGTCCGCGGGAATGAAGTTGCCGCAGTACCGTTCCATGCCTTCGGCGACGGCCGCGATCCAGGCTTGTCGGCTGTCGCCGAACGTGGTGCCCAGTGAAACGCGGTCGGCGGGCCAGTCTCCCAGCCACCGCGCGTTCGATACCTCCGCGGTCATGGACGTGTATGCGGGTGGGGCGTTCTCCGGGGTGAGAACGGGACGGACCCTGCGGATGATCCCTGTCTGCTCGTCCACCAAGGTGTGCAAGGGAAGCAGGCCCAGGGTTTCGGCTGTTGTGGTCATGATTCTCCGTGGTTGTTCAGGTGGTGCGGCAACGTCTCGGGGGTCGCAGGCGCCCAGTGCCATGTGTGTGGCTGGTCGCCGGGTTCCCACTGGAGGACTGGTGGGCGGCGGTCTCCAAGGGGCCCGGGCTGGGCGCCGGTTGGATCCCAGCCGCTGGCGGCAGCCAGAAAGTCCTTGATCCGGGCCATCAGGCCACCCTGTTGGCGGAGTGCTGCGGCGGCTCCGGCGCCGAGGTCGTTGGCGAGTCGGTGTCCCCATGGTCCCCAAAGGGTTTCCACCAAGGTCCGCGGTGCTGCGCTGCCCCAGGCCCTCACCAGGTTCGCAGCTTCGGCAACAAAGAAGTCCCGTTGTCCCGAAATCATCAGGAGCGGCGTGTTCAGCTGGCCATAAAGGGCGTGAAGGTCGGCTGGTGTGGCGTCCCAGAGCCGCTTCCAACCAGCGGTGGACCCCGGACCATACGTGGCGTCATCCATGAGGTTGTGAATCATCCAGTCCATCCCGCGCTCCTCAGCCTGCCGGTATATCCGCCGGAGCTCTGCGGCAGGTAAAGGGTGGCCGGACTCCTTACCGAAACCGTGCTGGTGCCACCAACCAATCCGGTCCCGCAGGCGCGGTGTGCCATCGGGTTCTCTGGCTGTTTCGCAGAGGCCCAGCGCCGGCACCATCGCCACCACGGCCAGGGGTTTGGGAGCGGCTGCCACCGGACGCCGTGTTTCCTCCGGAGCCCGTTCCTTCTCCAGAACCCGTGCTGCTTCAACTGCGCAGTGGGCATCATAGGAGGCTCCAGCCAGAATGAGGGGGCCCCTGAGCAACCCGTTCCCGGCGAGGTAGCGGACGGTTGCAGCTCCGTCCGCGCCCTCCTTGTCATAGGGATTCCATGCGCCGGCGGACCCGTAGCGCCCCCTGACGTCCTGTACCACTACGTCGTATCCGGCACGGCACCAGGCGTGGGCTTGGGCCGCGTACTGGGTCCGGCCGTAGGGTGTCCGGATCAGGACCGCCCCTTGGGCTTCCCCTTCCGCCGGTGCGCGGTAGTGGTCTGCGGTGAGCCGAACGCCGTCGTCAGCGGTGATGTCCAGGTAATCCGGGGCAGTGGCGGGTCTCATCGCAGCGGGGCCCGCAAGCCCTCGCCCAGGCTGGCGGGTTCCGGGAAGGGCAGAACGGGATGTTCGCTGGCTGCCAACGTCAGGGTGTCCAGCCGCCAGAGCGTACGGCGGTGAGCGGCAAGTGACGGCGAATTCCTTTGCCAAGCGGTGATGATGGTGAGCAGTCTGGCCGTGAGCAGGTCCATGGCTACCCCTTGGGGAGCGAAGTCCGCGGCAGCAGCGGGCGTATCCAGCCAGGCCCTCAGTTCGGCGGCGGCCGGTGAGGCTGCGAGCCTGCGCCGGAGTACCTGCCACCCTGTTGGGTCTGCCGGTTCAAGAGACAGCGGATCTACGAAGACCAGGTCGCCTTCTCCGTAGAAGCGGAGCACGGCCGCAGGGCCCCCCGGCGCCTCAAAGCGGTTCCGCTCGGCGGGCGTAGCTGCCAGGTGGAGGAGGAGTCCTACGGAGCCGGGCTCCCTGTCGTCACCCGCCGTCAGGTCAACCCCGGCCTCGTGGAACACCGGCAGGAGTGCGGCAGCAACGGGTTCGGGGGCTACCAGCCCGATTCGCTCCCGTCCGGCGAGGGGACGCGCACCAGCCTGGCGGCGTTGCAGCAGTTCGTCGCTGATGCCTGTCGCCAGGTTCTGGCCACTGCCTGCCGAGGGTGGGAGATGAAAGAAGGCGCCGTCACCGCTGCGGATGGTTGATCTTCCCGCGACGTCAAAGCTGTCTATTGCGGTGCCCATGGTTCCTTCCAAGAGTTGCGGGGGTGGAGCTAAGGGGGTGGGCGCGCCGGCGCCCCCACCCCCTGGCTTAGTGACTAGTCGAACGGGTTCTCGACCAGTGCATTCGAGTGCGTTGCCGACAGGTGTGCCAGCTGCTCGGTCTCTTCAACTTCAACCAAAACCGTGGTCTTTTCCATGGTTGGTCTCCTTTCGGTGGTGGTGGTTGCCTCCGCTGTTGCGGCGACAACGTCACACTATAGTTAATGAGAACCATTCTCAAATTAAGTGAAAGGGAGAGCCAATGAACTCCGAAGTTTTGGTGGTCGCCGACCAAAAAGCGGGCAACGTACAGTTCCTGAATCCGGTCACCGGGGCAGTCCAGCGCCGCCTGGACTCCGTGGTCCTGGCGGAGCACGCCGGGTTCCTGCCGTTGGGAGGCGGACGATGCGCGTTCATCGACGACGCCGGAGGTGCCCTGGTCATCGCCGATGCCTTCACCAACACCCCGCTCCGCACCATTCCCGTGGCCATCCCGGGTGAGCACCTGGCCTGCGACCCCTCGGGCCGCTTCATTGCCGTCACCACCGGGCTTGGTGTCTCCTGGGAACCTTGGAGCGATCTCCTCACGGTTGTGGACCTGGAGTCCGACGGCGGACCCACCTCACGCCGCATCCGCACCAGGGCGGGGGAGCCTGGCGTCGTGGTGGGCGAAACGCCAGAGGGGCCTGCCGCCGTCGTGCGTCACCGCGAACCCGGCGGCATCGAATCCTTCAGCGTGGAGCGGATCCTGGCCGAAGGAGTGCACTGCCCGCCCATGGAAGGGCTGCGGGCTGAGGCCTCCCCCGACGGCCACGGCGACGCCTTCGATCCCGTCACGGGCACCATGTTCGTGGCCACGGGCCAGGGCCTGGAACGCTTCGACATCCGCAAGCCGCAGCCGGAGGCCCTCCAGGCCATCGCGTGGGATGCTCCCGGCCGCGCCTACTTCCTGCGCTTCTGCCCGGGGCGGCGTGTCCTGGTGGCCGTCCTTCGCCACGGTGGCGGGGAGCCCAGAGACTGGGCCCAATGGGGCAACACTTTGTGGGTGCACAACCTGGATACCGGGCTGACGCAGACCACACCACTGGGCCAGGGGTTGGTCTTCCGTTTCGCGCTGACTGCCAACGGCATCGCGACCGCCCGCGTCCATCCGGAGGGCGACGTGCTTTCGGTGCACCACCTTGGACCGCTGGAGGCAGGCCCACCGGCGCTGCGGGGCACGTGGGATCTCCCCCGCATGGACGGCGCCCCACGGCCCGGCAATGAACCCTGGGACGACGCCGAACGACGCGCCATTGCCGCCTCACCGTCCTCGGAACTCGTCGCCGTGACCCGCGGTGGACATGGCGAACTGCACGTAGTGGACACATCAGCGGCCGGTAGCCCCCTGCGCACCATCACCCTGGGCAGTCCCCTGCACGACGGCGGCCACCTCGCTTGGGTATCTGCTGTGGACGCAGCGCCGGGCGACACGGTGGGACGGTGAATACCCTCGAGGAGGCCGTTCCTGGCAGAGGACTTCGGCCGCATTTCCGTTCCCTCCTGGAACGCTGGGACTCCACACCCCGCCAAGGGCTCCCCCAGTTCGCCGGCGGACAGGCTGCCTTTCTTTGGCGCGGGCCGGGCGAAGCGTTTGCGTCCTTGCACTTGGCAGCCGAGGCCGGGCTACGGGATGCCTGGAATGTTCGCCGGGCCCACCCGGGTGTGGCTGCGCCGCCCGGCGTCCGGCTCCCCACGGCACCGGGCACCATTGTCCGCGGATTCACCATCTCCCCTGACGGAACGCGTATCGCGGCCTTGCTGAGCACCTCCGCCAGCGAACTAGCGGAAACCTGGATCCTCGCTGCCGGGACGCAGCCGGTCCACATCCCGGGCGCGACGGCTTGGTACGCTGCGCCGGTTTGGGAGCCAGACGGTGGCGGGATCTGGGTCTTGACCGGCAAGCCGCCCTGCCAGCAGATCATGCATTGCCCGCTCGACGCCGGTCACCCCCAGGAGCTCCCGTTTCCAACGGATCTTGGCAGCACCACGGGCAGCCGGCTCTCGCTGACGCGCGCCAAGGGGAATCTCCGACTGGCGGCGAAGAACCCGGGGACCGGGACAAGAGAGTGGGAGTTGGAGTCAGGGGCCTGGCATCCCACCGCCGCGCCCGCCGGCGGGATCCGCGTGGAACTGGCCTCCGACCACCACGGCACCACAGTCACACTGGATAGCCGCCCCGTGTACCGTTTATCCCCAGCCGAATACGTCTCATCCTTCGCCATCCAACCCCATGCCGATGGCACTGACCTCTGGCTCCAGACGGCCTCCCCGGAACGTCCATCGGGGGTTTTCTGTGTGGATGAACCGGTGCGCTCGAACGAAAGTTCCAGAGACCCCAGCGGCAACATACTCCATCAGAGGGTCACAGCGGTGGCGAGTGACGGCGTCGGCATCCCCCTGGTCATCTCCGCACGGGCTTCAGACCTTGGGCCGGACGGCCTCCCGGCGCGGCCACTGCCCCTGATTCTCACGTGCTACGGCGGTTTTGGCGTGACACACAGGACCGAGGCCGAACCCAGCGTGCCGGCGTGGCTGGAGAGCGGCGGGGTGTACGTGGCTGCGCAACTACGTGGGGGCGGGGAAATGGGCCGGGACTGGCATGAGGCGGGCCGGGGTCCACGGAAGATGCGGACCATCCAGGACCTCATCGACCTGGCCGGATTCCTTACATCGGCCGGTTGGACGACACCTAGGCAGACCGTGCCGTTCGGGGCCTCGCATGGTGGCTTGGTGGTCACGGCAGCAGCCCTCCTGTCCCCTGCCTCATTCGGCGGAGTGGTGGCCGTGGCTCCGTTGCTGGACACCGTGGACCTTCACCGCCATGGCTTGGGAAAGCAATGGCTGCACGAGTTTGGCGCCGACGGGGAGTGCTCTGACCATGATCGGGCGGCCTACTCCCCGGTTCATGTGGTGGGCGGACTTGGCTCCGCCGCCGCGCTTCCGCCCCTCCTGTGCTGCCTCCTGGGGCGTGACGAACGCGTGGACAACAGAGCCGCCGTCGAGGTTGTTACCGGAATCCGCGAACGCGGGGGCCGGGCCTGGCTGCTCCACGAGGACCGTGGTGGTCACAGCCAGCGTGCAGCGCCGGACGTACTGGACTTCTCCGCTGCCGTGCTCGCCTTCGCGGCGTCCATTTCCCGCGAGGCTACGCCCGGGTCAGAACCTTGCCCTTGAAGAACTCTGGCCGCACCCTGTACATCACCAGCATGATCACGACGCCCAGCAGGATCACGCCCATTCCCAGGACGAACACCAGCCCCACGCCGCCCACAGAGGAGCCTGAACCATACTCCGGGTCCATTGAGTCCATGGCCGTCTTGACGAACATGACCAACAGGATCACGCCTCCCAGCAAGGGCGCCAGGAACCTGAAGAAGAACGAACGCGCACCGCGGAATGCCTCGGCCCGGAAGAACCAAACGCAGGCCAGTGCTGTGATGCCGTAGTAGAAGCAGATCATCATGCCCAGAGCTGTGATGGTGTCCCACAGCGCATTCTCGGACACGGTGCGGGTGATCACGTAGAAACCGGCGGCGGCGATCGCAGCGGCGATGGTCGCGAAGCTGGGCGACTTGAACGTAGGGCTGATCTTGCCGAACTTTGGCGAGATGGCGCGGTAGTGGCCCATCGCCAGCATGGTTCGGGCCGGGGAAACGAACGTTGACTGCAAAGATGCCGCTGAGCTGCTCAGAATGGCCAGCGACATCAGTATCGCAAAGGGACCCATCACTGGACCGGCAAGCACGGCGAAGATGCTGGACTGGTTTTCCGGGTTTCCGGCACCCAATCCGGTCTCGCCGACGCCGGCGAAGGACAAGGTAGCCAGTGCAACGGTCATATAGATGATCACGATGACCAGTACCGTGATGGTCGCGGCGCGACCCGGGGTTTTCTCCGGATTCCTGGTTTCCTCGTTCATGGTGAGGGTGACGTCCCAGCCCCAGTAAATGAAGATCGAGAGCGATACACCTGCGGCGAATTGTGAGAACGAGTCCACGGCGAACGGGTTGAACCAGTCAGGTGAAACAGCGGTGGCATCGAAGGCCGTGCCGTTTGCCACGTGGGCAAATGCGGAGACTGCAAACCAGCCCAGGACCAGCAATTGGAAGGCCACCAGCACGTACTGGACGCCCTTGGTGGTCTCCATGCCGCGGTACGAAATCCAGCAAGCCAAGGCGATGAACACCAGCGTGGTGGCGATGTTCAGCGGAAGGATCTTGCTGAGCTCACCGAGTTCCGGGTTGCTGAAGATCTGGGCAAGCATCAAGTAGAAGAAGTCCACCGCCACAGCCGCCAGGTTGGAGAGGACAATGATCGTGGCCGCGATCAGCCCCCAGCCGCCCATCCATCCGATCCACGGACCGAAGGCGCGCGTGGCCCACGTGAAGGAGGTACCGGCGTCGGGCATTGCGTTGTTCAGTTCGCGGTAGCCCAGCGCCACCAGCAACATGGGGATGAAGCCCACCAGGAAGATGGCGGGCAGGTGCACACCGACCTCGGACACGGTGGGGCCGAGGGCCGCGGTGAGCGTATAGGCGGGTGCGATACAGGAAACGCCGATCACGACGGCGCCGATGAGGCCCACCGATCCGGCCTTCAGCCCTTTTTCACTCAGGGCTGGCGATTCTTTCGACTGGACCGTCTTTGGTGCAGTTGACATGGGTTTTGCCTCTCAGGCGATTGCTAGGCGCTATGGCGCGTGTAGTTGCGGGGAACCACGATCATGGGTACAGGGAGGGCACGCAGGATCCGGTTTGCGGTGCTGCCCAGGAAAGTGGCCCGCTGCTGGGCCAGGCGGCTGGAACCGATCAGCAGGATTTCGCCGTCTTCCCAATCGAGTCGGTCAACGGCTTCTTCTATGGTGCGCCCTTGGGCTACGACGATCTCCGGCTCTTCTGTTACGGATCCCGCTCCGCCGCTCGCGTCTGCGGAGCTTCCGACGGCGGCAAGCCGGTCGGCCGCATGCACCCAGGCGGCGTCGGCCAACCCAGGCGAGTTACCGCGGTCGAGCGCCAACAGGGAGACGAGCCGCAGTGGAAGGCCACGGTCCCGCGCAGACTCCACTGCGACGTCGAGCAGTTCGTCAGCACCGGGCCGGGTGCCGAAACCGCAGCTCAAGCGCGTGATCGGCTCGGTGCGGTGATAGCCGTGAGGCGCCAAAGCCACCGGCACGGGCGACGAGTGGAGCAGCGAACCCGCCACAGAGCCGATGGTGAAGCGCTTGAAGAGGCCGCTGTTGGTGGCGCCGATGACCAGTGCCGCAGCGTCGAATTCCACGGCGGCATCGATCAGCGCCTGGGCCTCGGAATCACCGCGCCGGATGTGGGCGCGGGCAGTGACGTCGTCCGGAACCAAGGCGAGGCCTTCATCGAGCCAGCGCTGTGCCTGCTCGTTGAGGATGTCGTCATAGCCGGTCTCAGGCGGGTAGACGGCGTTGAACGGGGAATCCTCAGGCACCACCAGGACCAGGTCAAGGCTGACATCGTGGTTCCGGGCCAGCGCGACGGCAAGGTGAACGGCGTCGTGCCCCCTCGCGTTGGCGGTGTAGCCCACTACGTAGCGCATGGTGGTCCTTCCTGTGGTGCTTAAACCGGTTACTGCTTAAACAGTGGAGCCGGCAGGCCGGGAATGGTGCTCTCCCCGGCCTGCCGGTGCTCGTACGAAATGCCTTAGGCGACGGGCAGCGCGCTCAGCTTGTTGGCCTCAACAATGCGGGCGGCGGTTGCCTGGCCCATGCGGACGGCGCCGTCGACGTGCTGGTAACCCTCGGCCGCGAGGTCGGAGGAAGACCAGTAGATCGGTCCTACGTTGGCGTGCTGGTCCTTGCCGTAGCGGTGCAGGCCACCGAGGTCGTAGCTGGATGCGTAGGCGCCGCGGGTCCATTCTTCGGAGCCCCAGTCGGATTCGTAGTAGACCTCGGGCGTGAGGGCCTTATCGCCCAGGAAGCCGGCGATGGACTCGAGGATGGCCTTCTTGCGGTCCTCGGCGCTGAGTTCGAAGACGGCGTCGGCCTTTTCGTCGGATACGAAGCCCACCAAAGTGCCGCGGGTGTCGCCATGGTTGGTGTTGTCGTAGACCTCCTGGACCAGCGCGCCTGCGCTGAAGCCGGTGCCGGAGAGTCCTTCTTCGCGCCAGAACGGGGTGTCATACACGGCGTGGACCTTGATGACCAGGCCCAGGGACTGGTGCTGGTGCATCTGGTGCTGGCGGCGCGGCAGCGGGGGCTCGAACGAGACGCGGGAGTACAGGTTCGGCGGCACGGCCATGATCACGTACCGCGCGTTGACGGTTGCCTGCTCGGACACGACAGTCACGTTGTTGTCGTCCCACTTGATGGTTCGGACCGGGCTGTTGAGGACGACGTCGTCGCCCAACTCTGCTGCCTGCAGCAGCGAGACCTGCTGCATACCGCCGATGACGCGCTTGTCCAGGATGAAATCCTCGTCCGTCAGGTGCGTGAACGAGCCGGCAGAGGCGGCCATGAGGACTGCCTGCAACGCGGAGAAGGCGTGTGCAGGCTTGGTGAGCATGCCGCCGGCGATGAAGAGGCCAATGTTGTTGCAGGCTTCTTCATCACTGGAGTTCTGGCGGAGCCAGTGGTGGAAGGAGATGGTGTCCAGCTCGCGTGCCTTGGGGTGTGCCCAGGGCTCGGTGGGGCCGATCTCGGCGGCGAGGCCGTCCAGGATGGCGACGAGCTTGTCCATCTCGGCCTTGGTGGTTTCGTTCACCGGGAAAGTGTCACCGGTGTACTGCGTGCGCTTGCCGTCTGCGCCGATGTAGACGGACTCGCCGTCGCGGTAGCGTGAGTACATTTTCAGTCCGAGCTCGTCCAGCAGCTCCATGAGCACCGTCTGGTCCGGGGAAACCCACTGGCCGCCGATTTCCAGCATGGCGCCGTCGATGGTGTCGGTCCAGGTGCGGCCGCCCACGCGGTCGCGTGCTTCGAGCACTGCGACGCTGAGTCCGGCCTTTTTCAATTCGCGTGCCGCCGTCAGCCCTGACGGTCCGGCACCGACGATCACAACGTCGCGATCAAGATTCTGCATGATGTCCTCTCCGTGGCCGTCCGTGGTGGCTGACCAATAAATGAATGCCATTCATTTATATCCATAGTAGCGTTGGAGTCGGCCGCTGTGAAGGCCCGATGGAATAATGCTGGGGACACAGGCAGCAGAAAGGCTTCCGATGCCCGCACCAACTCCCGCTCCTTCCGCGCTCCCCGCGCGCCGCCGCGCCGGTCGGCCGACCGCGGCAATCCTGGACCAGGACGGCATCACGACGGCGGCACTCGACTTGATCAGCAGCAAGGGTTATGACGGACTCACCATGGCGGCCCTCGCACGTTCCCTCGGTGTCGCGCCTTCTGCCCTGTACAACCACGTAGCCTCCAAGGATGACGTGTTGCTGCTGCTGGAGGACCACTTGGCGGCGATGGTGGATGTCTCAGCCTTTGGGGTGGAGCCGTGGGATGTTGCCGTGCGTCGTTGGGCGTGGTCCTACCGGGATGTGTTCTCGGAGCATACGCCGCTGATCCCCGTGATTGCAGTACTTCCGGTGGCCAATGCCCCGAAGACCCTGGCCATGTACGAGGCCGTGACCGCAGGCTTCCGGGACGCCGGGTTCCCTGAGGAGAAGATCATCTCCGCGATCGTTGCCTTGGAGGCGTTTGTGTTCGGGGCCGCTTACGACGTCACCGCGCCGGAGGACATTTTCGACGCCGGCAGCCTCGCCGAACAGGTCCCCAACTTCACGGCCGCCGTGGATCGGCTGGCCCTGGAACAGCATGCGCGTCCCACTGATGTTGCCTTCAGCTTGGGACTCGAGGCCCTGATTTCGGGTTTCGGGGCGCTGCGGGGGTAGGTTTTTCCTTTGTCTCAAGGGTTACCGTCAGAGGCTGAGGTAGCGGATTTCCGTCGTGTTGTCGGTGTACGTGACTTCGACAGGCACGTCTTCGCCGGAATTTGGCAGTTCCCCGCCCGGAAGCCAAAACGCGAACTGTCCTTTCGACACCGTGGCCGTAATCCTTTCGCCGGCCCTGCTGGTGTAACTCATGGCAGCAACGTCCGGCCCAACCTGCCCTGAAGCCATCGAGAGCGGATTGTTGGCAATGACCCCGGTTCCCAGCTGGGTGGTCCTGATACCCCTGCCGGTGGGCTCCTGTCCATTGCCGGGCTTTCCCACTGAACCGAAGGAGCCCTTCCTGAACCAGGGGGCCGTGGAGTCGGTGGTGCATGTGGCTTCGAAGCCGTTAGCCCCGCTGAGGACAACCGTGGTCCAAGCGCCGCGCCTCTCGGCGATGGCAACTTCTGCCGCATCCACATCGCCGGCGAACATGCCATCACCAGTACCTTTGCTGGACCTGACGCAGTCGGAGACAGCGCCGTCGCGCTCCGAACCTATCAGCGCGCCCGGCGCGGCGGTCCACGTGGCGTATGCCGGGTCGCCTCCGGACAATGCCGGCACGACGAGGAACCCTATTGTTGCGGCAAAAGCAAAGGTACCCAAAGCGAGGGTTCGACGACGACGGCGGCTTGGGCCCGACGTCGACGTTTTGTGGATCGCGGGTCTGGAGGCGGTGGCCGCAGAGATCCGATGGGACCTGAGAATCTGTTCCACGTCGTTCTGCGAACGGCCCGGGTTGGGAGCTCCACTCTGCCCGGCTGCGTCCATGGAGCGCAGCAGCGTGTCGATATTCCGGCTGTTTTTCATGGTGTCGTGGCCTTTACGGGAAATGTCGCCGGCGTCGGCGACTCATTCTGGGGGACGTGGTCAAGAAGCAGTCGCAGAGCCCGCCTTGCGCGGGTGAGCCGGAGCCTGAACGCGACCGGGGAGATGCCCACCACGTGCGCCGCCTGGGGTGCAGCCAGGTTCTCGAAGATTGCAAGCCCAAGGGCCTCTTGGTGGACTTCGGAGAGAAGGGCCCATGCTCTGCCTAAGTCAACGCGGCTGCTGACCAGGTCAGCATGGGAATCGACAGGGGATATGGCTGTCGCCTCAGCTAATCGGACGCCCAGGGCCTGCCGCCGCTGTTCTCCGCGGCGGGCATTCAGCATGAGATTCCGTGTGATGCCAAAGAGCCAGGCCCGGGCGTCCTCCTGGTGCTTCGGCGCTTCCGAAAACCGCCGCCACACGATAAGAAATGCCTCAGCCACGATGTCCTCGGCATTCGCCGCATCCGCGCGACGCTGAACAAACTTGAGCAGGTCAGCGTAGGCGGATTCGTACAGCGCCCAAAAGGCCTCTTCCCTGTCAGGGGCTCTTGATAGGTAGCTCATACCCAGTACCTGTCCGCCACGTAGCCAAGTGTGTTGCAGTCGCTCTGAATATTCCCGGAACTCGAAGGACACGCATAACGTCGCGGCCTGTTGCAGAAGGTATCCAGCGCCGTGAAAGCTCTAGCGGACCAGGGAAACGCCCAGAGTGGCCAGAATTCCGAACGCGGTCCCCCAGATAATGATTGAAATGATCTGCCAGAGGATGACGGCGTTCCTGGAGGCTCCGAAGGAGATCATGGCAACGGATGTGATCTGGCTGGGCAGAATTGTTGGGCCGATCAGGCTTACTCCTGCTACACCGAACTTATCGAAGGTGGCGCGCAATTTGGCGCGGCGCGGGGTGATTTCCTTGGTCGGCCTGTTTGCCGCCACTTTGGTGCGCACGCGGTGTGCGGCAAAGACAAAGATGAGCAATGAGATGACGTTTCCCACAACAGCCGCGGCTATGGCCACCGCGGGATTCAAACCGGTCAACACTCCCACCACAGCGCCGAAGTAGGAATCAACAAACGGGATGGCCGCTATCAGCACTACCCCGAGCCACTTCAACACGGGCGGTAGGGAGGACGTGAAATCTTGCAGGGACTCAATCATGGTGGCTGCTTTCATGGATGGAAAACGTTGACAGTCCCATCCTTCAGGGGCCAATCGGGGTCCATGTAGTGCCTTGCTGTCACTGTTTCACCTGCACTTTTTCAGATGAATCCATGACAAATGTCATTGCCCTACACTGGGCGTCATGCCAGCCGCCACGAACCTTGCAGCCACGAACCTTGAGGTTCCGCAGCCCACCGCACGCCCGGGTCGCAGCGTACGCACGACGTGGACGTACACCCTCGGTTCCATGGTGTTCATCCTCGTGGTTCTCGATTTCATGCTGGTCATTCTTGCCCTGGAAGCGTTCACCTCCCGCTCCGAAGGCGTTGCCGGGCTTCTCCTTCTTGCACTGTTCATCGTGGTGGCCGCCCAAATCCGGTACTGCTGGTTCCTGCGGGCAGGCCTGAACGGAGGACTTCCGAGCACTCCCTGGACGCTGGCGCTGCTTGTTTCTTCTGTCGCCGTTTGGGTGTTGGGCCTGTTCTCTACCAGCAATGCGCTCATGTGGAGCCTGCCGCTGTGGTTGGCTGCGTCCCTGGTGGCTTGCCTGCTTCCTTCCCGCCAGCGGCTGGTCGTACTGGGCGCTGGCCTCACAACGACGCTTTTGCATCCCACCATCTACTCGCTGCTGCATGGCCACGGCTACGGATTCCCGGAAGAGCCCGGCTTACGCATGCTTCTCAGCTATGCCGCATTGATGCCCGTGGTCTTGATCAGCAGCTTGTGGTGGTGGCGGATAGTTGTGGAGCTGGACAGGCACCGGCTCATGGCAGGGGAACTGGCCGTTGCCCAGGAGCGGCTACGCTTTGCCGCGGACCTGCATGATATCCAGGGGCACCACCTCCAAGTCATTGCCCTGAAGTCCGAACTTGCGGAACGACTGCTCACTATCGATCTCGATGCTGCCCGCGGGCATATTCACGATGCGCGGCTCTCCGCGAAACAGGCGCTGGAGGAAACCCGCTCCCTGGTCTCCGGATACCGCGGAACAGTTCTCGAAAACGAACTCGAGAACGCACGCGAAGTACTTTCGGCCGCTGGAGCGCATTGCGAACTCACGATTGACCCGATTCCTGGAAACCCCGACGTTCATAAGGCGCTGGCCATGGCGGTTCGCGAAGCCACCACCAACATCCTCAGGCACAGCGATGCAACACTGGCTTCCATCACGCTGGTTGCTTCCGCGGATAGCTGCAACCTCACCATTCGCAACAACGGAGTAACAAGCGATTCGCTCGTCAACAAGTCACCCGGCAATGGCCTTAAGGGCCTTCGCGAACGGATTTCGGCACTGGGTGGTCAGGTCGAAACGATCTTGGACGCGGAGCGCTTTGAACTTCAGGCATCGGTCCCCTCCCAAGGAATTGCTTCGTGAACGATCTTGATGACCTGCAGCGCATTCGCTTGCTGATAGCCGACGACGAACATCTCATCCGCGGCGCCTTGGAGGCTCTTTTGGGGCTGGAGCCTGACATCGAGGTGGTTGCCAGCGCCGACAACGGTGTCACCGCCGCGGAGTTGGCACTGGAGTTTCAGCCGGACATCTGCCTCTTGGATTTGGAAATGCCCAGGATGGACGGAGTCGAGGCAGCAACCCGCATCCTGGCAACCGTCACAACACGTGTCATCATCGTCACTCGCCATGCCCGCCCCGGGGTGTTGCGCCGGGCCTTGGCCTCGAAGGTTTCGGGTTTCGTTCCCAAATCCACCCCCGCTGAAGACCTGGCCCACGTCATCCGGGGCGTGGCCGGCGGCAAACGGTATATCGACCCTGAAATTGCAGCTACGGCCCTGGCCGCCGAGCGCTGCCCCCTCACCGACCGCGAACTTGACGTATTGAGGTACAGCAGGTCAACGTCCAGCGTGACGCAGGTTGCCGGGCAACTGCGGCTCGCCCCCGGAACCGTGCGCAATTACCTGTCCTCGGCAATGATGAAACTCGGGGCCGTTTCGCGGCACGAAGCGGCGGAGAAAGCCTGGCAACAGGGATGGATCTGATGATCCCGCACCCGGTCGAGCCCGCCTGAACGTTCATCATTCCAACACCACTGCCCGGCCCACCTTCAGCCACCCTTCAGTACCCTCTGTTTCGGAAGCGCTCACAAACCACATCTTGCGCGGGATCACCGTCCCGGCACCCGTGGTGTACGCCTCCACGACCAAGGCGGGCTTGCCGCCGTCGTCGACTATTTCAGCGGCTGCGGAAGCGCCGTCCGAGAAGGTGACCACCAACTGCGCCCCTGATCCGTGAACTTTGACAACAGCCCCGGGAAACAAGTGAGTATGTGATGCCTCGGCAGTCGCCACAAAGATCCCCACCCTTGTAGTATAAGTTTGCAACTTGTATCCTAAGTGGCAGGCAAGGATGCCGCACCCACTAGGAGAACCATGAGCACCGTAGATCTCATTCGCCACGTCAAGCTGTCCACGGCTCGTTTGCCCCTCACCGTACCGATCAGCGACGCGAAAGTCTTCACCGGCAGGCAGAAGCCCATGACCGAAGTAGTGTTCCTGTTCGCCGAGATCACCACGGAGCAGGGCCACAGCGGCATCGGCTTCAGCTACTCCAAGCGTGCAGGCGGACCCGCACAGTACGCCCACGCCAAGGAAGTCGCCGAAGGCATTATCGGCGAGGACCCGAACGACATCGGCAAGATCTACACCAAGCTCCTCTGGGCCGGCGCATCGGTGGGCCGCTCGGGCGTGGCAACGCAGGCACTTGCCGCGATCGACATCGCACTCTATGACCTCAAAGCCAAGCGCGCCGGACTCCCTCTGGCCAAACTGCTCGGCTCCTACCGCGACTCCGTCCAGACCTACAACACCTCAGGCGGCTTCCTCAACGCCACACTGGACGAGGTCAAGGAACGCGCCACCCGGTCAATCGATGAGGGCATCGGCGGCATCAAGATCAAGGTCGGACTGCCTGATTCCAAAGAAGACCTGCGTCGCGTGGCCGGAGTCCGCGAGCACATCGGCTGGGACGTCCCGCTTATGGTGGACGCCAACCAGCAATGGGACCGTGCCACGGCGCTGCGCATGGGCCGCCAGTTGGAGGAATTCAACCTCATCTGGATCGAAGAACCGCTGGATGCCTACGACTTTGAGGGCCACGCACACTTGGCCCAGGTCCTGGATACGCCCATTGCAACGGGCGAGATGCTCGCATCCGTTGCTGAACACAAGGGCCTCATCAACGCCAACAGCTGCGACATCATCCAGCCCGACGCCCCCCGCGTCGGCGGCATCACCCAGTTCCTGCGCCTCGCCGCCCTTGCGGACGAACGCGGACTCGGCCTGGCACCGCACTTCGCCATGGAGATCCACCTGCACCTGGCCGCCGCGTACCCACGCGAGCCGTGGGTGGAGCACTTCGACTGGCTCGACCCCCTGTTCGAGGAACGCCTGGAGACCAAAAACGGCCGCATGATCGTCCCGGACCGCCCCGGTTTGGGAGTCACGCTCAGCGATCAGGCCCGCGCGTGGACCACGGAATCAGTGGAGTTCGGCGCGTAATCTTGAACCCATGAGCCGAAACCTGACCGCGGATCTCGCCGCCGACCTCCGCAACCGCATCGTCGACGGCGCCATCCAACCAGGAGAGAAGCTCCCCAGCGAAAACACCCTCATCAGCGAGTTCGGGGTGAGCCGGACGGTCGTCCGCTCGGCCCTGACCCGACTGCAAGCCGAGGGATTGGTGGAAACCGAACGCGGGCGCGGCAGCTTCGCGCTGACCCCGCCCGCGGAAGGTCCAGCAGCAGCGCCAGGAACACGCTCGGTATCCAGCATGGAAGACCGGCTGCAGATGCTCGATTTCAGGATCGGCGTCGAGACCGAAGCTGCCGCATTGGCAGCGAAAAACCACACCGAACACCAACTCAAGGCCGTGCACGGCGCCTTGGAACAGTTCACCGCGAGTTCAGGCCACCCGGCGCACTCCATGAAAGCGGATTTCGAGTTCCACCGCGCCGTGGCTGCAGCTACAGGCAACCCCTTTTATACGGATTGCATCTCCGCCTTGGGCCAAACCATGATCACCATGCCCCGCCCGCGCCTCGTCGCCAGCGAAGACCAGGACTCCCCCGAACGCTTCGCCCAGGTCGTCCACGAGCACTCCTCTATATACGCAGCAATTGCAGAGGGTGATCAAGTGGCTGCCGCGGCAGCCATGCGCCTGCACCTGAGCAACTCACGACGCCGGTTCACGGGTTCTGCGCGCAGCTGACGGTTCCGCGCGCCTCACCCAACTAGGTAACAGCAACTGCTCCTACGAAGCGCCAACAGAACGTTATCTGTCACCCAGTTGGGATCCCCTGGAAAACAAAAGAGCCCCGGTCCTAAGACCGGGGCTCTTTCAATTGCGTGCGCGAGGGGGGATTTGAACCCCCACACCCTTTCGGATACTGGCACCTGAAGCCAGCGCGTCTGCCGTTCCGCCACTCGCGCGCAACTTCTTTTTCCAGATTCAGCGGGTTTCCCAGCTTCGTTTCCTTCAAAAGCAGCGAGATAAAGCATAACGGACATTCCCGGCAAAACACCAATCGGGAGATGGCACCCCCTCCGCGAGACCCCGGAGCCCGGAAAATTCCCGTCCCAGCGGCGGAACTCCACGGAAATTTCATGGGCCGCCTCCCGCACCAGCGAGGGCCGGGAGCGAACTTTTCCGGGTCGCAAGGCGTTGTGGATTAAGGCCATTCCCAGTCAGTCCCAGTAGTATCGGGAAGTGGAAGGGCCGTCAGGCGCGTACTTCGCCGTGTGCGCAGACGGACTATCGGACCAGGCACAACGGGTGCCGCGGCAAGGAAAGGAGAAGGACATGGGTTTGCTGGACAAAGTCGAGCGCGGCATTGAAAAAGCCGTTCGCAACGTCTTCTCCACAGGGTCGCGGGCACGTGTTGAGCCGGTGGAGATTGCGAGCAAGTTGAGGCGCGAGTTGGACAACAAGTCCATCACCATCGCTGCCGGCCGCACCCTCGCTCCCAATGTCTTCGATGTCCTGCTCAGTGACGAAGATTTTGCCAGGGCCCAGGAATGGGGAACTCCCTTGGCAGAGGAACTCTGCGACGTCGTCATCCAGCACGTCCGCAGCCAGGGCTACACGCTCCAAGGCGCAGTCAGGATTTCGTTCCGCCGCAATGACGAAGAACGTGCCGGGCACTTTGAGATCACTTCCCGGACCGAGAAATCCTCCGATGACGCCGCACCCGCCCCCCAGGCCCCACGGGCCAACGTTCCGGCCGCACCGGCCCGGCGTCCCACCCGTCTCCAGCCAGTTCTGGACATTGGTGGCCAGCGGTACTCCCTCAATGCCCAGTCCGTGGTGCTGGGACGCTCCTCGGAGGCCGACATCCTGGTGGATGACACCGGCGTCTCCCGGAAACACCTTGAGGTCCGCACACAGAACGGCAGCACGTGGGCCGTTGACCTTGGCTCCACCAACGGCAGCTACGTCAACGGGCATAAGGTAAACGGCAGCGTGGAACTTACAGACGGCTCAACCATCACGATGGGACGTACCAAGATCATTTTCCGCCTTCTCCCCCAAACCCCGGGTGGCAACGCGTGAACGACATCAGCGAACTGACCATCACAGCGCTTCGCTTCGGGTTCCTCCTGCTGCTGTGGGTCTTGATCTTCAGCATTGTCTCCACCATGCGCCGCGACTTCCAGATCGGCCGTAAAGCCGTCACCGGAGTTCCCACAGCCCGCGAAGTCCGCAAGCATCCGGAACTGGCTGCTTCCCCGCCGCCAGCCATCCAGCATGCCCGCAATCTGGTGGTGACAGAGGGTCCACTCAAGGGCACCACTGTCCCCTTGGCCGCCAGCCCCATTCTTTTGGGCCGCGCGCAGGAAGCCACCCTGGTCCTGGAAGACGACTACGCTTCGGGCCGGCACGCACGCTTGTTCCCGCAAGGCAGCCGCTGGTTCATTGAGGACCTCGGCTCCACCAACGGCACCTACTTGGCCGATCAACAGCTCACCCGTGCATTGCCGGTTGAGCTTGGCGTCCCCGTGAGAATCGGCAAGACGGTCATTGAATTGAGGCCGTAGTCCATGGCCTCCCCCGAGACCACCGAAGGCAAGGAAAAGCCCGCGGAGCGCCCGCTCATCATGCGCTACGCGGCGCGTTCCGACGTCGGACGGATCCGCTCCAAGAATGACGACTCCGCGTACGTGGGCCGCCATCTTGCAGTCGTGGCCGACGGTATGGGTGGTCACGCCGGCGGCGATGTTGCCTCGGCGTCAACGGTGCTGGACATGATCCACCTCGATCATGACGACTATCCTGACGGCGCAGAGACTGTCCTCGCGGATGAGATCCAGACGGCCAATTCGCTGCTTTCGGAGCTTGTTCACCAGAATCCCAAGCTTTCCGGCATGGGAACTACTGTGACTGCCCTCCTCCTGGAAGACCGCAAGCTCCACTTCGCGCACATTGGTGACTCCCGCGCATATCGGCTGCGTAACAAGAAGTTTGAGCAAATCAGCATCGACCACACGTTCGTGCAGCGGCTCATTGACGAGGGACGCCTGCGTCCCGAAGAAGCCGAAACCCATCCCCACAAGAACGTCCTGATGCGCGTCCTTGGCGACGTCGATGCCAGCCCGGAACTGGACCTGGACGTCCTCGACGTCGAACCCGGCGAACGCTGGCTGCTCTGCTCCGATGGCCTCAACTACGTGGCCGGGCACGTGGTGGAGCGCATGGTTCGTGAGACCAAGGACCTTCGCGAATGCGCTGAGATCCTGGTTGATCTCACGCTGGAAGCCGGCGCCCCGGACAACGTCACCGTAGTGATGTTGGAGATCGTGGAAGAGACCGACGACGACGTCAACACGGCCGCCGTCGACGTCGTTCCGGCTGCGGCGCTTGCCGCGGTGGACGAGCCCGGGGCGGTCACCGCCTCCAAGCCCTCTGTGGGTCCTTCCGCCACCAAGTCGGCCGAGGACACGCAGGCCGAGCCCAAGGAGAAGGCCGCGAGGGAGGCCGAAGCTGGATCGTCATTCAGTGCCACCGACCCCAGCGCCACAGACGACGAATCCGACGAGGCGTCCACATCCTCGGATGAGTCCAAAGAACCTCCCATCACCACGGATCCGCACCTGGGCGAGCACCTGTCCGCTGAGGTCCTGCGCGAAGAATTGGCCAGCCGCCCCCATGAGCTGGTCGGCGCTGCGGCAACAGCTGCGGAGACCGGCTCCATCCCTACTGTGGCAGGCCGGACGGTTGCCCGCAGGGCTGCCACCGTCCTCACCCACAAGGCCGAACAGGATCGACTGGACGTCGAGGAACCTGCACGGCGCCGCGTCCGCTGGTTGATGCCCGCCGTCGCAGCGGTTGTTGTAGTGGGAGTCGTAGTTGGCCTATGGCTTGGCTACGCGTGGACCCAAACCCGTTATTACGTGGGCGAATACGATCAGCGCGTCGCTATCTTCAATGGCATCTCGCAGCGACTCGGCCCCATCCAGCTCTCCCGGCTCGAAGCCGTAACCGATATCAAGGTGGATTCATTGCCGGAATACGGTCAGCAGAGCGTACGCCAGACGGTTCCCGCAGGTGACCTCGACGACGCACAGGCCATTGTGGAGAACCTGAAGAACACCGGCAGCGCCTCAGCCAACTGCCCCACCACTGCTCCGGCGACAGCGACAGCCACGCCGTCGCCCACCAGTACCGTGCCCGTACCGAGTACTGCAGCCGTTGCTACACCTTCGCCCGTCCCGACTCCCTGTGAGGCGGCCAAGTGATACAGACTGAAACTGCTCCCAAACCACGCCGGAACGTTGAACTTGTCCTCATCGTGCTGGCCCTTGCCGTGGGCGTAGGCGCGAGTGCCTTGGTGAGCATCAATTCCGACGTCGGCCTGGACCGGGACTTCTGGTTCCAGTCGAGCTTGCTGGCTGTGGCGGCTTTTGCCTTCCACATGGTCCTCAGGCTCCGCGCGAAGTATGCCGATCCGGTAATACTTCCCATTGTCGTGGCCTTGAACGGTCTGGGGCTTGCCCTGATCCACCGCATGGACGGTCCAGGTGACGATACGGGCAACAACCAGCTCCGCTGGACCCTGATTGCCATGGCAGTATCCATCGCCGTGATCTGGTTCCTCAAGGACCACCGGATTTTGCGCCGCTTCACGTACATCTCACTGGCAGCCAGTGCGTTCCTGCTGATCCTCCCCTTGATACCGGGCATTTCCGCCGGTGAAATCCTCGGTGCCCGAGTCTGGATCCGAGTGGGACCCATGACGTTCCAACCAGGTGAGATCGCCAAGATCACGCTGGCCATATTCTTTGCCGGGTACCTTTCCTCCAACCGGGATCTCATCCTCCTGGCCGGCCGGAAGATCGGCCCCATGCAGTTCCCGCGGTTCAAGGACCTCGGGCCCATGATCACCGCCTGGTTGGTCAGTATCGGGGTCCTGGTCTTCCAGCGTGACCTCGGTTCCTCCATCCTCTTCTTCGGCCTGTTCATCGTGATGATTTACGTGGCCACCAGCCGTATCTCCTGGGTTGTCATTGGCCTGTTGCTGATCCTCGGCGGCGGCTTCATTGCCTCGCAGATCTTCTCGCACGTGGCTTTCCGCATCGACAGCTGGATCAACGCCTTCACCCCGGAGGTCTTCGGCAGGTCGCCCGGTGGCAGTGGGCAGATTGTGCAGGGCTTGTTCGGCATGGCCGACGGCGGGCTGGTTGGTACGGGCCTTGGCCAAGGCCGCCCGGACCTGGTTCCGTTCGCCAACAGCGACATGATTGTGGCCCTCATCGGCGAGGAACTTGGCCTGATCGGCCTCTTCGCCGTCGTCATGCTGTACCTGCTGCTCTTCACGCGCGGCTTCCGCGCCGCCCTCGGTACCCGCGATGCCTTCGGGAAACTCCTGGCGTGCGGCCTGTCCTTCGCGATCGCCCTGCAGTGCTTCGTCGTCATCGGCGGTGTCACCCGGCTCATTCCGTTGACGGGCCTGACCACACCCTTCCTGGCAGCCGGTGGTTCCTCGCTCTTGGCCAACTGGATCATCGTCGGCTTGCTGCTCATGATCTCCAACACGGCCCGCGGGCCGGTGGACACCACTCCCATGGTGGGCAAACCCCCTGCCAGCAGCAGCGCGCCGGCACGTAAACCCACCACAGGACAGACACCCAGCGCACCAACAGAGGCGGTGAAGCACCAATGAACCAGGCTATTCGCAGCTCCTGGATGGCCGCCGTCGCCATGTTCGCGTTGATCTTCGGCGCCATCAGCTATGTCCAGGTGATTGGCGCTGACGACCTCAACGCCAATCCCTGGAACCAGCGCGCCATCCTCGCCTCGTTCTGCAACGACCGCGGCGCCATCATCGTCGGCGGCAAGCCGGTGGCTGAGTCTGTTGCCGGCACAGAGTCCTGCGCGTTCCAACGCAAGTACAACCAGCCTGAGCTCTACGCCGGCATTACCGGTTACTTCTCCAAGGGCTTCGGTTCAACCGGCTTGGAACTCTCCATGGAGGACACCCTCGCCGGCAACTCGGACCAGCTTTTCCTGGACCGCATCAGCCAGATGTTCCTGGGCAACGAGCCGAAGGGTGCATCGGTAGAACTGACCCTGGATCCTGAAATCCAAAAGTTGGCCTATGACCTCATACCCGATGGCCAGCGTGGATCCATCGTGGTCACCAACCCGAGGACCGGTGCCGTTCTGGCCATGGTGTCCAAACCGTCCTACGACCCCAATCTGATTGCAACCCATGACACGGCCGCCGCAGAAGCGAGCTACGCAGAGCTGAACCAGGTCCCGGGCATCAACCTGAACCAAAACGTCAGCGGCCCCACGGGCAACCTGCTCTCGCCGGGTTCGGTCTTCAAGCTCATCGACACAGCTGCTGCTCTGAACTCAGGCAAGTACAACAAGGACAGCGAGCTGCCGAACCCCAGCAGCCTGCCGTTGCCCGGTTCCAGTGCCAGCCTGCCCAACTACGCCGGTGGCAACTGCAACGTCCGGGAGACGGCGTCGTTCGCCTTTGCCCTGGAGCAGTCCTGCAATACTCCGTTTGCCAGCATTGCGCTGGACCTGGGCCAGGATGCCATCCGCGAACAGGCACAGAAGTTTGGCTTCGGCGAGACCTTCGGCGATCAGCTCAAGCTCCAGCAGGCGCCCAGTATTTTCCCCGAGGACCTCGACCAGGCCCAGCTCGCACAGTCCTCCGTGGGCCAGCGCGACGTCAAGGCCACCCCGCTGCAGATCAACATGATGACGGCCGCGATCGCCAATGGCGGTGTGCAGATGAAGCCGAACCTGATCAAGACGGTCCGAGCTCCTGACCTCCGGGTCATCAGCGAACTCAGGCCCGAGGCGCTCCGTACCAGCACCACCCAGCCCATCGCGGCCCAAATCACCGAGTGGATGACCAGTGCCGTGGACAACGGCATTGCCAAGGGAGCAGCCGTGTCCGGGGTCAAGGTAGCCGGCAAAACCGGTACTGCGGAGCTCGGCGATTCAGGTTTGAACAACTCATGGTTTACCGGGTTCGCCCCGGCAAACGACCCGCAAGTAGCCGTCACCATCGTCATGGAGGGTGTGGATGTGCTCAGCGGTGCCCAGCTAACCAGTCCGAACGCAAAGAAGATTTTTGAGGCGGTGTTGAATAAGTGAGGCCTACTTCGGGAATCACACTCGGCGGCAGGTTCCAACTGACCAGTCGCATTGCGATTGGCGGCATGGGCGAGGTCTGGAAGGCCAAGGACCAGATCCTCGGCCGGATCGTTGCCATCAAGGTGCTCAAAGAGGAATACACGGGTGACCCCGGGTTCCTCCAGAGGTTCCGTGCCGAGGCACGGCACACCGCCCTCCTCAACCACGTGGGCATCGCCAACGTCTTTGATTACGGCGAAGAAGCCGGCTCGGCCTATTTGGTCATGGAGCTCGTTCCGGGTCATCCCTTGAGCGGAATCCTCGAGCGGGAGCAGGTGCTGTCTCCGGACATGACGCTCTCCATCATCGCGCAGACAGCCCGCGCCCTTGCCGTGGCACACGCGCAGGGCCTGGTCCACCGCGACATCAAGCCCGGCAACCTGCTGATCACGCCGGACAACCGCGTCAAGGTCACCGACTTCGGCATTGCCCGTTTGGCGGACCAAGTTCCGCTGACACAGACCGGCCAGGTCATGGGCACCGCCCAGTACTTGGCTCCTGAGCAGGCAACCGGCCAGACCGCCACGGGTTCCTCGGACATCTACTCACTGGGTGTCATCGGCTACGAGTGCCTCACCGGCCACCGTCCGTTCTCCGGCGAATCGCAGATCGCCATTGCCCTGGCGCAGGTCAACGACGCGCCGCCGCCCCTGCCGGAGACCTTGCCGACACCCGTCCGTGCCCTCTTGATGTCCATGCTGGCCAAGGATCCCAAGAACCGTCCTGCCAACGCGATCAAGTTGGCCGAAGCGGCCGAGGCCATCCGCAACGGCGACATCGCCACGGCCCACGCCGCCGTACCCGGCATGCTGCTGTTCGAATCCACTACCGGACCCATCACAGCGCCTGTAGACACCGCGACGGCCCCCACCGGCGTCGTCACCTCGCCTTACGGAAAAGAGCAGTCGTCGACGGCGACCTCCGCACTTCCGGTGCTGGGTGCCGGTGCAGCCGGAGCTGCTGTGGGAGCGGCCGCGGCCTCGTCCGACAACCCGCTGTCACGCGCCAACGCCCTGGAGGCAGAGCGTCAGCTGAATGACGACGAGGAAGTCGTCTACACCGACGACGAGAACTTCGACGATGGCGAGCCGGAACGCAAGAAGCGCAGCCCCTGGACTTGGCCGATGGTTGCCTTGATCCTGCTGGTGCTGTTCGCGCTGGTCGGTTTCCTGATCACCCAGTCCGGGTTCTTCTCGCCGACCCCCAGCCCGAGCCAGTCCACCACTGCCAGCACCAGCCGGTCGGCGAGCCCGACGTCGACCTCGGCCACGCCAACAGCGACGACACCTCCTCCTACGTCCGAGGCACCCTCGCCGACGCAGTCAACGCCGCAGAAGATCAACGTGATCCCCGAGCAGTATCTGGGTCAGCCCTTCCAAACCGTCAGCGCGGAACTCCGCAATCTGGGCCTCGGCGTCGACGGTGTGGAGGTCTTCAACCCGGCTGCTCCAGGGACAGTGGTAGACATCAACCCCACAGGGCCTGTTGATCCGGGACAAACCATCACGGTTCAGTACTCCAAGGGACCTGAAGCGGTCGCCGTCCCCACCATCAGCGTGGGAGCCAGCGAGTCACAGGTTCGCGCGGCCATTGAGGGCGCCGGACTGCGGTGGGTAGCCGGGGATCCGGTGAACGGAGCCGTAGGCCAACAGGCCGGTACGTTCGTAAGGTCTTCGCCGGCGGCTGGAGCTGAGGTTCCCGCAGGTTCTACAGTGACCTACTTCCTGTCCAAGGCCGTTGTACCCACCAACCCCGGTTCCTCAAGCGCCAGCCCCAGCGGCACTGGCAGCCCGAGCAACTAACTGAGTCCCATGTCTACGCCACGCCAAGGTCCCGCGCATCGAGAGGAGAGCACACCTGTGTCTTCACAGCGCATCCTCAATGAACGCTACGAACTCGGTGATTTGATCGGTCGTGGTGGCATGGCGGACGTATACCGCGGAACGGATACTTTGCTGGGGAGGACCATCGCGGTCAAGATCCTGCGTGCAGATCTGGCCCGCGATCCGCAGTTCCAAGCCCGGTTCAAACGTGAGGCACAGGCCGTTGCGGCGTTGAACCATCCGTCCATCGTGGCCATTTTCGATACCGGCGAATATTCCGTCCCGGGTGGCCCCGGCGAGGACGTTCGTGTTCCGTACATCGTCATGGAATACGTCGCAGGGCGCACCCTGCGGGACATGATCAAGGCGAACGAACTGGGCGTTGAGAATTCCATCGGCTACACCCTGGGTGTCCTGGCCGCCCTGGAATACAGCCACCGTGCGGGAATCGTCCATCGCGACATCAAGCCAGCCAATGTCATGGTTTGTGCTGACACCGGAGACGTCAAAGTCATGGACTTTGGCATTGCTCGCGCCATGGCAGATTCCGCTGCCACCATGACCCAAACCCAGGCCGTCGTAGGCACGGCACAGTACCTTTCACCGGAGCAGGCCCGCGGCGAAACCGTGGACGCCCGCAGCGACCTCTATTCGGCCGGTTGCCTCCTCTATGAACTGCTGACCAGCCGGCCGCCGTTTGTCGGCGACAGCCCGGTCTCGGTGGCCTACCAGCACGTCCGCGAAATCCCGGATATGCCCAGCTCGCACAATCCCGACGTTTCCGAAGCCCTCGACTCGGTCCTTGCCAAGGCCCTGCAGAAGAGCCGGACAGACCGTTTCCAGGACGCTGCTTCCTTCCGCCGCGCCCTGCGCGCGGCAAGCAACGGCATTCCCGTCCCGGCTGTCCCGGCAAGCGAGGCACCCACTGATCCGAACGACCTTGTGGACCAAGAGGACCCGGATACCCAACTCCTGAGCTCCAGCGCAGTGGGCTTTCTTGCCGCTGACCAGTTCAAGGAAGCGGAGTATAAGGACGAGCCCGCTGAACAGCAGCCGGAGGAGGTCCTTCCTTTGGGCCTCCCACCGGAACGCGAGCGTACAGCGGGCCAGAAGAGCCGCCGTCGTGCGTGGGCTGCAACTCTGGTGATCTTCACTCTTATCGTGCTGGCAGGCGGCGGTTTCTGGCTTTACAACCTCATGAACGCGCAACCGCCGGTCCCGGCCAAGATCGCTGTGCCCGTGGTGGCCAACATGACAGAGTCCCAAGCCATCCAGGAACTCTATTCGGCCAAGCTGGTGCCTAAAACGGTGCGCGAAGCCAGTGACACGGTGGCCAAGGACATGACCATTGGCACATCGCCCACTGCAGGTTCAATGCTCGACCAGGACGCCGAAGTTGTCCTCAAGATTTCCAGCGGACCCAGCTCGGTAACCATTCCGGCCGACATCGTGGGCCGTACGGAGCCCGACGCCCGTGACGCCCTGCGCAGGCTGGGTATCACCGGCGATATCGTGACTGTCCGGACGCACAGCGCTACTGTGCCTGTGGGCTTGGTGATCAACACCGGCCCGGCCCCCGGCGGAGCCATCGCCATCAGCTCCAAGGTGGAACTCCAGGTCTCCTCGGGCAAGGTACTCATGCCCCAGCTGATTGGCTTGCCGGTGGCTGAAGCGGAAGCCTCGCTCAAGACCAACGGCTTGCCCATGGTGGTGGTGGAGCAGGAGAACTCCGAGGTAGCGCCCGGCACCGTGACGGCCCAGAGCGAGACGTTCAACACCGAAGTGGATCAGGGTAAGTCCGTCACCATCACGGTGGCGAAGGCCCCCGTCACCCCGACGCCGACACCCACTCCGACACCCACGGAGACGGACAAGCCGACCCCCAAACCGACGGCCACCAAGAAATAGCCGGACCGAAGGCAGCGGGCCGGCGCCCGGAAGTGTGCATCAAAGCGAGGCACGAGCTAGCACGCGGAGGGCGGCGGTCGCTGCCGACCGCCGCAGCCCCGCCACTTACTGCTTGATCAGCGGGCTCAGCTTGGCAGCGCGTTCGGCCGCTCCAGCCATCCCCAAGGACTCCAACCAGTTGCCGAGCATCTGGTACCCGCCTTCTGTGAGGACCGATTCCGGGTGGAACTGGACACCGCAAAGAGGTGCGGTCTTGTGCTGCAAGCCCATCACTACGCCGTTGGTGGTTTCGGCAGTGATCTCCAGGACATCCGGGATGGAATCGCGAACCGCAGCGAGTGAGTGGTAGCGCGTTGCCGTCACGGGCGAGGGGAGTCCGGCGAAAACGCTCTTACCTTCATGACTGACGGGGGAAGTCTTGCCGTGCATGAGTTCAGGGGCATGGGTCACCACACCGCCGTATGCTTCTGCCAGGGCCTGGTGGCCGAGGCAGACGCCGAACATCGGTTTGCTGTTGTCGCCGCACCACTTGATGAGCTCGATGCAGACGCCGGCTTCGGCCGGGGTTCCGGGACCCGGCGAGACGAGGACGCCGTCCCGCGTTGCTGCGAGCTCAGTGGCCTCGGCGAGTGTCACGTCGTCGTTGCGGACCACGGTGGTCTCCGCGCCGAGCTCCTGGAGGTATCCCACCAAGGTGTAGACGAAGCTGTCGTAGTTATCTACTACAAGAATTTTTGTTGTGCTCATGGCTGCTGCACTAAACCAATCGTTGAGTCAGTCAAAGTGGTGAATTGGGAGAACCAGGGGAAGAGGAACTGGACCATCAGTACCAGGGCTGCTGCCACCAATACCAAACAGGTCAGGACCCGCACCCAGACGGGTCCCGGTAGATTACGGATAATCCACGCGTACATCCGCTACCCCTTTCCTTGGGCCTGGGCTACTTGGGCGGCAATGTCCGACGGCGGTCCTGCTGAGGCCGGTTGCCAGCTTTCCATGACGGAGTAGGCGATGATGCGTTCCTGCGAACCGAAACGCGGGTTGCAACTGGTCATGGTAAGGATTCTCTCCTCAGGCGCGACGCCCGTCTGGGTAGGCACGGGCAGCAATACATCAGTGCGGTTGGGAAGCACGATCTGGTTGTTGCGGAAGACGTAGGTGTAGTACCCGTCAGCGGTCTGAACGTAGATCTTGTCCCCGGGAACCAGGGTGTGGATGCTGTCCAGGACCGCTCCGTGTGTCTGCCGATGGCCGGCCACCGCAAAGTTCCCGATTGCGCCGGGCATGCTGGTGCTTCCGTAGTGTCCCAAGCCCAGCGTGTCCAGAACGTCCGCGCCGGTTCCTTCGATGATGGGACGGGTGTAGTCGGCACCGAAACGCGGAATGTACATGATCCCGATCGTTTCCCCGTTGGCAGGGGCTGTTCCCACGACTGGATCCCCGTAGTCCGCCGGGGTCGCGGACTCTGAAGGAGTAACGGGCCCTGTGAGTTGCTGGGCGAAGTTCTGGATGGCTTCCGCCTGTTTGGCGTCTGCCTCAACGTTGGTCCACCACAGTTGCCAGCCCACAAACAGCAGCAGGACGACACCGGCCGTGATGAGGAGTTCACCCAGGATCTGGCTGAGTTTTCGGATGACGTCCGAAGCGCGGAGGCGCGTCCGGGGAGTTTCTTCCTGCCCGCGGCGCCCGGACGGCACGGCAGAAGTAGCCGTCGTCTGCTGATGCGCCACAGCGTCTCCTCGGATAGGGCGCGGGCGCGGCGGGCGGACCCCGAGTTGCGGCTAGACTTGACAGCTAGAACCAACCCGGAACGCCGCGTGGCCGTTAACCGCTGGAATTTTCCTTCCTGCAGGATATCAAGGCTGGCTGGAACGGGTACCAACGTACAGCCAAGGAGGATCCGTGCCCGAGTCCAAGCCCCGCAAGCGGCCTGCCCGTCAGGACCAGCAGGCTTCCGCAGCGCAGCAGTACAAGCCGAACCCGGTTTGGTACAAAGCCGTCATGTTCGGGCTCATGATCCTCGGCCTCCTCTGGATCATCACCTTTTACATCACCGAGGGACAATTCCCGGTCCGGGACTGGGCCTCATGGAACATCGTGGCCGGCTTCGGAATTGCCATTGTGGGCTTCCTGATGACCACGCGCTGGCGCTCCTAGGAAAGCCACACCTCACATTTCCGTGCCCGTAGACGTCTACAAGGTATGAGCATCCGGCACACCACCATGGATTCCCCGTTGGGGCAGTTGACGCTGACTGCCCGCGGGGAATTTTTGACGGGCATCTTCTACGAGGGCCACTGGCATATGCCTCCGCCCGACTACTTCGGGGTTCCTGTTGGGCTCGAGGATCCTGTGTTCACCCGGGTCCGGCACGAACTGGACGAATACCTGAGTGGCCACCGCACCGTTTTTGACGTAGCGCATGAGGCACGCGGGAACCCCTTCCAGGAAAAGGTATGGACACGCCTAAAAGACATTCCTTTCGGAGAGACCGTGAGTTACGGCGAGTTGGCGGCTGAGTTGGGCGATCCTCATCTGGCCCAGGCCGTGGGCTCCGCCGTCGGCCGGAATCCCATCAGCATCATCATTCCGTGCCACCGCGTGGTGGGACGCAAGGGCCAACTGACCGGGTATGCCGGTGGCCTCCGGAACAAACGCTTCCTTCTTGAACTGGAAGAACCGGCGGCTGTGAAAGAAGGAAAACTTTTCTGATGGGGCTTCGGCAAGCGATCGGCAAAAAACCCTTCGAATCGGTAGTGCACGAACAGGGGTCCACCGTCCTCCGGGTGTGCCGTGCGGTCCTGGGCGTGCACGACGCCGACGACGCCTGGTCAGATACCTTCCTCGCTGCCCTCCAGGCCTATCCTGACCTCCCGCACGACGCCAACGTGCAGGCCTGGCTGGTCACCATAGCGCACCGAAAATGCATCGATCACCTGCGCGCCGGCAACCGTCGGGCCGTCCCGGTTGATTCCCCGCCCGAGCATGCGTCGCACCTTGGTATTCCCGGTGGGGACCACATCGAGTTACTGGACGCGGTGGCCCATCTTCCACCCAAACAACGGCAAGCCGTGGCGTATCACTACCTGGCTGGACTTCCCTATAAGGACGTAGCCGCACTCCTGGGAGGTACTCCTGAGGCTGCAAGACGCGCAGGGACTGACGGCGTCAAAGCCCTCCGCAGCGTGCTGGATGACCTTCCGGCGCTGACACATTCACTTTCGAAGGGAGAAATCCGATGACCCTTGAATCAAGCCCCGACCACGCGGACGTGTTGTCGCTCCTGGAACCCCTCGACGCTGGCCTGGAACCCGCCCTTACGAGCCTGCGCGCCCGGCTTGCCCGCGATGCCCAACTGACCCACACCCTGGATGTGGCTTACAGAGTGGTGGATTCCCCTGTGGGGAAACTCCTCTTGGCTGCCACCGACCGGGGAATCGTGCGGGTGGCCTTTGAGGTGGAAAACCACACCGACGTCCTGCAGCGCTTGTCCGACACCATCAGTCCCCGCATTCTTCAGGCACCGGCACGGTTGGACAGTGCTGCGCGGCAACTCGAGGAGTATTTTGGCGGCACCCGGACAGAGTTCGATCTCACCGTGGACTTCCGACTGTCCCGCGGGTTCCGGCTGAATGTGCTGCAGCACCTGCCCCGGATTGCCTATGGTCGGACCGAAAGCTACGCGGACGTTGCTTTGGCTGCGGGCAGCCCCAATGCGGTCCGGGCCGTTGGAACTGCCTGTGCCACCAACCCGATTCCCGTCATCATCCCCTGCCATCGAGTAGTGAAGTCGGATGGCAGTTTCGGCGGCTACCTCGGGGGACCGGAGGCAAAACGCGCGCTGCTGACTTTGGAGGCAGCAGCGTGAGCGATGACGCCTTGTTTCCGTTGGAGCTGGTGCAGCCTGAAACGCACGACGCCGGACCCCGGCTGATTGCCCCGGGCGCGGTCCATATCCCCGGCTGGCTCAACGCCGAGCAGCAGCGGTGGATTGTGGGGCGCTTTGGCGAATGGACCCAGGGTCCGGTGCCTTTGCGGGCTGCAACACTTCCGGGCGGCCGCCGGATGTCGGTCCGTACCGTGTGCCTTGGGTGGCATTGGCAACCGTACAAGTACACGCGGGAAGCCACCGACGTCAACGGCCGTCCCGTGCTCGATTTCCCGGACTGGATGGTTCGTTTGGGACGGAAGGCTGTAGCGGACGCCTACGCGTCCGGAGCCGACCCGGAAGGGTCAGTGACCGATCTTGCCTCGAACTACACGCCCGACGCCGCACTGGTGAACTTCTACGACGACGGCGCAGCCATGGGTATGCATCAGGACAAAGACGAACGCTCGGGGGCACCCGTAGTGTCCCTCAGCATCGGCGAGGCCTGCCTCTTCCGCTTTGGCAATACCAAGACCCGAACCAAGCCGTATACGGATGTGAAACTCCACTCCGGAGACCTGTTTGTCTTCGGTGGGCCATCCAGGTTTGCCTATCACGGCATTCCCAAAGTCTTTCCCGGAACTGCTCCCGCGGACTGCGGCCTGTCGCACGGACGGATCAACATCACCATGAGGGTAACTGGAATGTCTTGAGGCGATGAATGTCAGGGCCACCCGGCAGAATATCCCCAGACGCCACAACAACTGGCCGCGGGTTCCAGGAGCCCCGGCTGCGGAGGAGCATGAATGATCCCGGACAACGGCACAGTCGTCGGTGAGGACGGCCTTGCCCGCCCCCTGTGGGCTGCATCGGACCCGCTCATGCAGGCTTACTACGATCACGAGTGGGGAATGCCTGTCCGCGATGAGCAAGGCATGTACGAACGCATCAGTCTGGAGGCCTTCCAAGCGGGCCTGTCATGGGCCACCATTCTCCGGAAACGGGAAGCATTCCGGACTGCGTTCCTGGACTTCCACCCGGACAGCGTCGCCGCCTTCACAGATGAGGACGTCGAACGGCTGATGCTGGATGCCGGGATTGTCCGCAACCGCCTCAAGATCCGTGCAGCCATCACCAATGCCAAGGCCACTATTGCCCTGCGCGAAGAGGGCGGGCTGGTGGACTTCGTATGGTCTTTCCAGCCACCCACCACCCCGGCTCCCCGTACCTATGCGGACATTCCCACAACATCTCCTGAGTCAGTCGCACTCTCCAAAGCACTCCGGAAGAAGGGCTTCGCCTTCGTTGGGCCCACCACCATGTATGCCCTCATGGAAGCAATCGGCATCATTGACACCCATCTGATGGACAGCCATCGCCGTGGGTCGTCGGGAGTATGGGCCTGATCCATCGGCTCAGCGTGGGTGTGATTCCCGTGCGGCAACCCCCGCAACCCCCAGCCCTTGTCCACAGAAGTGCGCAACTTTATCCACAGGCGTGGATAAACTCTGTGGACATCCATGGAAATCGGCCATGGATCGCTGGGCTGGCGCCAATTTTGGCCACATTCCCGGGTAAGAACAGTTTTACCCACTGTGTACTGGGCTGTGGATAGTGCCCCAAGTTTCACCGAATGTTCAACATCGTAGGATTGCCGGCTTTGCCCTGGGTTGCTTTGGGGGGCACATCGGCGGCACATCGGCTCCGGCCTTCCACAGCCACACTGCCCCGTTGATCACACGGCCGGCAGCAGGGGCCCAAAAAGTTACCCACTTAATAACAGCCACCTACGCACAAGTTATCCACAGGTGGGGAAAACTTGTGGGTTTCTCAGTGGAAATCCCCACGATGACGGGGCTCAGAGCCCCCGGAATGCCCTGAACTACACGAGTGTAAGTTATTAACAATGTTGATAAGCCTGTTGATACACGCAGCTGTGGGACGTAATTAACAGGGTTGTCCACACTGGGCCCATAATCACTCTGTTTGTCCACAGATCCGGGGCCAACGGGGACAAAGTTATCCACAGGTGTGGAGAAATTCATGCCTTTCGGGGGATATCTACCGATCTCACGGCCCCAACGACCGGAAGCGGGTCTAACTACACGCATGTAAGTTACACACAGTGTGGATAACGGTTGTGGATAACATCGCGGACAGCCGCCACTGCCGCTGGGCGTAACGGAGTGCACCGGCGCGGTGTGGGCTTGGGCGTACCGTGGTGGCATGAAGAGCGACTTCAAGAAACTGATCCCCAGCTACAGCGCCAAGCACGGCGAGTTCTCGGTAGTAACAGTTCCACCGCTGCAGTTCCTGATGATCAACGGCCACGGAGACCCCAACAGCGCCCAGGCCTACAAGGACGCTCTGACCACCCTGTATCCGGTGGCCTACAAGCTGAAGTTCTTCAGTAAGAACGAGCTGGACAAGGATTACGGTGTGATGCCCCTGGAGGCCCTCTGGTGGGCCGATGACATGGAGTCCTTCACCAGCGCCAGGGACAAGTCACAGTGGGACTGGACGTTGATGAACCTGGTTCCGGATTGGATCACGCATGAGCATTTTGATGCAGCCCGCGAAGTGGTGGCCAAAAAGGGGGAGGCCCCGGCCTTGGATGAACTCCGATTGGGGCCGTTGGAGGAAGGCATGAGCGTGCAGACGCTCCACATTGGGTCCTACGATGATGAGGCACCCGTGCTTGAGGAGATGCACAACAGTTTCATTCCCGGTCAATTACTGGTTATGACCGGCAAGCACCATGAAATCTATCTTGGCGATCCGCGCCGCACCGCACCGGAGAAACTCAAGACCATCCTGCGGCAGCCGGTGATGCCGGTTGCAGGCTGACGAAGGCTAAGCCGGCCGCGGACGGGGAAACCAGCTTACGAGCGGCTATCCGGCAGTGACGCGGAACCACGTGACCACGGCCAACAGGCCAGCCACCAGGATCAGCCCGCCGGCCTGCAGCAGGGCTTGGTTCTTGCCCTTTGGTGCGTAGGCGATAACGGCAGCAGCCAGGCCACCCGTGATCAAGCCACCCAGGTGCGCTTGCCACGCGATGCTGGGAACGAAGAAACCGATGGCTCCATTGATGGCGATCAGGACCCAGAGTTGTTTGGTTTCACCGCCACGGTGGCGTTGCACCACCAGCATGGCTCCGAAGAGGCCGAAGATGGCCCCGGAAGCACCCACAACGGCAACGGGCGGAAACATCGGGGTCAGGGCCAGGTAGCCTACCGATCCGCCGACGGCAGAGATCAGGTACAGAGCGAGGAACCGGATACGCCCGAGCAAAGGCTCAAGGGCTTGTCCGAAGATCCACAGCGTGTACATGTTCAGCACGATATGAAGCAGGAAACCCTGCGAATGCAGGAAGGCCGCGGTGAGCATGCGCCACGGTTGGCTGTCGGCGAAGATATTCGCGAAGGCAAAATTCTGGAAGACCGCATCCCGGGGCACGATCCACTGAAGGACAAAGATCAACAGGCACAAGCCAATGATCACGTACGTCACCAAGGGCTTGCCCACAGCCAGGGCGCCGCCGTACGGCGACCGGTAGACCGGCGTCGTACGTTTTTGTTCGTTGACGCAGTCAACGCATTGGAACCCGACGGCGGCCGCCCGCTGGCACTCGGGGCACGCAGGGCGCCCGCAGCGCTGGCACCGCACATAGGAGGGCCTGTCCGGATGCCTCGGGCACACCGGAATATCAGCGGACGGCTCTGCCGACGGGATTCCGTAACTCATGAGCTCAGGTTCAGAGTCTGACTAGAGCTGTTCGATGTCGATGCTGTTGATGACGACGTCCTCAACGGGGCGGTCGCCCATGCCGGTGCGGACGGCCTCAATGGCATCCACAACCTTGCGGGATTCCTCGTCCGTGACCTCGCCGAAGATGCTGTGCTTGCCGAAGAGCCAGTCGGTGTTCACGGTGGTGATGAAGAACTGTGACCCGTTGGTGCCCTTGCCCATCTGGATACCAGCGTTGGCCATGGCCAGCTTGTAGGGAGCGTTGAAGGTCAGTTCAGGGTGGATTTCGTCGTCGAACTGGTAGCCCGGTCCGCCAACGCCGCGGCCCAGGGGATCTCCGCCCTGGATCATGAAGTCCTTGATGATGCGGTGGAAGATGGTGCCGTCGTACAGCGGCGTCCCGGTCTTGTCTTCGCCCGTTTCGGGGTGGTTCCAGGACTTTTCGCCCGTGGCCAAGCCAATGAAGTTGGCGACCGTCTTGGGCGCGTGGTTGCCGAAGAGGTCAACCTTGATGTCGCCGAGGGTCGTGTGGATCGTTGCTTTTGCGGTTGCGATGGTCATGGCCCCATTCTTCCATGCAGGGTCAACGCCGTTGCAGTTGTAAAGCCGGTTCCGCGCTCGGTGAAATCCGGGACGAATCGGGCAGATGAATAGCCGGTGTTCCACAAGCGACGTAGGCTAGCAACAAACGAGCATGTGTATCGGGAGGTAGTTGTGAAGAAATCAGACCGTATTGCCCGCGACCTCGAACAATCCGTTGTGGCAGGTGTGGACAACGCCCGCGACTGGGCAGCACCCCGCGTGGAAGCCGCCGTCAACTGGGCTGTTCCGCGTATCCAGCACGGCATTGATACCGCTTCCCCCAAGATCCAAGAGGGGCTGAAGTCCGCTGCGCACAACCTTGCCGACGGCGTTGCTGTTGTTACGCCGCGGATTCAGGATGGATTGGCGCACCTTGCGCCGAAGATCCATGACGTAGTGGAGGACGCAACGCCCAGGATCCAGGAGACGCTCAACAAGGCCACTCCGGCTCTCGGCCACGCGCGGGACAAAGTGGTGGATGAGTACCTGCCCAAGCTGTCCGAGCAATTGGGCCAGGCTTCGGTAGCCGTGCACCACGCGTTGGAGAACGCGCCGGCCCAGGTTGACGCCGTAGCGCAGAAGCTGGTTGATTCCGGCGTTGTGCACAGCGTCCAGGAGCAGGCGCAGGCCACAGGCAAGCAGATCAAGGCAGTGACCGATCAGGCCACCAAGGCCGTTTCCACCGCTTTGGTGAAGGAACAGCCAAAGCCTAAGAAGCGCGGCTGGCTGATCGTGACTGTTATCGCCGCGGCCGCTGCCGCCGGCGTTGCCGCATGGAAAGCTTCCAAGCCGGTGGAGGATCCGTGGAAGACACCTTCCCCGGTTACTCCGACGCCCGCTCCGGTTCCAGCTGCCCCGGCTTCGGCTGATGCCTCAGCATCAGCAACGGCTGCCGCAGTGACTGAATCCGGCACCAAGGACATCACGCCGGAGGAAGCCGCAGCAGAGGCAGAGCAGGCCACCGAGGATGCTTTCAAGAACGTTGAAGACTCCTCTGCGAAGGTGGCAACCGACGCCAAGACTGCCGTCAAGAACATCGCGGCCAGCTTGCACAAGGACACTGAGGGCTCGGACTCCGACGCCAAAGGTGCACAGAACTAAAGACTGACAAGTGGCCCCCGTCAGGGGCCCGCACGTCAAGCTACTGAAGGGATCCCGGCCGTCGCCGGGATCCCTTCAGTGTTTGCCGGCTTGTAACCCAAGGCTCCGTCCGACGCACTGCCTCGAGTGTTAGATTTGGAGTGATGTCAGCCGATAGACCCTCTGCGGGTGCCCTTCAGGATGGTCCGGTGCCCCCGGGCGTGTCCATCGTCATCCCGGCGTATAACGAGGAAAGCGTCATTCGCCAGTGCCTCATCGCGGCCATCTACCAGTCCGTTCCTGCTGACGAAATCATTGTGGTGGACAACCTTTCCACGGACCGCACAGCCAGGATCGTGCGCCAGATGCAGCAGGAATACCCGGAAAGCCCCATCATTCTCCTGCGCCAGGAAGCCTTCCAGGGCCTGATCCCCACCCGCAATCATGGCCTGAACAGCGCCACGGGCGAGGTAGTGGGACGCATCGATGCAGATTCCGTCCTGGAACCGGACTGGGTTGAACAAGTCCAAAAGGCGTTCACAGACCCGTCGATCGCTGCGGCCACGGGTCCTGTGGTCTATTACGACATGCCCATGCGCCGCTTCGGCCTCAAGGCGGACGACAAAATGCGCCAGCTCATGTTGCGCTTGGCCAAGCACCAATACCATTTCCTCTTTGGCTCCAACATGGCCCTTCGCCGCACCGCCTGGGAGACCATCCGCGACGAAGCGTGCCTGGATCCCAAGGACGAAATGCACGAGGACATTGATCTGTCCCTGCACCTCTTCGAGCACGACCTCAAAGTGCAGTACGTGCCGCAGATGGTGTCCGGGATGTCTGCCCGCCGGCTGGAGGATTCACCCCGCGACTACCGCTACTACGTGCAGCGCTTTGACCGGACGTACAAGGCCCACAACGTCAAAAAGATGGCCCTGAAAGCACCCATGGTGGTGTTCTTCTCGGTGTACTTCCCGGCCAAGATCCTCCGGGCCATCCACACGGCAAACGCCGCACAGGGCGCCCGCCGCGGTGGTGTCTAGGCGCGCAGCGCCGATGACAAGCACCCGACGGCGGATCCTCAGTCCGTGCCCAACTCAGCTTCGCGTCGATCTGCTGCTGGGCGTCCCCGCCGCTGCCCGGCAACAACCACGGCCAGGCCAGCCAGGATCAGTGCCAAGCCCGCATAGGTCCCGGCCGGCAAGGTCTCAGACAGGAAGACGGCAGCCAGGATGGCAGCGCCCGGAATCTCCAGCAGGATGATCATGGACACCAGCAGCGGGCTCATCGTGGCCAGCAAGTGGTTGAACGCCGTGTGCCCTACCAGCTGCGCGCAAACGGTGATGGCAATAATGCCAAGCCAGCCGCCGGCGTCGAACCCTGTCAATGGCTGGGCGCTGAACAGTGCCAGCACCGCCACGATCGCTGCGCACATGCCGTAGCAGAGCGTGGTGTAGGTACCCGTTCCCATGGATTGGCGGGCCTTCCCGCCCGCAAGTGTATAGAGACCCGCCAGAGCGCCGCCGGCAATCGCCAACAAGTCTCCGAGCAGGGCCTCCGGCGAGGAACCCATATCGAACCCGGTAATGGCCACCACGCCGCCGAAAGCGATCCCCAGGCCCACCAGCACCGGCCAGCGATGCCGTGTGCCCCGGAACAACTGGAAAACCGCGATCCACGCGGATTGCAGGCACACCAAGGCAGTGGCGGCCGCCACCGAGGTCAGTTCAAGGGCCGTGATGAAGCAAGCGAAGTGGAACGCCAGTGCAACGGCGGCAACAGTGGACCAACCGAAATCCCGACGGGTGATCCTGCCGAATGCTCTCGGCTCGCGGATGGCCACCGGAGCTGCCATCACCACCGCACCGATCGCATTCCGCCAGAAAGCGATAGCCAGTGCCGTCACTGAGGTGGCTCCGAGGGTGCCCGCAATGAGCGGACCGGAGGAGGCAACACCCAGAACACCCAGGGCGGCAATGAGAAAGGTCACGGATCAACACTAGTGGGGCGGGGGAGCGTTCCAGCCCCTATCTGATGCTCCAACAGTGTGGTTGTCTTGACTCAGCATTCCCGTCAGCCGGTGACGGCATACCCAAGGGGTTATCTGATTGAGCGAAGCACCCGTCAAGCGTCGGCGGTCAGTCCTGCTGCTGGTGGCGGCCGGAGTGCTCACAGCCGCCCTGATTATCGCTGGATGGGCCGCTGTTTCACGTGAACGTCCTGACGGAACCCAGGGAAACGGGGGAAACGGGACAGGTGTTCCAAGCATCTTCCCGGTACCGCAGCATGCCCGGACCGCAACCGGCGACCCTGTTCCGTTGACCGGTCATGTGTACGTGGTGGCACCCGCCGGAACCGATCAGGCCTCCACCGCCGCCGTGCAGGACCTCGTGACCGGTGCTGGAGGCACGGCTGAAGTTGTGACGCAGCTTTCCAACCCCCGCGACGGATCATCTGCCATCCACCTTGGCACCGGGTCCGCCATGGGTCCGGCACTCAAGGCTTTGAGCGTGGACGGCGACTCCTCCCTTCGTGATGCCCTTGGACGCGCCGAAGGCTATGCGATTGCTACCGGACAGCCTGACGGGGTTCCGACGGCGGTCCTCGCCGGACGTGATAACGACAGCGTCTTCCACGCCGTGCAGACCCTCCGGCAGTTGCTCAAGGCCGGCTCTGTGGCCCCGGTCCTGGTCAGTGACTGGCCGCTGATGCAAACCCGCGGCGTTATTGAGGGCTTCTATGGCACGCCGTGGTCCCACCAGGCCCGTCTGGATGTCATTGAATTTGCGGGCAGTCAGAAGATGAACACCTACATCTACTCGCCCAAGGACGATCCTTTGCTGCGCGACAAGTGGCGCGAGCTGTACACCGACCAGGAGCTCGAGGAGCTGAAGGAACTGATCGACGCTGCTGCCGCCAATCACGTCCGCTTCAGCTATGCCCTTTCGCCAGGGATCGACATTTGTTATTCGCGCGAGGCCGATCTTGAGGACGCAGTGGCGAAGCTTGAATCCCTGTATGCGCTGGGAGTGCGTTCGTACGTGATTCCCTTGGACGACATCGCCACAAAAGTGCAATGCGCGGAAGACCTCCGGGAATTCGGCGCGGGGCAAGCAAACCTGGCGAAGGCACAGGCGTCCTTCCTTAACGACGTGAATGAAAAGTTCATCTCGGCCAAGGACGGGGTCCTCCCGTTGGAAACGGTCCCCACCTTCTACAACGGCTCACCGAGCACTCCGTACAAGCGCGAACTCGGTCAGGCGCTAAACCCCGGAATTGTGGTGCAGTGGACGGGTGAAGAAGTCGTCTCCCACCGGATTACCCGGAAGTCAGCTGAGACAGCGGGCCAGACCTACGGGACACCCGGCGCCTCCCGCAGCATAGTCATCTGGGATAACTATCCGGTCAACGACTTCTCCCAGGACCATCTCTTCCTGGCACCCGTCATCGGCAGGGACGCAGATCTGCACCGGTCCATCCAGGGCATCGTCACCAACCCAATGATCCAGCCCTATCTCTCCCTGCCCGCCATTTTCAACTACGCTGACCTCTCCTGGAACGGGCCCGCCTATGACGCCTCCCAGTCCATGAATGCCGCGTTGGATTTGCTCGCCGGGCCCGATCCTGAGGTCCAAGCTGCCGTACGGGCCTTCGTGGACCTGAATCAGGATTGGCAGGACGACGAACTCACCCCTTCCGCTCCAGAGTTGCGGCGCGATATTGACCAGTTCTGGGCGGAGTACGACGCCGGCAGACAACTCTCGGGGGCGTTGAAGGACCGCGCTGGGTTGCTTCAGCGGCTTCCCGGGCTCCTGCCACGGATGGCGGAGCCCGGTTTCGCACAGGACGGCTCTACGTGGGTTGCAGCGGCTGCTGAGTACGGACGAGGCGTGGAGGAGGCCATCACCATGCTGGAGGCGGACAAGCGAGGCGATACAGAGGCCGCAACCGCAGCACGGCTCAAAGTGCAGGGTGCCCTGAAGACCGCTGGGGCCAAGACACAGCCCACCCTGGAGCTGGGTGTGGTGACTCCCGTCTTGGGGAACAGCGAGCTGGCAGCGTTCCTTGAGCGAGCCTTGCAGCAGGTTCCGGCTGGCTGAGTTCCCCTTGGTGCCGCGGGCATTCGTTGATGACACGCACATTCGCTGGTGCCGCCCGGAAATGCGTGGCAATGGTGGAAGCGCGCGGCGTGGGCGCGGCAAGGTGGCACCGGCCTTGTTGGGTGTTGGCGGGGTCGCGGAGTTAAAAGCAAAAGTCCCGGTCATTTCTGACCGGGACTTTTCTTATGGTGGAGGCACGGGGACTCGAACCCCGAACCCCCTGCTTGCAAAGCAGGTGCGCTACCAATTGCGCCATGCCCCCATAAGAAGCAACCCGTCAATCATACCCCATGTCCAGGCTGGTATTTACCAGCTCAGACCGGGCTCCTCGGCTAGTCGACCGTGTCGGTTGACTTGCTCCAGACATCCTTCCGGGCTTCGGATTCCTGTGCCTTTTTATAGACCAGGAGACCTGCGACTGCCGCTGCTACAACTACCAGCAACTTCTTCACAAGCACCTCATTCCGGTTCAGTTTTACCTGAACCTCTTTCGGTTCCGTGGGCGTACCAGGACTTGAACCTGGGACCTCTTCGTTATCAGCGAAGCGCTCTAACCGCCTGAGCTATACGCCCCGATGCCTCATCGGGCCGAGATATGACTGTACAGCACATCCCGGCCCGATCTCAAATCGAGGCATTTCCGCGCGGAAATTCTGCCAATTTCGGCGTATTTCCGCGGGTTTTTATTAGTCGTCGGTCAAAGTGACGCCGACGCCACCAACCAACGTTGCGGAAATGTTATACAGCACTGCGGAAAGCATGGAGAGTGCGGTCAGCAGGACCACGTTCACCACGGCAATGATGGTGGCGAAGGATGCCACCTGGCCGAGGGACGCAATCTTCTTCAGTTCAAAACCGCTTCCTTCGGATCCTGCCAGGGTCCCCAGGAGGCTATCAACCTGGTTGAAGATCCCTGTGAGATCCAACACAGTCCACAGCACGATGGCAGCCACCACTGTGACGATGCCCAACGCAACGGACAAGAGGAACGCCATCTTCAGGACAGACCAGGGATCCACCTTGCTGACCAGCAAACGAGCGCGGCGGACCTTGGCCTTGGGAGCAGGCTTCACCAAGCCGGGGGCACCCTGGGCGGGGCGCTGACCTGACTGGGCAGGGCGCTGTCCGGGCTGTGCCGGACGTTGTCCGGGAGCGCCTGCAGGACGCTGGGTTGCCTGGGCCGGCCGTTGTCCGGGAGCCCCGGAGGGCCGCTGCGCGGAGTTGGTGCCAGTTGCTGGGCGTGCGCCGGCGGCGCCGGTTCCAGCAGCCCCGGTTCCTGGACGCTGTTGGGGCCGCGCAGGCGTTCCTGCTTGGGCGCTGCCCGAGGGCTGCCGGAGTCCGCCGGGGACACCTGTGCTCGGCTTGGGATATGAGTCGGAATTACTCACTCGTTACCTCCGGTGTTGTCTTCGTTCAGCTCCGCGCCCGTTTCGGTTTCCGGGTCTGCGTCGTTTTCCGTTTCGGCCGTCACGGTCGCCTCAGGGGCGCCGTCGTTTGCAGCCAACGTTACGTCATCGTCGAGTCCGTCTTCTGACTCTTCGACTTCCAAGCCGCGTTCGCTGTTGCGCGCAACCTCAATAATGCGGTCATTCTTGTCCGGTTTGGCGAAGATGACACCCATGGTGTCACGGCCCTTGGCCGGCACGCCGGTGACAGCCGAGCGGACCACCTTGCCGCCCTCCATGACCACCAGGACTTCGTCCTCTTCCTGCACGATCAAGGCACCCACAAGGTCACCGCGGTCTTCGGCAAGCTTGGCAACCTTGATGCCCAGGCCGCCACGGCCCTGCAAGCGGTATTCGTCCACGGCGGTCCGCTTGGCGTAGCCGCCCTCGGTCACGATGAAGACGAAGGAACCGTCCTGGACGACGTCTGCAGCAAGCAATTCGTCGTCTTCACGGAACTTCATACCGGTCACACCGGACGTAGCGCGGCCCATGGGACGCAGTGCGTCATCGGTGGCCGTGAAGCGGATGGACTGGCCCTTGCGTGACACCAGGAGGAGGTCGTCGGTCTCGCTGACCAGCTGGGCGGAAACCAGCTCGTCCTCGTCGCGCAGGTTGATGGCGATGACGCCGGCCGTGCGGTTGGTGTCGTAGTCTTCGAGCCTCGTCTTCTTAACCAGGCCGTTCTTGGTGGCGAGCACCAAGTAGGGGGCCTGCTGGTAGTCCCGGAGGTCCAGGACCTGGGCGATGTGCTCATCAGGCTGGAAAGCCAGCAGGTTGGCCACGTGCTGGCCCTTGGCGTCACGTCCAGCTTCTGCGAGCTCGTAGGCCTTGGCACGGTAGACGCGGCCCAGATTGGTGAAGAACAGCAGCCAGTGGTGGGTGGTGGTGACGAAGAAGTGTTCCACGACGTCGTCGCCACGCAGTTGTGCACCCTTGATGCCCTTGCCACCGCGCTGCTGGGAACGGTAGTTGTCGCTGCGGGTGCGCTTGACGTAGCCGCCGCGCGTAATGGTGACAACCATTTCCTCTTCGGGGATCAAGTCCTCCATGGACATGTCGCCGTCGAAGCCCATCAGGATGTGCGTGCGGCGGTCATCGCCATGCTTGGCCACGATCTCCGCGAGTTCTTCGCTGATGATCTGGCGCTGCCGCTCCTCCGAAGCGAGGATCGAGTTGTATTCCTCGATCATCGACTCGAGCTCGGAGTGGCGGTCCTGGATCTTCTGTCGTTCCAGGGCGGCCAGTCGCCGGAGCTGCATGTCCAGGATGGCGCGGGCCTGGAGTTCGTCGATCTCGAGGAGCTCCATGAGGCCTTCACGGGCAGCCTCTGTGGTGTTGGACGCGCGGATGAGGGCAATGACCTCATCCAGCATGTCCAGTGCCTTGAGGAGCGCGCGCAGGATGTGCGCTTCTTCCTCGGCCTTGCGCAGGCGGTAACGGGTGCGGCGTGCAATGACGTCCATCTGGTGCGCAACCCAGTGACGGATGAAGGCGTCAAGGCTCAAGGTGCGCGGAACGCCGTCGACAATTGCCAGCATGTTCGCCGAGAAGTTGTCCTGCAACTGCGTGTGCTTGTAAAGGTTGTTCAGGACCACCTTGGCCACCGCATCGCGCTTGAGCACGATCACCAGGCGCTGGCCGGTACGGCCGGAGGTTTCATCGCGGAGGTCCGCAATGCCTGAAATCTTGCCGTCCTTGACCAGTTCGGCAATCTTGATAGCCAGGTTGTCCGGGTTGGCTTGGTACGGCAGCTCGGTCACCACCAGGCAGGTACGGCCCTGGAGTTCCTCGACGTTGACCACGGCGCGCATCGTAATGGAGCCGCGGCCGGTACGGTAGGCGTCTTCGATGCCCTTGTGGCCCAGGATGGTGGCACCCGTGGGGAAGTCGGGGCCCTTGATGCGCAGCAACAGAGCCTCAAGAAGCTCTTCCCGCGTGGCCGTGGGGTTCTCGAGAGCCCACTGCACGCCGTCGGCAACCTCTCGCAGGTTGTGCGGCGGAATGTTGGTGGCCATGCCGACGGCGATGCCGGAAGAGCCGTTGACCAGCAAGTTGGGGAAGCGCGCCGGCAGGATGGTGGGTTCCTGGTTCTTGCCGTCGTAGTTGTCCTGGAAGTCGACGGTTTCCTCGTCAATGTCCCGGACCATTTCCATGGCCAGCTGTGCCATCTTGGTTTCGGTGTACCGCGGTGCAGCAGCGCCATCGTTGCCCGGTGAACCGAAGTTGCCCTGGCCAAGTGCCAGCGGGTACCGCATGGTCCAGTCCTGGATCAGGCGCACCAAGGCATCGTAGATCGCCATGTCACCGTGCGGGTGATAGGTACCCATGACGTCGCCAACCACGCGGGCGCACTTGTTGAACGAGCGGTCGGGGCGGTAACCGCCGTCGAACATTGCGTACAGAACGCGGCGGTGCACCGGCTTCAGGCCATCGCGGACGTCCGGGAGGGCGCGGCCGACGATAACGGCCATGGCGTAGTCGAGGTAGGACCGCTGCATCTCTGTCTGCAGGTCCACCTGCTCCACGCGGTCTGTCAGCACATCGCCCTCAAGAACTACGTCGTCGGCAGTGGATTCCGCCGGGACTTCGGGAGTTTCGTCACTCATAATCTAAGGTTTCCGTTTCAGGTATATGTCAGTTCGAGAATATTAAGGTGCCCTTGTGGAGCCCTAGATATCGAGGAACCTGACGTCCTTGGCGTTCTGCTGGATGAAGTTACGGCGCGATTCAACGTCCTCGCCCATCAGGACGGAGAAGGTCTGGTCGGCAGCCAGGGCATCATCCATGGTGACCTGCAGCAGCGTGCGGCGATCCGGATCCATGGTGGTGTCCCACAGCTCGGTGTAGTCCATTTCGCCGAGACCCTTGTAGCGCTGGATGCCGTTGTCCTTGGGGAGCCTCTTGTTCATGGAAGCACCCTTGCGGATGGTCTCATCACGTTCGCGGTCACTGTAAACGTAGTCGTGAGCTGCGTTGGACCACTTGATCCTGTACAGCGGCGGCTGGGCCAGGTAGACATAGCCGTTTTCGATCAGCGGGCGCATATAGCGGAACAACAGCGTCATCAGAAGGGTGGTGATGTGCTGGCCATCAACGTCAGCATCGGCCATCAAAACAATCTTGTGATAGCGCAGCTTGGAAATATCGAAGTCTTCGCCAATGCCCGTTCCGAAGGCGGTGATCATGGACTGGACTTCAGCGTTGCCGAGGGCCTTGTCCAAGCGGGCACGCTCGACATTCAGGATCTTGCCGCGCAGTGGCAGGATGGCCTGGGTTTCCGGGTTGCGGCCGCGCTTGGCCGAACCACCTGCGGAGTCACCCTCCACCAGGTACACCTCGCAACGTGAAGGATCCTTGGAGGAGCAGTCGGAAAGCTTTCCGGGCATGCCGAATGACTCCAGCGGGCTCTTCCGGCGGGCGTTATCACGGGCTTTGCGTGCTGCCATGCGTGCCTGGGCAGCCGAGATAGCCTTGCGGATCACGTCGCGGGCGGGGCCGGGGTTGCGTTCAAGCCAGTCACCCAGCTGATCCGTGACAACCCGCTGGACAAAGCCTTTGACCTCGGAGTTGCCCAGCTTGGTCTTGGTCTGGCCTTCGAACTGTGGTTCGGAAAGCTTGACGGAAATAACGGCAGTCAGGCCTTCACGGATGTCATCACCTGTGAGGTTGTCTTCCTTCTCCTTGATGATGCTCTTTTCCCGCGCGTACCGGTTTATGAGCGACGTCATCGCGGCGCGGAAACCCTCTTCGTGCGTTCCGCCCTCATGGGTATTGATGGTGTTCGCGTAGGTGTGGACGCTCTCGGAATACGCGGTGGTCCACTGCATGGCTACCTCGACGGCGATATGCCGTTCGGTGTCCTCGGTTTCGAAAGCGATGACGTCCTCGTGGACAATCTCGACCTTCTTGTTCGAGTTCAAGTGCTTAACGTAGTCCAGCAGGCCGTCTGGGTACTGGTACACCACAGTGCGGTGCTCGGCGGCGACTTCGCCTTCGGTGGCAACGGCGTCGAGATCCAGATCATCATCGCCGTCACGGGACACCGGACGCTCATCGGTCAGCGTGATGCGCAGGCCCTTGTTGAGGAAGGCCATCTGCTGGAAACGGGCCCGGAGTGTTTCAAAATCGAACTCGGTGGACTCGAAGATGGTGCCATCCGGGTAAAACGTCTGGGAGGTTCCGGTAACGTCAGTGGCCTCACCCTTGACGAGTTCGCCCTGGGGCTTGCCGCCGTCAGCGAAGGTCATGCGCCATACGTGGCCCTGGCGGCGGACTTCCGTGTCCACACGGCGGGACAAAGCGTTCACCACGGAGATACCCACACCATGGAGGCCGCCGGAAACAGCGTAGCCGCCGCCTCCGAACTTACCGCCGGCGTGAAGGATTGTCATGACCACTTCAACCGTCGGCTTGCCTTCGGTCGGGTGAATGTCCACGGGGATACCACGGCCGTCATCTACGACACGAACGCCGCCGTCGGCGCGTAGGGTGATCTCGATGTGGCTGCAATACCCGGCCAGTGCCTCGTCAACAGAGTTGTCCACCACTTCATAGACCAGGTGGTGCAGGCCGCGGGGACCAGTGGATCCGATATACATACCGGGGCGTTTGCGCACCGCTTCGAGGCCCTCCAGCACGGTGATGTCGCTGGCACCGTACTCCCTGGGCGCCTCTGCGGGCGTATCAGGCTTGGGAACAGTCTCCTCTTCGGGCTCTACTGCCAAGGTCTCTGCATTGTCGTTAGCCACAGGCGCTTTCGACTCCTCTGTACTCGATGTCGGCCGTTCCCGGTGGTGTCCGCGGCGAACCGCAGCCGTCAACGGGCACGTGACTGATTGCGCCGATTACTCCGACGAAAGGGGTCCCCATGCCACAAGAGTGGATCCAGGACCCCGACGACGTTTCTCCGGCGCTCAGTGATCTACGCCAATTCTATCGTGGAAACCCGCGAATCCTTGCAAATACGGGGGCAGCCGAGAGCTGAATATGGCCATAGGAGGCCGCTGGCCCTATCTGCAATGGCCCTACGGTGGTCCCGATGGGGGCCTATACGACTCCGGGGCGTTGAATCGCCCTGCACGCCGTTTAGCCGTAAGTATCGCGCGGGCCGCGACCATTGACGCTGCGCCCGCCTTTACGCCAACTTGGAGCCGAAGGACCCAGGACCTGGATGCTGGTCACCACTCCTTCACCCAGTTCATTGCGGAACATCTCCAGGAGACTCGTGCTGAGCAGGCGGAGCTGCGTCGCCCACGCCGTGGAATCGCAGCGAACGTGGAGCGTAGTGTCAGTGAAACTCTCCGGCGTGCAGTGGGCGGAAATATCCGTCCCAACAAGTGTCTCCCACTCCGCCATTACGGATCCAACAGCCACAGGGGACGTCCATCCGCGCTCAGCCACCAAGCGGCCCACCACATTGCCGAGTCCCAAAGGATCCCGGCCGCTGCCGTGGAATTTCGCAAAACCCCTGGTATCCCGGATTCCCTTGCGTTGGGGGGCAGACCCTGGCCGGGGCGCGCGCTGCCGTACTTCGCCGCGTGCAGCCGCGGCCTCGCGCATTCGGTTCAACGCCGCCTGGGCAGCATCAATCTCATCCGGATCGCGACCGGGTTGAAGACCGTCGCGGCTATCCTTCGCCATCGATGCCTCCCGGAACAACGGTTACGCGCCGTCCGGCCAGCTCCTCGGGGATATCGGCATCGACGGCGGCAGTCACCAGCACTTGCTCGGCACCGGCCACTATTGCAGCCAGTTTACGCCGCCGCTGGACGTCAAGCTCAGCGAAAACATCGTCCAGAATGAGGATCGGAGCGGTTCCACCCGTACGGGCATCATCCAACATCACGTAGTAGGAAGCAAGGCGCAGGGACAAGCACATGGACCAGGTTTCACCATGGGACGCATAACCCTTGGCTGGAGCCTGGCCCAACACCAGTTCCAGTTCATCGCGGTGCGGACCCACCAGGGAGATGCCGCGTTCCAGTTCCTTTTTCCGCGATGCTGCGAAAGCCTGGATGTAGCGTTCGGTGAGTTCATCCACGGACAGCAGCCGGAGGTCGTCAACCGACGCCGAAGGTTCCGTACCGTGGTCGGCTGGACCGCCGTCGTCGTCCAGGACGCCCTGGATGGTTGAGCGGTAGACCGCCCCCGCCTCTTTGGATCCATCGGTAAGCTGCGCATAGGCGCTGTTCAGGTGGGGCCGCAAACGTTCCACCAGTTCCAGACGGGCGTGGAGCAGTTCGGCGCCGGCCCGGGCCATATGCTGGTCCCAAACATCCAGGGTTGCCTCATGACCCGCCGAGAATTTTCCCGCCCGGGCGGATTTCAGCAGGGCGTTGCGCTGCTTCAGCACGCGGTCGTAGTCGCTTCGCGTGGCAGCATGCCGTGGCACGAGGCTGACCAGCAGCTCATCCAGGAAACGGCGGCGATTCGAGGGATCGCCCTTGACCAGAGCCAAGTCCTCCGGCGCAAACAACACCGTATGGCAGATCCCCAGAATGTCCCTGGCCCGCACCGGGTTTCCGCGGTTGATACGGCCCCGGTTGGCCCGCCCGGCGTTGATTTCCAGTTCGAGAACCGTGGATTGTTCCCCGCGGACCAGCTTGGCCCGGATCATGGCGCGTTCCGCACCGAACCGGAGCAAAGGCGCGTCCGTGCTGACGCGGTGGGAGCTCAGCGTCGCCAAATATCCAATGGCTTCCATGAGGTTGGTCTTGCCGATTCCATTGAATCCCACAAGGACAGTCACGCCAGGGCCGAGTTTCAGGTCAACCTGGGCATAGCTGCGGAAATCAGTCAGCGAAAGATGTTCGAGGTACACGCCGTTTGCAGGACTCCTGCGGCCTAGTTGGCCGGACGGGTGGCGTGTCCGCCGAACTGGTGACGCAGGGCAGAAACCATCTTCATGGCCGGTGAATTGTCCTCGCGGGAAGCAAACCTCGCGAAAAGCGCCGCAGTAATGGCCGGTGCCGGCACTGCATTGGCGATCGCTTCCTCCACGGTCCAGCGGCCCTCGCCGGAATCCTCGACGTAATCGTCAATCGAAGCCAGGCCTGGATCTTCGTCCAGCGCCTTGACCATGAGGTCCAGGAGCCAGGAGCGGACCACCGTTCCCTTTTGCCAAGCCCGGAAAGTACCAGGGAGGTCCTTCACGATGTCCTTGGCTGCCAGCAGTTCGTAGCCTTCGGCATAGGCCTGCATGAGGCCATACTCGATCCCGTTGTGGACCATTTTTGCGTAGTGGCCGGCGCCAACACCGCCGACGTGGACAAAGCTGTCGGCACGTTCGCCTTCAGGACGCAAGGCGTCGAAAACCGGCATGGCGAGTTCGATGTCTTCATCGGCGCCGCCTGCCATCAGGCCGTAACCGTTCTCGAGGCCCCACACACCTCCGGAAACACCGCAATCGGCAAAACGGATGCCCTTTTCGGCAAGGGCCGCAGCGTGCTTTTGGTCTTCGGTGAAACGTGAGTTGCCGCCGTCGATCACCAAGTCACCTGGGCTGAGCTTCTCACCCAGTTCGGTCACCACTGCATCGGTGATCGCGCCTGAAGGCACCATGACCCACACCAGACGCGGGCTGGGAAGTGCTGCGATGAGTTCATCCACGGAAGCAACATCAGTGACGTCCGGGTTGCGGTCGAAACCAGTGACCTCGATGCCGCCGTTCCGCATGCGCTGGCGCATGTTGAAACCCATTTTGCCGAGGCCGATCAGACCGATGTGCACAGTGTGAACTCTTTTCTGCGAAGGTGGCGGGTACGTTCCGGTTAGTTGGGAAGGCGAACCGGCATCACGAGGTAGCGGTAGTCGTCCTGGTCGTCGCCATCCGCCTCTGCCTGGGCCGTGATCATAGCCGGCTTGGGGGCGGTGGTGAAGGAGAAGCGAACGTACTTGGTCTCGATAACGCTCAGACCTTCAACGAGGTAATGCGGGTTGAAGGCCACGGTGATGTCTTCGCCGGAAAGCTGTGCCTCGAGCTCCTCGGAAGCCTGGGCGTCCTCGCCGGTACCGGCGTCGAGGTTCAGGAGTCCTTGGGTGAAGGCGAGTCGGACCGGAGTGTTCCGCTCGGCTACCAGGGAAACACGCCGAACGGCTTCAACCAGTTCCTGGGTCTGAACCGTGGCGTGGATGGGTGTGGAATCCGGGAACAGCGAACGGATCTTGGGGTAGTCGCCATCCACAAGGAGTGACGTTGTGGTGCGTCCACCGCTTTCGAAGCCAATGAGCCGGCTGTCGTCGTCTGCAAGGGCGAGATTGATGTCGCCACTGCCGCCGAGGGTCTTGGCTACCTCGTTCAGGGTCTTGGATTTGACCAAGGCGCTGGTGGAAATCCCGGGAGTAACGGGCTTCCAAGGGACTTCGCGCATGGCGAGGCGGTAACGGTCGGTGGCAAGGAGCGTGATGAGGTCGTCCTCGATCTCCATGCGCACGCCGGTCAGGATCGGGAGGGTGTCGTCCTTGCTGGCCGCAATAATCACCTGGGAAACAGCCTGGGCGAAAGCATCGCCGGGCAACGTGCCGCTGATGGTGGGAAGTGCCGGGAGTGCCGGGTACTCAGCCTCGGGCATGGTTGCGAGATGGAAGCTGCTTCGACGGCAAGTGAGAGTCACTTTGCTGCCATCGGTTTCGACTTCCACGGGAGCTGACGGAAGGCTGCGGCAGATATCGGCCAGCAAGCGTCCCGAGACCAAAATGGTGCCCTCAACAGCAATATCTGCCGGAATTTCCAGGCGTGCCGAAGTCTCGTAGTCAAAGCTCGAGAGGCTGACCGTTCCTGCCTCAGCTTTGAGGAGGAGGCCGGAGAGCACGGGTACTGGCGGCCGCGGAGACAACGACCGCGCGGTCCACGTAACGGCTTCTGCCAGGACGTCGCGGTCGACTCTGAACTTCACGGAGGGGTGCCGCCTTTCATTGCTGCTGCCAAGTAGTAGCTGCGGATTCCTGCGTGGAAGCCGCTAAATCTCTGCATTCCGGCACCGGAACCTGCATGGTCCGCACTCAGCGAACTACAAACAGACCCAAGGATGGGAGCGCTGCTGACAGCTTAGCCGGAAGATCCGCGATTAACCCATCCCCGTCGGGCCGGACCCTTCGTATGTGGACAGCCGCAGGCGGCCTTTGGGGTCCGTCTGTGGTCCGCCCCTGGCAGGGCGGGACGGTGGCAGAACGAGATTGTTATTTGAGGGATTTCAATTTTTTGGGATTCGTAGTGTTAATAACTGCTGTGGAAACTGTGGATAACCCGATCCTGCCGCGTCGTTCAGCGGTTAAGCCCTGTTCACTCATTGTGCGTTAACTGGGTTTTAAACAGGGTGTGGATGGGGACAACTCCCAAGCCGGTTTTTAACGATCCACAGGCGGCTTAAGGGTTTTAAGCCCATTAACCGAGCTTGTCCCCTTAAGTATCCACAGGCTTATCCACATGCACCTGTTAATAAGGTATGTAGTAGCGGCCGCGGTGTGGATTTCAGGAGTCGCGCTGCTGCTGTTTGATGCGGTTGGTGAGCTCAGTGACCTGGTTGTAGATCACACGACGTTCCGCCATCAGTTCGCGGATCTTGCGATCAGCGTGGATGACGGTGGTGTGGTCACGGCCGCCGAGCTCCTGCCCGATCTTCGGCAGGGACATGTCCGTCAGTTCACGGCACAGGTACATGGCGATTTGGCGGGCGGTCACCAACGTACGGGTGCGGGACTTGCTGCAGAGCTCTTCCATGCTGAGCTTGAAGTAGTCCGCCGTTTGGTCCAGGATCTGCTTCGCCGTGATCTCCTGGGCGCCGTCGTCAGTGATCAGGTCCTTGAGCACCATCTCAGCCAGGGCTACATCCACCGGTTGGCGGTTGAGGCTGGCGAACGCCGTGACGCGGATCAAAGCCCCCTCGAGTTCCCGGATGTTGCTGGAGATCTTCGAGGCGATGTACTCCAGGGCGTCGTCCGGTGCCGACAAGCCTTCGCTGAGGCCCTTCTTGCGGAGGATGGCAATGCGGGTTTCGAGTTCCGGCGGCTGGATGTCGGTCAGCAGGCCCCACTCGAAGCGGGACGTCATGCGGTCCTCGAAGCCGGCGAGCATCTTTGGCGGCTGGTCCGAGGTGATGACAACCTGCTTGTTGGCATTGTGCAGGGCGTTGAACGTGTGGAAGAACTCCTCCTGCGTCCGGTCCTTGCCCGCCAGGAACTGGATGTCATCGATCAACAGCACATCCACGTTCCGGTACGTGGTCTTGAAGCTGGTGCCTTCGTCGTCCCGGATGGAGTTGATGAAGTCGTTGGTGAATTCCTCGGAGTTCACGTAGCGGACCCGGATGCCGCTGTAGAGCCGGCGGGCGTAATGGCCAATGGCGTGCAGCAGGTGGGTCTTGCCCAAGCCGGAGTCGCCGTAGATGAACAGCGGGTTGTACGCCTTGGCCGGCGCTTCGGCGACGGCGACGGCGGCCGCGTGCGCAAAGCGGTTCGAGGAACCGATCACGAAAGTATCGAAGATGTACTTCGGGTTCAGGCGGCCGAACTCATGCGAGGTACTGGGCGGAGTGGGCTGGGGTTTCGGCTCGGCGAAGTCGGATACGGCGGAAAGCTCGACGACGGGTTCCGGCTCTGCATGGACCGGCACCAGATCGGTGTCGACGTCGATGGCGCAGCGGATGTCGTCAGAGAAAACGCTGCGAAGGGCATCGTCCAGGGCATCTTTGACCTGGGTCTGCAGGACTTCGCGGGTGAGTTCGTTGGGAACGGCCACCAAGAGTGTGGAACCTATGAGGCCCTGTGCCTGGGCGAGGATGACGAAACCGCGCTGACGGGGTGATACCCGGTCGTCCTGTTCCATGAGGCTCAGCACCCTGCGCCAGGAACTTCCGACAGTGTTGGCGTGGTTGGCTTCGTCTACTGTCATCAATCAGTTCCTAAATACTTGCTTGCCGGCGTTGCTGGCAGCCGAAGTGTCTCCGGCGGCGCTGTTCTGGGCGATAATCCACAGAGTTATACACAGCGGGTGGACATTGGGCTACTGAGCCACTCTAGGGGATGAAATCGCTAGAAGATAGCTGGGAAGTTGCCTGTGGATAATTACACCGTTGTTGTTCCGGATTGCGGCCTGTGAGCCACTTCATCCACAGGCTGGGAACGGGGGTTGGGCACAGCTGTGGATAGCTCTGCAGCAGGCTCCCGGTTTGACTGTGGGTGCCTTTTTGCCCTAACGTTGTGAAGTCCTTTGTGTCCGCTTTTGAGATCAGTTGTAACTCCGTACGTTCACCGTGCGGAAGGCAACGGCGGCAGGCACATACAAAACTTAGCGTCGGCCAGTTCTTCCCCTTTTTTGATCGGGTGGGCGCACCTTTGATCCACTGGAGTAACTAACGTGAGCAAGCGGACTTTTCAGCCGAATAACCGCCGTCGGGCCAAGAAGCACGGCTTCCGCCTTCGTATGCGCACCCGTGCCGGCCGCGCCATCCTGGCTGCCCGTCGCGGCAAGGGCCGCGTCGAACTGTCGGCGTAAATAACTGACTTGTCGGTCAGGGTCTTTTTGCGGGTTCGACGGTGCTAGCCACCCCTAACCGTCTGCGGACGTCTACCGACTTTTCAACAACTGTACGTTCCGGCGTCCGCAATGGACGCCGGAACTTAGTGTTATATACGGCCTCTATCGGGGCCGGGGAGCCGAGTCGAATCGGCTTCATTGTCTCCAAAGCCGTCGGGAACGCCGTGACCAGGAACCTCGTTAAGAGGAGACTGAGAGAAGCAGGCGCTCTTTCCTTGCACAAGCATGGAACGGGTCTGGCGGTGGTGGTCCGGGCGTTGCCCGCAGCTGCATCTGCCAGCTGGGAGCAACTGCTCTCGGACTACAACGCCGCACTGGCAGTGACGACGAAGCGATTGAGTGGCTCAGCTCCACGCAACGCTTCGACTGAACACAACGGCACCACAACGGAAGGGACACCGCGTGCATGACATAAGCACCGCCGTCGTTCCTTCCTCAAGCGACCCCTCCGGCAAGGTTCCCCCCAGGAATCTGCCGGCGGCGGTCGGCACGTTCCTCTGGGAGCTGCCCCGCAACATTCTTATCCTCTTGCTGAAGACGTACCGCAAGGTCATCTCGCCCCTGTACGGCCAGGTGTGCCGTTTCTTTCCCTCTTGCTCCGCGTACGCGCTGGAAGCAGTAACGGTGCATGGCGCCGTGAAGGGCAGCTGGCTCGCAGCCAAAAGGCTCGCCAAATGTCACCCTTGGAACGCTGGTGGAGTGGACCATGTCCCCGCCGGCCATCGTCATTGGCCTGAAGGCCGGACGCCCACAATTGTTGTACTGAACAATCCGGACCAGTTCCTGGCTGCTCAGGCTGATGAAGAAGGCCGCTCGGCGGCCTAACGAATAGGGATATCGTATGGACTTCTTTGAAACAATCATGTTTCCGTTCAAGTGGCTGGTGTCAATCATCATGGTTGGCTTCCACGAGGGACTGAGCTTCATTGGCCTGCCCGCCGCGAACGGCTGGACGTGGACTCTGTCCATCATCGGCCTCGTGTTGGTGATCCGTGCCGCCCTGATCCCGGTCTTCGTCAAGCAGATCAAAGCGCAGCGCGGCATGCAGCTGCTGCAGCCGGACCTGAAGAAGCTTCAGACCAAATACAAGGGCAAGACCGATCAGCTGTCCCGCCAGGCAATGGCGCAGGAACAGATGGCCCTGTACAAGAAGCACGGCACCAACCCGTTCTCGGCATGTTTGCCGATGCTGATTCAGATGCCGTTCTTCTTCGCGCTGTTCCAGGTGTTGTCGGGTATCACCGCAGCCCGTAACAGCGGCAAGGGCATTGGGGCCATGAGCGCCGACCAGGTTGTCCAGTTCGATGAATCCAGCATCTTCGGTGCGCCGCTGTCTGCTTCGCTGCTTCACGGTGGTGCCGGTGGCAACGAGGTTGCAGTCTGGATTCTCTCCATCGTGATGATCATTGCCATGACGGCCTCGCAGTTCATCACCCAGAAGCAAATCATGGCCAAGAACATGTCCGAAGAGGCCATGGCCAGCCCGTTCATGCGCCAGCAGAAAATGATGCTTTACATCCTGCCGCTCGTGTTCGGTATTGGTGGCATCAACTTCCCCATCGGTGTCCTCATCTACTGGACCACCACCAACCTGTGGACCATGGGCCAGCAGTTCTTCGTCATCCGCCGCATGCCTACCCCGGGTTCCCCTGCCGCCAAGGCACTGGAGGAGCGCCGTGCCGCCAAGGGCCTGCCGCCGCTGCTGGGTGGCAAGAAGACCGCGGACGCCGCCGCTGAAGCCGAAGCAGCTGCCGCGGCAGCGGCCGAGATCCGGGCACAGCGCGTCCAGCCACAACGTAAGAACAGGAAGAAGAAGTAATGTCTGCCGAGAGCACTGAAGAAGTTATCGCCGCTGTGACTGAAGACCAGGACGAGACCCAGGAAGAGACGCAGTCCAAGACTGCCAGTCGTCTTGAAGAAGAAGGCGACATTGCCGCCGACTACCTCGAGGAACTTCTGGATATTGCCGATATCGACGGCGATATCGACATCGAGGTCCGCAACGGACGCACGTACATCTCTATTGGTGCCGATGAAGAGTCGGCCGCATTGGACAGCCTTGTAGGACGTGACGGCGAGGTTCTGGAGGCCCTGCAGGAGCTGGCCCGCCTCTCGGTCCTTTCCGCTACCGAAAGCCGTTCACGCCTGGTGCTGGACATCAACGGCTACCGTAAGGAGCGCGCGGGCGTGCTTCAGCAGATCGCTGAAGACGCCGTGGCCAAGGTCAAGGCCGACGGCGGTACGGTGGCCCTTGAGCCGATGAGCGCTTACGAGCGAAAGATTGTCCACGACGCCGTCGCTGACCTCGGATTCGTTTCCGAGTCTGAAGGCGAAGGCGCCGGCCGCCACATCGTCGTTTCGGCTGACTAGCAGCTCATGGTTGAAATTACCGCAGCTGAACTTGAAGCGGCAGAGAAGATCTTTGGGGAGCGCTTGGATCTTGCCAAGCGCTACGTGGAACACCTCGCCACCTCCGGAACTGAGCGTGGGCTGATTGGCCCGCGTGAGATTCCGCGTTTGTGGAGTCGCCACGTACTGAACTGTGCAGTCATCGAAACTGCAATTGCCATGGACAGCCACGTCGCCGACGTTGGATCCGGTGCAGGCCTGCCGGGTCTTTGCCTGGCAATTGCACGCCCGGACCTTGAACTGACGTTGATTGAGCCGCTTGAGCGTCGTGTCATCTGGCTCCAGGAAGTCGTAGATGACCTGGGCCTGGACAACGTCACCATCATGAGGACGCGTGCTGAGCTGGCCGTTGGAATGGTGGACGCCGATGTTGTGACGGCGAGGGCTGTTTCTGCGCTCAGCAACCTGGCGGGCCTGACGATTCCCCTTTTGAACGGCCGCGGCGAAGTTGTGGCCATCAAGGGTCGCAGCGCTGCCGAAGAAATTGAGAAAGCCAAGAAGGTCATCCGCAAACTTGGCGGCGTGGAAACGTCGGTTGTGGTTTGTGGACAGGAGCTTTTGGAGGAACCCACCACTGTGGTGAGGATTATCGTCAACAAGCCCGGAAAGACGGCCTGAGACCCGCTCGGTTTCCCGCGTGTCGGCGGCTGAGCAGTTAGGCTAGAGAACGGCAGCAAGCGCCGAATGAGAGTGAGAGTGTGACCAGTGGGCAGTAGTGAAACCTCCACGCAGCGAATCCCCCCGTTTATGTCGTTGGGGTCAGCTCGGGCAATGGCTACACCCTCTGCGTCTCTTCAGTCTGCAATCGTGCGCACTAATTCGGTTGATAATGCCGCTGTTTCACGTGAAACCGTATCTGATGGAGTGCATAACGTGATGGATTCCATTGATGACTCGAGTCCCATCGCCCGTCAGCTGGCACACGAGACCCGTCGGCGTGAACGGCTGGTGGGCAGGGAACTGCCAAAGCCGGATAAAACCCGCATCTTCACGGTTTCCAATCAAAAAGGTGGGGTCGGTAAGACGACCACCACCGTGAACATCGCTGCCGCCCTGGCCTCCGCCGGCCTCAACGTCCTGGTGATTGATATTGATCCACAGGGCAACGCGTCAACGGCTCTGGGCATTGAGCACCACGCCGACGTTGACAGTATCTACGACGTCCTGATCAACGACCTTCCCCTGAAGGACGTTGTGGCCCCTTGCCCAGATATTCCCAACCTGATCTGCGCACCCGCCACCATCCATCTTGCCGGTGCTGAAATCGAGCTGGTTTCATTGGTTGCCCGGGAACAGAGGCTCCGGCGAGCCATCGACGTCTACGCCAAGGAGCGGGAGAAGAACGGCGAGAGCCGCTTGGACTTCATCTTTATTGACTGCCCGCCCAGCCTCGGGCTGCTGACGGTCAACGCCTTCTGTGCCGCAAGTGAAGTCCTTATTCCCATCCAGTGCGAGTACTACGCCTTGGAAGGATTGAGCCAGCTTCTCAAGAACATCGAAATGATCCAGAAGCACCTCAATGCTGACCTGGAGGTGTCCACGATCCTCCTGACCATGTACGACGGCCGAACGAACCTCGCCGCTCAGGTCGCATCCGAGGTACGCCAACACTTCCCCGAACAAGTTCTGGGAGCAGTGGTTCCGCGTTCTGTGCGTATCTCCGAAGCACCCAGCTACCAGCAGACGGTCATGACCTACGATCCTTCGTCGAGCGGCGCGCTCTCCTACATGGAAGCCGCCGCCGAAATCGCTGAACGCTAGAATTCTTGAAACACTGCAACAGCCTGAGCAGTTCCGTGCTCGGCCATTTCATCGGAGGGATGAATCAATGAGCGAAAAGCGAAGGGGCCTCGGTAGGGGTCTTGGGGCTCTCATTCCTAGCTCGGCCGCGGCCCAGGGAAACGGCGTGGCGCCATCCCGTCCTGTGGATCTGTTCTTCCCGGAAGCCCGGAAGTCCGAAGAGCCGGCAGTAGAAGCTCCGATCCAGGACTCCGCTGTTGTGGAGCCGTCAAAGGAGTCGGCAGCGACGCCGGCCGCTGCCAAGGCTCCAGCGCCCAAAGCGGCAGCTTCCAAGGCGTCAACCAAGTCCGCCACCTCCAAGACATCTGCATCGAAGCCTGCCCCCAAGCGAGCGTCAGTGCCCTCTGATCACACGACGGATGAATCGGAGCCGGCAAAGGCCGCAACCAAGTCCACTACTCGCTCGACACCGGACGTGGAGCTGGTTGAAGTTCCTGGTGCTCGCTTTGCCGAGATTCCGGTCGGTGACATCCATCCGAACCGTAAACAGCCGCGTTCGGTCTTCGATGAAGATGACATGGCCGAGCTGGTTCACTCCGTTCGCGAAATCGGCGTCCTCCAGCCAATTGTTGTACGTACTTCAACCGAAAAGGGTGGAGAACCGTATGAATTGGTCATGGGTGAGCGTCGCTGGCGTGCGGTACAGGCCGCAGGGCTCGAAACCATCCCTGCAATCGTCCGCGATACCACTGACGACGACCTCCTTCGCGACGCTTTGCTGGAAAACCTCCACCGCAGCCAGCTGAACCCTCTGGAAGAGGCTGCTGCCTATCAGCAGCTCTTGGAAGACTTTGGGACCACTCACGAACAGCTTGCAGACCGCATAGGTCGCTCTAGGCCGCAGGTGTCCAACACACTCCGTTTGCTGAAGCTCCCGCCCCTGGTCCAGCGGCGTGTAGCAGCCAGTGTTTTGTCTGCCGGCCATGCGCGGGCACTCTTGGCCCTGCCGGACGCCGCTGCGATGGAACGCCTGGCTCAGAAGATTGTGGCCGAGGGGATGTCTGTGAGGGCAACAGAAGAGGCAGTGGCTCTCTATCAAGATCCTACTGCTCCCGCCAAGAGCAGTATTCCGAAACCCAATGCGCGCCACGAGCGTTTGGACTACTTGGCGTCGTCACTCTCGGACCGCCTGGACACCAATGTGAAGATTACTTTGGGTGCACGTAAAGGCAGAGTCAGCATTGAGTTCGCCAGCGTTGAGGATCTGAACCGCATCATGGATGTGCTTGGCCCTGGCACCGAAGGCTAAATTGTAGTGAACCAACTGAATGGGGCTTACTCGTCGAGTAGGCCCCATTTTGGTTTTTGGTATCCCGCAGTTTTTCGTACCTTCCCGGTTTCGCTCTACGTAGTGTGCCCAGATTGGCCTTTCCGTATTTCCTACGGGAGTCCTTGCGGAGGGCACTGATTGATTCAGCGCCATAAACCAACGAGTCGCGTGGCATCCTCATGGCTTTTGCTACGGATTCCTAGGGCCGTATGAGTCGATTTGGCCGAAAGGGACTCTCTTGGTCAGTGGGTAGAAGCTGTACTTGGCAGATTCTACCGGGATTTGCGGACCTTACGCCTTCGTAGAGCGTTCGCCCCACCGTCTGTGGCTGGGATACGTTGTTCACTCAAGACTCCCCTACACTCACCGTGAAGCGAGAAGGACGAAACATGTTTCACGTGAAACATGCGAGAAGGATTTTTTGGGTGCGCACCTTGCCGGGCTGAGGGGTTCGAAGTGCGCGTGGAACTGGGTCGAACGTTGGCACTCTGCAGGTCTCCCCCGTGGCTTAGGTGGCGGCAGAGGGTGCGGGGGACGGCTTATGGCATACGGTGCACGCCGCGTCCGATTGCCGTCGACGATTCGTAACGCTTTCCCGAATGCCGGTGGATTCGGGCACGAATGGTGCGAAGGGAACCGGTGTGGAGCACGCCCCGTCAGTGGATTTTCACCACACATGAACACTTACCCCAGTTCTGCGCGGATCCCCCGCTGCTCTTCTCTAGTAGCCGAGGGCACGCGCGTATCAGAGCTTTCGGCGGAAGCTTCTGTTTCACGTGAAACACACTCTTAGTAGCTCGGTGGCATGCAATCGATCTTCGGCTAAGCACTGGTTCGGCGGTCGGCGTATTGGCATTGCGGTTTCTCGGAGATGGTGAAGTCTCATGCAATATCGGATATCCAGCGTCTAGAACCAGGGTTTGCATCTTTGGCATACGCGGAGGAGTTGAGCCGGTTCCGGGCACGCGCACCGCTGGCGCTGTTTCACGTGAAACAGCTGAGTCTAAGATTCGGCAATGAAACCGCAAAAGGTGAGGATTGGCTGGTAGGGACACCGAATCCAATTTGAAGGTATGTGATCTTCTTTCACAACCGATGGTTCAAGGGCGGGTCGACTAGATGGCCACAATTCTCGCCGGGGTGCGGTTCTTCCGTCGACCATATCGCCGGAAGGTCGGGGCAAGGCTATTCTGCAGTACGCAGTGCAACAGTCTGCGTCCCCATAATTGACGATCCTGGAACCAAGAATGCATCAATGCGGAACAGCTGATGCGTAGCTAGCTTGCCTCCTAGCCAAAGCCTGACGGTTCGCGGCCATTGGCTAATAGGCCAGCAGCAGACTCCTCCATGTCCTTAGGGTTCCGCGTCGTCGCTCTCCAGGACAGCACATCGCGGCCTCTCCCGTTCTCGCTCGAGCCGGCAGTAGTTGCCGGAGGCGCTGCCACGACCACTGTCCTATCGCAGGCGTAACGGATTGCCAGGGCTGAGGCGCTGTGTTCAGTTTTACGCGCTCAACCAAATCCGCTCGGGCTGATGGAGAGAGGCATTGAGGTCTTCGAACAGACTGGCCCTCTCCCAGTGCGGAGCCGGTGAGTCCTTGGCAGCTGTATCAGGTAGGCACGCTTCCCTCGGCGTCAATGGGCTTTGGAACTTAGGCTAACCGTCAGGAACTTGGGCAGCTGGTTCCTCCGCAGCGTCACGAGGAACTTCGCATCTGTGGCCCTTGAGCCCGTGTGTCCGGCGCTAACAGGCACCAACGGGCTATTACTGCTTACAGCAGCAGGTGTTGACGAATCTGGCATGCCTGTCGAAGCTGGTCCCATCCTTAGCTTCGTAGACGGGGGCTGTCACTGTGCCGGTACCGCCAATGTGGCCGTCGAGCAGACGGAAATAATCCCCCGACTAATGCCTATGCCCCTCCATTACAGCATTGACCCTCCAAGTTGGAGTACGGATCCGTCAGGCAACGTTTGGGTGGGAGGTTTTCCGTAATGTCAGAGGATGGTCGTATTCCCCCCGGACGCGTACATGTACCTAGCCCCTGGACGCGTTGATGAGACGCTGTGAACCGGATTGGTCAGATGTCGCCCGGGCCGGCGCGTGCTCGTCTCTTTTCATCCTTGTCCTCTTCAGGGAAGACTCCGCTGAGAGCGTTGAGAACTAGACGTGAGCCCTTGGCGACCTATGTTGCTTGCTCCCCCACCGAACATCAACGACTCGTGTTTCACGTGAAACAGGACGTCGACTGGAGCGTCTACACATAGTCGGGAACCTTTAGTTACCTGTGTATATCGTGGTGGATATCATTGTGGATAAGTCTGGGGATAACCTGAGCCGAGCTGCGGTCCCTCTTGAGGCCCAGAGTGTGTTGAGGTGCCGAGAAGTCCTCCTTCCTTCTTTGGTGCTCCTTCTTCAAAAGGGCCCTATCCATGGCGGACTTATCCACCGGCGGCCATAGTCGTAATTCTTCGTGTTTGGCCCCTCGATTCATTGATTTTCCGTATGTACACTCGCGGTGCGTGCCCACTTTTACCTGGTAGGCAGAGAGTAGAAGACTCGACCCTCCTTGGCGGGGTCCCGCCCACTACGGTTCGGCGAAATGATGCCTTGTGAATAATCTCATGTGCGGTGGATAAGCCTGTGGATAAAGCTGTGCACAACTTGCCCCTGTGCGTCGTCCACCGGTGGACAACTGTACCGGGTGAAGCTGCTCCATGACCTCAGCAAGTGTGTCCTGATGCTTTGATGCTTAGCAATGAATGCCGTACCGGATCGCGCATGAAGAGCGTCAACGAGCCGGGGATCCTACGTCGTCGTAGTTGGCCATGGCACCTAAGCTTTGGGATCAATGGGGCGGTCCAGCTGACCGTCCTACTACGCACCGGAGGCCGTTGACTCCCGGCGATTCATCCGATGTCTTAAGTACGACACTCCGCGTGCTCCCACGCGCTGGCTTATGTGATTGAGTGACCCGCATTCTCCAGGGGACTGAGCCTATACGTGTAGGCGGACGCCGCGGGCGTGGGCTGACCCGAATGGCCTAATCCCCTGGACCCGTCCGCCTCTATACCGGGCTGGGCACACCGGTCACAGACACAAGATCGAGCGGTATGGGGCTGCTCGCATTGTGGCGGAACGGGGTATAGAACTGCTCCCTAGAGCCCTGGGCCTATAAGAGCCAGAGTCTGCTGGAGACGACGTCATCTTATGACCCATGGAGGATCACTGTTATTCAGGCCGGGACTATGCGGCGTTTCACGTGAAACATTCCGGCGCCGACGGCTGATTGCCTTTGCCGGCCGCATGTTTGTATTTCCCGACGGTGGACATGTTTCGAGTCGTTGGTACGTCTGTTGGCGTCCCGCACGACGGCAATCGCACGACACCTCCGGCCGTCGGTTAGACGACCATCTTTAGACATCCTGTCTCTTCATTCAGTTCTTTCGATTCATGGTGTCTATTCCCCTAGGGGTCCCCTAGGCCCGACCGTAGGCCGTCGTAGGCTTCGCGCTTTCCTAATGAGGTCGGTCAGTACCGAACGGCGCGTCGCAGTCGGTGGTGACGGACAACCAAGGACATCGTTGCATTGCAGGTTCACTAGTGCTGGAAAGTGCAGCTCGCCCCGACCTGCATTTGATCCATAGCGGGTTTGAGTGTGCTGAAGTACTAAGCCGCTCCGGGAAACCGAGATCAGCACTGAGGCGGCGTCTTCTTCCGCTGCTGCGACAAGTTTAGAGTCGCAGACCAAGAACGCATCTGCGCATGCTGATGCACGCCTATTTGCCGGTCAAGCCGCTACATCATGGCAAAGCATTCTTGGCATGTGGTTGTGGCCGGGCTGACGTGTTTCACGTGAAACATGTCGTGGTTCAGTGCGCGCATTGTTCCACGTGCTTGTTCCTCATAGACACGTGGCGGCAGCACATTCAACGTGCATTGGCCCAGAGCTTGTTTGTGGAAAGGCACGGCGAACAGAGGGTCCCCGCGTGGATCTGATCCATTGAGCGTGCACGCACCCCAATCATGCAGGCCGGCGCCCTAGGTTGCCGGATAGTCGCGGCAGCCCCTTTCATCGCCCAAGTCCTGATGCATCTATAGGGTGGTTGCAGAACTGTTGGCGGCCTGGATGCACCTTGCTCAGAGTGTTCTCGATGTTCTCGTGGCCACTGGACCCCAATAGTCGTTGCATCTGTGTATCCAGGGGCAGGTCCCCGGGGCACCGATCTGAACAGTGTCAAATGGCGTTTCAGATTAGGGCAAGGTACCCCACTCTTTGTGGTTCTTATGAGGACGTTAGGGTGCGTGATTGGGCGCTAGCACGGCTGATGTCCCTTGAGAGTCTCATTCTTGCTCCCTGATTTGCCGCGCAATGCTCCTCAACAGCGATGTAGGCCCGTCAGAGCGAGGCGCCCACCCACGAGCTGCCCTGACGCGTTCTTCTGTCAGAAGGGCTCGAGAGCGATGACCAAGGACTCCCGGGATCGCCGAAACTGACAAAAAGTAACCGGAGGATCCTGCGGTTTATGCTCGTCGAGAGCACCTCAATGGCGGGCTTTCGCCACTATTCAGCCGTCACGCCTGGTCGGCCGGTGCCAGAGCCGACGGGCTGGCGCACAATGCATGCGGCCAAAACCGACCAAGAGAAGCATGTTTCACGTGAAACTTGCGCAAGGTCAATGGACTAAGCGGCTGAGGAGGACTAGCCGTCGTCGTTTCACGCGAAACGACGGATACGGATCACATTCTGCATCCGTGGGAAGAGCGTGCTGCAGTGAACGTATTTCCGATCGGGAGTTCCGGCAGTCGCTGGGTTATGAAGCCAGGCTCGGGCGTAGGAATTGTCCTGGTAGTCAGTTCAACTGAATCTGGGGATAACCGGACAAGATTCCGTGGATCAATCAGCATCCCCTCTGCTTCGAGCCTCTTTCTGAGCTCTTCACGCTGGTGGCTTGCCCTGGCCGGGCCGGGGGCACAACGACACGCGTTGTGGTGACCTGTACTGCGGGTAGCATCATGCCGAAAACGGACGATCCCACACGCCTACCCCTCAGGCGATATTGAGCTATTTGCCTGATAGGACGAAGCTGCGGCTACTAGTTTCATTCCCGATTCCCGGGTCCTGGCATCGCACGTCTAAGATCCATAGCGCTCTGTTCAAGGGTGCATCCACTTCAGGATGGTGCATTCAGAAACTGAAGTTCTCCAAGGTCTCCGATCACACAGTGCCGACTAATCACTTCGGATCAGCTTGTTACCTCGCGGAACGACGGCCCGAATGGGTGTGAGAGAGGGTGGGGTTCAAGGGCGTGGGATGTGAGAGAGGGTGGGGTTCATGGGCGTGGGATGTGAGAGAGGGTCAAAGTTTCGCCTACCCCAGGTAGGGAGAAGTGAAAAGCGCCCCACGATTAGACCACATGCCCACTACGGTAACGGGAACAGGAAAAGTAAACGCATATGGTTCATATCCCAATAACGACAAAAAAACCGACGGTTCCCGCTCCGTGAAGAGCAGCAACCGTCGGCTTTATTGGATTACGGTGAGGAATCGACCTTAGGACAGGACGTCCGCGAATTCCTTCTCGAAGAACTGCTTCGGCTTGGCACCGATGACAGTGCTCTTCACTTCTCCCCCACTGAACAGGTACACAGCCGGGATGGACGTGATGCCGTACTCGGCGGCGATGGCGGGGTTGTCGTCGACGTTGAGCTTCACAACATCAACTTTGTCGCCGTACTCGACGGAGATCTCGTCAAGGATGGGACCGAGCTTGCGGCAAGGGCCACACCACTCTGCCCAGAAGTCCACGATGACGGGCTTCTCAGAAGCCAGGACATCAGTGCTGAAGCTTGCGTCAGTTACGTCTTTTGCGTTGCTCATAACTTTTCCCTTCGTATGGTTGCTTGGTTGCAGCTTAGGAGTGCAAGTCTGCGAGGTAGTGCTCAACATCGAGGGCCGCTACACAACCGGAGCCCGAAGCCGTGATGGCCTGGCGGTAGGTGGGGTCGATGACGTCGCCCGCGGCGAAGACACCCTTGATGTTGGTCCGGGAGCTGCGGCCTTCCACGGCGATGGTTCCCTCGGGGGTCAGATCAACTTTGCCCTTGATGAGGTCCGTGCGGGGATCGTTGCCGATAGCGACGAAGACCCCGGTGACGGCGAGCTCGGATTCGGTGCCATCCACAAGGTTCTTCAGTTTCAGACCAGTGACCTTGTCTTCACCCAGAACGTCCTCCACCGCGGTGTTCCACACGAAATTGATCTTCTCGTGGGCCTGAGCGCGATCGCCCATGATCTTCGAAGCCTTGAGTGTGTCGCGTCGGTGGACCACCGTGACAGACTTTGCGAATTTGGTGAGGAACAGTGCTTCCTCCATGGCTGAGTCGCCACCACCGATTACAGCGATGTCCTGGTCCTTGAAGAAGAAACCATCGCAGGTTGCACACCAGCTAACGCCGTGGCCTGAGAGGCGCTTTTCGTTCGCCAAGCCGAGCTCGCGGTAGGCCGAACCGGTGGACAGGATGATGGCCTTCGCCTGGAAGGTCTCACCCGTACCGATAGTCACGGTCTTGATGTCGCCGTCGAGGTCCAATTCGGTGACGTCCTCGAACTGGATTTCGGTACCGAAACGCGCGGCCTGCTTTTCGAAGTTCTCCATAAGGTCCGGGCCCATGATGCCGTCGGGGAAGCCCGGGTAGTTTTCCACGTCTGTGGTGTTCATGAGTTCGCCACCAGCGGTGACGGAACCGGCAATGAGCAGAGGCTTCATGTTGGCACGGGCGGTGTAAACAGCGGCTGTGTAGCCGGCGGGGCCTGAACCTACGATGATGACGTCACGCACCTGCGATGCGCTGTTTTCTGCAATGCTCACGTGGCGTGAACCTCTTCCTTAGTCGATGCTGCGGCTTTCGGGGCAGCCACCTGACTCAACCCCGGTTGCACCCCAAATATTCCGTTGGGGATGGGGACCCTGAAAGCCACCATTGTTAAGGGTACCGTCTGCGCGCGTGCCGATAATAAGCGGTGACGCCACTACGGATGAAAGTAGAGGCCGTTCTGACGAGTCACAACGGCCTCTACTACTACTTGGTTGGGTGGGGCTACTGGACCGTGACCTCTGCCAAACGCAGGCCGAATCCGAAACGGGTCTTCGGTGCAGCCAGCTTGGGCAAGGCCTTGATGTCCACAATGACGTACTGGGTCTGCGTCGGCGCCGCCAAGGGCATGGTCAGCTCCGGGGACGTGAAGCTGTTGGTGCCTACCAGCTTGGCTCCGTCCATGGCAGGGCGGTCGTTGGTGTAAACGCTGATGCTGCCGCCGGATCCACCCAACTGGTTCAGCACGATGGACTTAACCTCAGTCTTTTCCTTGAGCTCGATCACCAGCGGCATGTTGGTGACGAGTCCACCCCAGTCGGCTGTGGCGAATTCCATGTCTGACCAGTAGCTTGCCGCGTTGCCGTCGAAGGCCCTGGCGAGGTCTTTGTCGTACGTGGCCGCGAAGGGGAAGTCACCGAGACGGGAAATGCCCTCGATGGCAGGCGGTGTGGCCGGTGGCGCCGTCTCCGTAGGTGTTGGCTCCTCGGATTGCTGCGTGCTGCTGGTTTGAGGTGCAGAGGTGCTCTGCGTGGCCGCAGGGGCACCGCTGGGAAGGAGGCTGCCCAGGTTGGTGACGGCAAGGACAAGTCCCACGATCAACACAGCAGCAAGCAAGCCACCGACGAGCCAACGGAGGGAACGTGGCTCCTTCTCCGGAGCGTCGTCCTCGTACACTTCCTCGTCGTCGTAGTCTTCCTGCACAGCGGCCGACGCCGGGAAGCTGCTGGGGGCACGGTCGTAAGAGGAGTCTGCGGTGCCTCGTGCCGCGGCTGCGGTACCAGCCGCGGCACCGCCAGCGGCAGCACCTCCAGCAAAGCCGTAGTCCTCTTCGGACCACAACGAAACCTTGGGTTCGGCCGGTTCACGCGTTGGTGCCGGCTGGGCATTGACTGCCTGTGTTCGCGGCTGTGTTGGCGGTTGCGCCGGGGCTGCCGGCGGAGCCTGAGGAGGTGTTGGCTGCGATGTCACGGCCTGCGTTGGCGGCTGAGCCGATGCACCCGACCCCGCAGCACCCGACGAAGAAGCCCTTGAAGCAGCGGCACCCGAGCCGGAGTCAGTGGCACTATTGCCGGCGACCGCACCACTGTCGGCGGCAGCACCGGCGTCGTGGTTCTTGGATCCCGAGTTCTTCCACGCGGCCAAACCGGCGGCACCAGCGCCGGCGGCGGCAGCAGCCAGTTTGCCGGCGATGCCGCTCTTGGATGATGACGGGCTGGAAGCTGGTCTCGGAGGCACGTTGCTGCCCTGGGGAGCGGCAGCAGGATCGGCATCGCCCTCACGGTGAATCGGGTAGCCGTTTTCGTCGTACTGGATGTACTCGGCGTCGTGTTCGTCGTCTTCGTACAAGCCGTCGTAGGTTTCAGGCTCATAGGTCCGTGGCTGGCCGAAGATCTCGCTTCCGAGCGTCTCAGTGAAGAACGGCTCGATGTACGGCGGGTTGGTCGCGACCACCAGGTCCAGCAAATCGGGAGCGCTGCTGTGGTTGGTGATGAGGTAGGTGGTGTTGTCGCTGACGCCGAGGTCCAGGATCTGGACATGGCCGGGGCGTTCCCCCGTGGCGACTTCACGGGCGCTCTGGGCAACCTGCTCAGCGTTTCCGGGGCCGGCGACAAGGATGCTCACGGGACGGTTGAGGACCTGGTCCACGCCGTCGAGCACCTGATCTTGGTCATGCGAGGTCAACACATTGGCTGTGACCTTGTAGCGGCCGCCAAGTACTGATCCGACGTCGATCGGGTGGGACACGTGTTCCTCCTAGGCTGTCCGGGAGTTGCGGGCCCTGCACGCGGCCGGCCCGGCGAGCCGGTTCAACCGCTTTTGCAACTACCTGTATTCATTTTCTAGCCTAGCCGATTGATGCCCTGCGCCCACGTTGGCGCCACCGGCTCACTTCCGGTGGTTTCCGCGGGTTGGGAAGTAGGGATTGCGCCCGGCATCGCCTTGGTAGGTGCGGCGGCCTGGCAACGGGACCTGTGGGCGGAACCTGCTGCCTCGGGCCGTGCTCGGGGCGTCCTCTTCCGGAAGGTAGGTTTTGGGGGCGTCCGGAACGTCAGGGGTGGGCTGGGGAGCAATGCGTTCCACAGCTGGGCCTGCACGGTAGGACGCGGCGTCGAACTCTCCCGAGATGCGCGGAATCAAACCGGTATCGTCCGAAACAGTGGCGCGTGCCGCCGTCGTGGGTTCCATAACGGCGCCGGTCACCGGCGCGGGGGCGCCGCGTCCGAAGCGTCCCATGAGCGGACGCATGAGGTCGCGGAGTTCGGTGACATGGAAGACGCGGAGCAGGACCAGGTAGGCGAGCAGCATGACGGGCCCGACGACGGCCACCGTCACCAGGGCGGCCGGGCGGCTGCTCCACGCAAAACCGTCGGCACGGTAGCTGCCGAGCAGCCACAGGGCGCCGGCGCCCGCAAGCGCGGAACCGAGGCCGGCGTAGCCCATGCGGATGTACGAATTGGCGATGCGCGGGCCGTCGAGGTGCCCCAGCATCCGGCGCAGGAACATCACGCTGATCACCACGGACAGAATGTTGCCCAACGTGTACAGGATGGCGATCGCGTAAATGATCTGCCCGACAGGGAGGAACTGGATGAAGAACGCGCCCACCACGTAGATCACGGCCAGCCACAGCTGGACGTACAGGGGTGTGCGGGCGTCCTCATTGGCGTAGAAGACGCGGGACATCATGAAATTCGCGCTGAGGAACGGGGTGCTCAGGGCGAGGATGGTGAGTGTTTGGGCCAGCATGACACCGTCCTGCGGCTCGCCACCGGAGAAGAACATGCCCAGCGGACCAGCCAAGGCGAACAGCGCCAGGGCACCGAAAACCGTAGCAACGGCCATAGTGCGGAGGCCGTGGGAAAGGGCGTCGCGGAGTTCGGCTTTGTTGCCGTCCTGCGAAGCGCGTGTCATGCGGTTAAAGAGGACGGTGGCCAAGGACAAAGCGATGATCGAGTGCGGCAGCAGATACAGCTGGCTCGCGACTTCCAAGACGGCGTTACCGGGCAGGACAGCCGCGGCGGCCTTGTCGCCTGCATTGTCCAACCGAAGGCGCTCAGCACCGGGAATGGTGGCGATCCTCATGACGTAAAGGAAGGCCAACTGCCCGACGGCGGCCGTCGCCAGCGTCCAGACGCTCAGCTTGGCTGCCTGGCCCAGTCCAACGCCGCGCCAGCCGAAACGAGGCCGCAGGCCCAGGCGCAACCGGAAGACGGGAATGAGCAGGATAGCCGTCTGCGCGACTACGCCGAAAGTAGAGAAACCGGCAATCAGGAGCGTCTGGGTGGGCCCCCAATTGTCCAGAGTGTGGGGGTTGTAAACGTTCTCGCCAAGGATCCAGATGAACATGCCCAAGCCGGCAATGGCCACCAGGTTATTAAGGATGGGGGCCCACATTGCGGGCCCGAATGCTCCATGGGCGTTCAGCACCTGGGTGAGGAGGGCGTAGAGCCCGTAGAAGAAGATCTGAGGCAGGCACCAGAACGCGAACGTGACTGCGAGGGCCTTTTGCTGCTCGGAGTAGCCCTGGGTGGTGAGGTCAATGACCAGCGGCGCCGCGAGGGTGACCAACGCCGTCAACGCCAAAAGGACCAGTACCGCCAGGGTCAGGAGGCGGCTGATGTAGTCCGCGCCGCGGTCCGGGGCCTTGCTGGCTTTGATGATCTGCGGAACCAGGACGGCATTGAAAACGCCGCCGGCAACCAACAGGAAGATCAGGTTGGGCAGGTTGTTGGCGTTGATGAAGGTGTCATTGACCGTGGAACCCAGGCCGAGTGCTGCGCCCAGCATCCATGTTTTGGCGAAGCCAAGGAACCGGGAAACCAGCGTCCCTGCAGCCATGATGGCGCTGGAACGGGCTTCTCCGGACTGAACGGACTGGGTGGTTTTGGCTTCAGACATCGCCTTTATCGTCCCACGTACCGGGCTCAGAGGTGTTCCGGCAGCACTTCCCGTGCCAGGTCGGCGATGCGGCGTTCGTTAGGGAAGGACAGTTTGCGTGCCAGTTCCTGGATGGGAACCCACGCAGCGTCCACGGCTTCCTGATCGGGATCATTCTCGATGGTCAGTTCGCCACCCGTTGCCCGGAGCAGGAAATGGTGCACTGTTTTGTGAACCCGGTGGCCGCTCACAGTGAACCAGTAGTCGATGCTGCCCAAGGGCGCCAGGATGCTGCCTTCGATGCCGGTTTCCTCGGCAATCTCACGGACAGCAGCTTCCTCATTGTTCTCGCGGCCTTCAGGGTGGCCCTTCGGCAGGCACCACTCCAGCCGGCCACCCCTATTAAGGCGGGCAATAATCGCAACCCGGAGTTCGCCGTCGGACGTGTCTACTACAACACCGCCCGCTGAGACTTCCTCCACAGTGGGAAGGGAGGCCTGGACCGGGTGCTGCTGGGCAGGCGCGACGTGCGCGCCGATTGCCGACGGCAACGGTGCGTTTGTCCTCCTGCCAGGAGCGCTCGGGATCGGGTTGGCCATGAGGTCCACTCTAACGACTCTTGCCCTCGAGTGATGACCGGGACATGGCCACAAGATGGACTGCAGGAGATGCTCCGCGGACACATGCCTGATTTCGCATGGAACAGTGGCCCAATGCCGAGCAAAAATCTGCCAAGCTTAAGGAACTATGGCGCACGTATTGGACAGCTCTTCAGTTAACTTCACCATCGATCCGGTGGTGCTCGACCTCGGGCAGCGCTTTGTCGATGCCGGCTTTGAGCTGTCCCTGGTGGGTGGACCTGTGCGCGACCTCTTCCTGGGGAGGACATCCCCGGACCTTGACTTCACCACCGATGCCACGCCGGACCAGACAATCGCCGTCATCAAGAAGTGGGCGGACAACTTCTGGGAAATCGGACGCGCCTTCGGCACCATCGGAATGAAGAAGAGCGGCTTCCAGATCGAGATCACCACCTACCGCGCGGAGGCTTACGACCCCGATTCACGCAAGCCGGTGGTGGCGTTCGGCAACTCCCTGACCGATGACCTGCTGCGGCGCGACTTCACCATCAATGCCATGGCACTGCGGTTGCCCAGCCTGGAACTCGTGGACCCGTTCGGCGGTGTCCGCGACCTCCACGCCTCCGAGCTCGCCACACCCGGTGCGCCCGAGGCATCCTTCTCCGACGATCCCCTGCGCATGATGCGTGCGGCACGTTTCGCATCCCAGCTGGGCGTGTCGGTCCACGACGACGTCCGTCTGGCGATGTCACAAATGGCCGACCGTATCAAGATCATCTCCGCCGAGCGCGTCCGTGAAGAGCTGGTCAAGCTCATCAACGGAGCGCACCCGCGTGTGGGCATCGACCTCCTGGTGGACACAGGGCTCGCAGAGTTCGTGCTTCCGGAGGTGTCAGCCCTGAGGCTCGAAGCCGACGAACACCACCGCCATAAGGACGTGTACCAGCACTCCCTGCAGGTACTGGAGCAGGCCGCTGCCTTGGAAACGGGACCTGACGGTCCAGTGCCCGGCCCGGACTTCGTGCTGAGGTTCGCTGCGCTGATGCACGACGTCGGCAAGCCGGCGACGCGTCGTTTTGAACCGGGCGGCGCGGTCAGCTTCCGTCATCACGATGTTGTGGGGTCCAAGCTGACGGCGAAGAGAATGAAGGCACTGCGTTTTGACAACGAGTCGATCAAAGCAGTGTCCCGCCTGGTGGAACTCCACATGCGCTTCTACGGCTACGGCGACGCGGGCTGGAGCGATTCCGCGGTCCGCCGGTACGTGACCGACGCCGGTCCCCTGTTGGAGCGTCTGCACCGCCTCACGCGTTCCGACGTCACCACGCGTAACCAGCGCAAGGCCGACCGCCTGTCCTTCGCCTACGATGACCTTGAGCAACGCATCACGACGCTCTTGGAGCAGGAGTCGCTGGCGGCTGTGCGGCCCGACCTTGATGGAGCGCAGATCATGGCACTCCTGGGGCTCAAGCCCGGTCCCGTGGTGGGCAGGGCCTACAAGTTCCTTCTCGAAGAACGCATGGAACACGGACCACTGTCCCCCGAGGAAGCCGAGCAGAAGCTTTTGGCTTGGTGGGAAGCGCAACCCGAGTCCGCCGTCGTCGAGCCTTTGACCGAAACTGAGGAGCCTTCATGAACGCTGCGACTTCCCCACGTCCGCAACTTTGGATCCTTCGCCACGGCGAGACGGAATGGTCCAAGAGCGGCCAGTACACCGGCCTGACGGACCTTCCCCTCACTGTTGAGGGTGAACAGCAGGCTGTGGAGGCCCGCAAGGTCCTGGAGGGCATCGACTTCGACCTCGTCCTGACCTCGCCGCTGCGCCGTGCCCGTCGCACGGCGGAACTGGCCGGCTACCCGGAAGCCGTGCACGAGCCCCTTGCGGTCGAATGGAACTACGGCGACTACGAAGGCATCAGCTCCGACCTCATCCGCAAGGACAACCCGGACTACCTCATCTGGACCGATGGCGTGCCCAACGGTGAAACCTTGGACGAAGTAGCCGCCCGGGCAGACAAGATCATTGGACGCGTCCTGGAATCCGGAATGGACAATGTCCTGGTGGTGGCACACGGGCATTTCTCCAGGATCCTCACCGCGCGATGGCTGGAAATGGATGCGCGCGAAGGCCGGCACTTCATTCTCGGAACTGCAAAAGTCTGCACTCTCGGGTGGGATAAGCGGACGCCGGCAATTGTGCGTTGGGGCCTCTAGAACACGAATTTAGAAAACTTTTGGCGAATTAGCCATTTGTGCTGGTCAAATCCCCGGTTCATGGGGTAGCTTATATCTTGTTCCCAGAGCGACCCGCCGGGAACCAGGCGCGCATTCTCCGGTTCAGTCAGCCGGAACAATGCCACAGCAGGCTGGTTATCAGCCAGAAAAGGAGGTTGGGAAAAATGATTACTTTGACTAGCGGACGGAAGTTGACCGTCACTGCTACCCCGGCCTCTGCTGATGATCGACGCCATTTGTGCTCTCTGACCCACTCCTGAACAATCCGGACCGGCCCTGACGCCGGCGGAGTTTCGTGGTCGGCCACTCTCTGTGGTTGGCCTTCTGAGTAGTCAGTTGTAGGCGCGGACCCACGCAGCATGCCGCGGGTGCGCAGTTTCCCCAAAGTTCGGAACCAGCTTCTTGTTGGGTCGACTGCTGGAAGCACGCGCAATTGTGCACGATGATTCGGGTTTTCCTGATTCGGTCCGCTTTTATCCCCTTATTAGCCTCGGCTGTTTATGCCCTTTTCTTGCCATGAATTCTTTGAGTTCATAAGGCTCTAATTGCTGTGCCTAAATTCCGATGATTTACCTTGGAAGGAGGTGAACCATGCGAAAACGCCCGGAAGACATGCGCTTCTTCAAGAGCACCAATGCTCCCAAGGACCGCACGCTGTTCAACGGCCAACTGCTGGACCAGCGCCGTGAAGACGTCTACGTTGTCCTGCACCAGATGGGACTCATCCGTTGATGCCCTGCAACCGCCACTAAGGAGTTCAGGTGCCACACCTTCATGCTGAACCTCAAGGAGCCCACGCGGCTACGCGTGGGCTCCCCCCTTTTAAGGGGCTTTAACGGCGCTGGTGCGGGATGATGTTGGCTGCGTGTGATGCTGCAGCCAAGGCGTGACTGTAAGCTCGATCCATGCAGGAGACGAAGCCGCACCGGCAGCAAAAACGTGCCCGCTTTGTGGTTCCCAGCCGCAGCGACTCCCTGCTTCGGAACTTCACGGAGCTCATTGGCGGGCCCTTGGGGAAGCACTCGTCTCCGGGACAGCTCTCCTCCGGGCCGTACACCGTTGAACGGGTCCTCATCGTCCTGACCGTAGTGGCCGCGATACTGGCAGTTCTCGCCAAGGAGTACTGCCGCGTTAATGGGTGGCAAACGCCCGGGCAGTTCTACGCCACCTGCTACTCCGACTTCCCCGAGCTCTTCAAGAACCGCGGCCTCGGCGATGGCATCTTCCCCTTCTTCACCCAGGGCAGCCTGTTCGAGTACCCCGTCCTCATGGGAATCATCGCCGGTATCACGGCGTTGATGGTCCCTGGCCAGGGGGTGGGCAGCGAACGCATCCTGGGCTATTTCGATATCAACGCGACATTGATCGTGGCCGTCTGGATGATCACCGTGCTGCTGACGGCACGAATCAACAAGCGTCGCCCGTGGGACGCCGCCATGGTAGCCGTCGCGCCCGGGATCATCCTTGCCGGCTTCATCAACTGGGATATGTGGGCCGTGGGGCTGCTGGCCCTGGGAATGTACTTCTTCTCACGGGACAAACTGTTGCTTGCCGGGGTGTTCATTGGACTGGGCACGGCCACCAAGCTTTACCCCGTCCTGATCCTTGGCGCTGTACTGGTCCTGGCACTGCGCAGCGGCAAGCTGCGGGCCTTCTTCGTCACCGCCGGTGCCGCCTTGGCTTCGTGGCTCGCAGTTAACCTGCCGATCGCCGCCATGAATCCCTCCGGCTGGCGCTACTTCTTTGAGTTCACCCAGGAACGCCCGGCCGGGTACAGCTCTCCGTGGTTTGCTTACAACCTGGTGGCCGACCGGGTCCAGTGGACGCAAATGAATGCGGCCACCATCAATTCGCTGGCGCTGTACCTGTTCATCCTGGCGTGTGCACTTATTGGGGCCCTGGCGTTGTGTGCGCCGCGGCGCCCCCGGATCGCCCAGCTCGTGTTCCTCATAGTTGCTGCGTTCATCCTCACCAACAAGGTGTACTCACCACAATTTGTCATCTGGCTCATCCCGCTCCTGGCTCTGGCCCGGCCGCGTTGGCGCGACTTCCTCATCTGGCAGGCAGCCGAGGGGCTGCATTGGGCTGCAATTTGGATGTACCTGGGCCAGGCGACCAGTGGCGGCTCCGTCCAGCACAACATCGATATGTCCTACTACGTGCTGGCAGTCGGCCTGCACATGACGGTGACCGCCTACCTTATGGCACGGGTGGTCATGGATATCTGGGATCCCGCACAGGACCCTTTGCGCATCCACGGTGAGGACGATCCCCATGGAGGGCCCTTTAACGGGGCCCCGGATTGGCTCCGGATAGACCTTTTCCGGCCGTCGCGGTCCTTGTTGCCGTGGAGCGCTGCCCACCGAGCCGTCGAATCCCAGCAGTCCAGCGAGCGGAGGTAACCGGCCATGGGTGATGTCGCCGTCGTCGGAGCCGGTCCCAACGGTCTGGCCGCCGCAGTGGTCATGGCGCGCGCCGGCCTGGACGTTCGCCTTTACGAGGCCGCGGAGGCAATCGGCGGTGGCTCGCGTACCAGTGAACTCCTGGAACCGGGCTACCTCTACGATGTCTGCTCCGCTGTCCATCCCATGGCCCTGGCGTCACCGTTCTTCCGCGCTTTCGAGCTTTCCCGGCGGATAGACCTACGGGTTCCGGAAGTCCAGCACGGCACTCCCCTGGACACAGGCGGCGCGGCGCTGGCGTACCAGTCGCTGGAACGGACGGTCTTGGAACTGGGCGTGGACGGTGCGGCGTACCGACGGCTTCTGGGGCCTTTGGTGGAGCGTGTCAACGGAGTGGTGGACTTTACCTCCAACCAGCTGTTGCGTATGCCGAAGGACCCCTTGGCGGCCGCCCTGTTCGGGCTTGCCACCCTTGACCAGGGGACGCCACTCTGGAGCCGCCGTTTCCGGGAAGATGCGGCTCCTGCGCTGTTGACGGGAGTCATGTCGCACGCCCTCGGTTCGCAGCCGTCCCTCAGTTCCACCGGCGCCGGCCTCCTCCTCAGCGTGCTGGCCCACGCGGAAGGCTGGGCCATTCCCGTCGGAGGGTCGATGTCCATCGCGAGGGCCATGGCAGACGACCTGACGGACCACGGCGGGACAATCCACGTGGGTGAACGCGTGGACTCGCTGGATCAAGTCCGGCCCGCGAAGGCCATCCTGCTGGACGTCGCTCCGCCCACCTTGGCCAGGCTCGGCGGAACTGAAGTCCCCGACCGCTACCGGCGTGCACTTGAAACATTCCGATTCGGGAATGCGGCCTGCAAAGTGGATTTCATTCTGTCGGGACCCGTTCCTTGGCTGGATCCCGGATTGGCGAAGGCAGGAACCGTCCATGTGGGTGGTTCGCGGCTTGCCATGGCCGAATCCGAGAACCTGGTGGATCTGGGCAAGCATCCCACCGAGCCGTACGTCCTGGTGTCCCAGCCATCGGTAGTAGACCCCACCCGGGCACCGGAGGGCCGCCAGGTTCTCTGGTCATACTGCCATGTGCCTGCCCATTCCACGGTGGACATGGCTGAGGCCGTGACGGCGCGGATTGAGAAGTACGCCCCCGGTTTCCGGGACGTCGTGGTCGCTTCACAAACCACGACGGCGGCGGAATTGGCTGCGTACAACGAGAACTATGTTGGGGGCGACTTCAGTGCCGGACTCCTGGACCTGCGCGGCTTGGTGCAGCGGCCCGTGGTGTCAAACGCGCCGTGGAGGACACCGATGCCGGGTGTATATCTGTGTTCGTCGTCCACACCGCCCGGGCCCGGTGTGACAGGAATGCCCGGGTACCACGCAGCGAAACATGCCCTCAAGGACATCTTTGGTGCGCGCGTACCCGGGCTGGGCCTGGGGCTTTAGCTTGGGTTAGTTGGCGGCCGTGAAACGGGCGCGCCGGTGGGCCGGGGTTTCGATCTCGTCCAGCATGGCTACGGCGTAGTCCTGTGAAGAGATGCTGTTGCCGGCAGGGGAATCCTTGGCCACGGTGTACTCGCCGGTGCGTTCGCCCGGCTGAATGACCGGAGCGGGGGCAAGGACGGTCCAGTCAACGGATTCCGGGGTCTGCTTGACGGCTTCGAGGGCCTTGGCTGCGGTGGTCGCCTCAGCTTTGTAGGCCTCCGGGAAGTCCGGGGAATCGAGCAGGCGGACACCATCGATTTCCAGGGTGCCGGCACCGCCGACGATCATGAGTCGCGTTCCTTCGGCGTTGCTGTAGGCGGTAGCCATGGCATCGAGCCATTCGCCATGGTCGCCGCCGGTGCGGCTGGGACCCGTAGCCAGTACGACGACGTCGTGCTCTTTTGCGATGGAGGCGAATGCCTGGCCGTCAGCCAGATCCGCCGCCTGGGCGGCGGCGCCGGGAACCTCTGCGCCCTTGCGGGATATGGCTGTCACCTCATGGCCGCGGGTGATGGACTCATTGACAATCTGGCTGCCGACCATGCCCGTTGCGCCGTAGACTGCGATTTTCATAGCTCTCCTTGGGGTTGGTATCCTTGCAATAACACAACGGTATCCACCGGATACTGATAGCTTCAAAGGAACTGGGTTACCTCATGGATACTAAAGACCTGGCCGGCAATGTCCTGGATCCCAACTGTCCGTCGCGGGTGGTTTTCCAGCGCATCGGCGATAAGTGGGCCTCATTGGTGATTCAAGTGCTTGGCGACGGGCCGGTCCGTTTTTCGGAACTGCGCAAAATGGTGAACGTCGTGACTCCAAAGGTCTTGACGCAAACCCTGCGCGCCTTGGAGCGCGACGGCCTCATTACGCGGACCGTCTACGCGCAGGTACCGCCTCGGGTTGACTACGAACTGACGGCCTTGGGCGAGTCCCTGCTGCCCCCGCTGACGATGTTGCGCCATTGGGCCGAGACCCATGTGCCCACCATCCTCGAAGCCCGCGACGCCTATGACGACGCCCAGGACGAGGCCCTCCTCCGTTCACCCAACTGATCAACTGCTACTTACTTGGGCTGCGCGGCGGGGACCAGTGCGGGGCTGATTCGCCCGTCGCGCATGGTGGCGACGGCGTCGGTGAGGGGCAGGAACTCCGTGTCGTGGGTGACCATGACAGTGGCCGTGGAGAACTCATCCGTCACCCGCCGCAGCAACCGGACGATGGATTCGCTGCGCTCGTGATCCAATGCAGCAGTTGGTTCATCCACCAGCAGGACGGTTGGGTTGCCCATGAGCGCCCGGGCAATGTTCACCCGCTGACGCTGTCCCCCTGACAACTGATGGGGCCTTTTGTGTGCCGCTGTGGACAGGCCCACAACGTCCAGCAGCCCCTCGGCCGTGCGGCGGGCTTCTTTCAGCGGATTGCCCCGCAAGTGCTCGCGGATCAGCAATTGCTCGACGGCGGTCAGCGAGGGAAGCAGGTTTGGTTGCTGGAAGATGATGCCCACCTTGTCCCGGCGAAGCGCCGTGCGGTCGGCCTCCTTGAGGGCGGAGACGTCCTGCCCATCGATGACGACCAGCCCGGCGGTGGGTGTCACGAGAGTAGCGGCGACGGCGAGCAGCGAGGACTTGCCGGATCCTGAAGGACCTACCAAGGAGAGAAATTCACCCCTGCGAACGCTGAGGTTGACGGCGTCGAGTGCTTTGAGGGTTGAGCCGCCATCAGGGTATTCGAGGGAGACGTTGACGAGGTTCAATGCTGTAGTCACGATGTATGCCTTTCGGGGTATGTTTTAGTTGCCGCCGAGGGCAAGCAATGGATCGACCTTGGTGACTTTGCGGACTGCGAGGACGGCACCGCCCAGGCCAAGGATGACGATTCCGGCAATGGGTACCAGCGTGGTCAAGGGAGTGATGAGGAACGGCGCGGCCTGGGCCGCGAGCAATCCGCCGGCAAGTCCCAACGAGCCGCCCACGGCTGCTCCGGCCAGCAGTACCAAAGCTGCCTGCGCCAACGCATCCCGCAACACGTAGCCTGAGGACGCACCCAGCGCCTTGAGCACGGCAATATCGCGGGTACGTTGCACGGTCCAGACGGTCAGGAATGCCACAATCACCAGCGCGGAGATCCCATAGAGAAATGCCTGCATCAGCATGAGTGATCCGTTCTCACTCTTGTATGAGGCCAACGCCTGGAAGGACCCAACGGGATCCGCGCTCACTGTGCCGGCCGCCGCATTGGCGGCATCGATGTCCAAGGAGGTTCCGGCGTCGTGCGTTACCGCCAGGATTGTGGCAGTGCCTGGCGTCGCGTGTGCGACGGACCTCCAGGTTTCCAGCGTCGTCCAGACCACTCCAGTGTGTGAATACCACTGGTCCTCAACAACCGCCGAGACGGTGAGATCTTTTCCGCCAACCCGGACCCGGCTTCCGGCCTGCAGCGACAGGTCCTTTGCCAAGGATTCACCGATCACAACCGTTCCGTCCTCCACTGCTGAGGGAGCCACAGAGCCGCCGAAAACTGCGACGTTCGCCGTTCCGCTCGGTGTGCCGCCATCACCAAGTGACTGGAACCGCGTCTGGCTGATTCCCAGTGCCTGCACCGACGTAACGCCCGGCTGTTCCCGCCAAGCCTCGAGCTGCTGGCTGGAGACTTCCGACTCCGTATATGAGGCCTTGGGCTCACCTCCGGCAGGAGCGCCGAAGACGATCTGCTGCACGTGCAGCGCGGCAATGGCCGACGTTGATTGGTTACCCAGGCCTGCCGTCAGCCCGGAAAGCATGACGAGCAGTAAGGTGATCAGCGCGACCACGCTGCCCATGAGCGCGAAGCGGCCCTTGGCGAAACGGATGTCGCGGATGGCGAGAAACATCGGATTCCTTCGGTTCGGTGCGGGCTTGGTCCCGGCACAATCAACCTTTCCCGCGATGCCTCGCGAAGACATCGGGAACCGGATGGATTCGTTCACGCCAAGGGGTTGAAAGGGCGATCATCCAAATGGTTGATTCAGCCGCGGGGACACGGAATCCGGCCCGGTTCGCACATCGCCGGGGATACGCTGGGAGGCATGCAGTCCACCGGCGCCGCCACCATCCTCCGCGTGCTGCGGGTGTGCCTGCACGTCGGCTTCGCGGTGCTGCTGCTGGTGGCCGTCGTACGTTTGCTGACAGGTGTAGGAGTTGCCGGGTCGCCTCCAACACCCGTGGCCATGGCAGCGGGTCTGGGACTCTCGGCACTACTGGCCGCGGTGTATCTGGCTGGCACAATCCTTGAGAAGCGCTACGCCAGCGATGCCTCCCGCTTCAACCCCACGCCGTATGCGCGGTGGTGGCTAGGCGCTGTGATGATCCTGTGGCTGCTGCTCCTTTTGGTCAGCGGTGACTTCGCCTGGGTAGCCTTTCCCCTGTTCTTCGTCCAACTCCACCTTCTCCCCCGGCGGCTGGCACTCCCGGCGATTGCGCTCAGCACCATCCTGCTGATCGGAGCATTGTGGTTCCATAGCCGGGGGTCGGTTGACGGTGGCCTGCAGCTGGCGATGGTTCTGGGGCCGGTGTTCGGGGCTGGCTTCGCCGTGGTCACCGGGCTGGCGTACCGTGCGTTGTTCCTGGAAGCCGAGAACCAGCGCACTGTTGCCGACGACCTTCGCCGTACACGCGCTGAACTCGCGCAAACCCAGCACGACGCCGGCATGCTTGCTGAACGTGAACGGCTGGCCCGCGAAATACACGACACCCTGGCCCAGGGATTTTCCAGCATCATCCTGATGGGCAGGTCCGCGGAGAAAGCCCTTGATGACGGGGATCCGCAGGCAGCCAAGGAACGGTTGAGGATTGTCCAGGACACAGCGTCCACCAACCTTGCCGAAGCACGGAGTTTTGTCCGCGGCCTGCGGTCGCCCGATCTGGAGCAGTCCGGCCTGGTGGACACCCTGCGCCGGCTCTGCGACAAGACCGAGACCGAGGCCGCTGCCCGGGGTACGGCGTTGCGCTGCCGCTTCGAGCTGGTGGGTACGCCTGTGGAGCTGCCCAACACCTACCAGACCACCCTGCTCCGGGCCGCCCAGGCTTCCCTCGCGAACGTGTGGGCACACGCCCACGCACGTGCCGCCGTCGTGACTCTGTCCTTTCTTGGCGCTGAGGTGACCTTGGACGTTTTCGACGACGGCAAAGGTTTCGAACCGTCGACGGCGGCCGGTACAGTGCGTGGCGACGGCACCGGCGTCGGGCTTCAAAGTTTGCGCGAGAGACTGGCCGCGCTGAACGGCAGACTGGAGATTGAGTCGGCGCCTGGCGAGGGGACTGTAGTGGCCGTTCGGGTGCCGCTTCCGGCAGACGAAGGTGTTTCATGAGTGACATCCGCATCCTCTTGGTGGACGACCATCCCGTGGTCAGGGCCGGCCTCCGCGCCATGCTGGCGGATTTCCCGGGAGTGACGGTTGTTGCGGAGGCATCCGACGGTGATGCTGCCCTGGTGGAACTCAGCAAGCTCAACACCCTCGGAGAGCCTGTGGACCTGGTGCTCATGGACCTGCAGATGGGCAGCGGCATGGATGGCGTGACGGCTACGGAGAAGATCAAGGCGGGTGAGGCCGGGAGTCCCCCGCCTCCCGTTCTGATTCTGACGACTTACGACACCGACGCGGACATCCTGTCCGCGGTGGAAGCGGGCGCCAGCGGTTACATGCTGAAGGATGCCCCGCCGGAGCAGATCCGGCAGGCCGTCCTGTCCGCGGCTGCCGGGCAGACCGCGCTGGCACCGGAGGTTGCGGCGCGGCTCATGGGGCGTATCCGGAACCCGTCGCCGGCGCTCAGCGGCAGGGAAGTCCAATTACTGGAACTGCTGGCGACCGGCATGAGCAACAGGGCTATGGCCAAGCAACTCTTCATTTCCGAGGCCACTGTGAAGACACATTTGGTGCACATCTACTCCAAGCTCGGGGTGGATAACCGCACGGCTGCCATCGCCGTTGCGACGCAGCGCAGGATCATCCGCGGGCACTGAGTCCCGCCGCTCTGCCGGGCCCTCCCTGACCTGGTTGGGTGGGCAATTTTGGTGAAACGGTTGACCTTTGGGTTTTTTGCAGTGACGATTAGTGCACGTTTCGCTATGAGTTAGATCACAAAAAGTCACTCGTCGAAAGTTGGCCCCACATGTCCGCACCCTCCTTGGGTCTGTCCGGAGCTCTCCCCAACAGCTCCGGACGCACCACCAAAGGTTCGCTAACCAGGAAGGCCGCTGCACTCGGCCTCGCATCGTTACTCCTCGCGGGAGCCATTCCCGCACTGTCCTTCGCCACTGCTGCCAATGCCGCTCCCGGCGATCCCGCTGCGATCAAATCCGTGACTCCCGAAGTACCAGTCGACGCCGCCGGAGTACCTCTCGGCGCGGTGACGGGCTTTACCCAAGCCGGCAACGTCGTAGACCTTTCCACCGAGAAGGGCGCCATTCGCGTCACGTTCCTGGACGACGGCAACTTCCGCTTGGAAGCTGACCCCAGTGGGACGTTCACGGACCCCGCCAACACGGACCAAGGCGACCCGGCCAGGACCGCCAACATCGTGGTGGGCAAAGACAAGTTCCCAGGCGTCACGCCTGCTGTCACTGACGGTGATTGGCTGGTCCTGAAGACCGCAAAGATCAGCGTCGGGATCAACAAAGCCACCACCCAACTCCGCGTCATCCGGGCTGATGGCTCACTGGTCCTTGAAGAATCCGCACCCATCACCTTCGGCTCCAACTCCGCCACCCAGCACCTTGCCCAGCAGGATGGGGAGCAGTTCATCGGTGGCGGTATGCAGAACGGCCGCTCCGTGCACACCGGCGCCCTGATCAACATCGCCAAGAACTTCGACTGGGACGACGACGGTTACCCCAACGCCGTGCCGTACTACATGTCCTCCAACGGCTACGGCGTCCTGCGTGACACCTTTGCCCGCGGCTCCTACAACTTCGGCGGCCAGCCCACCACCACACATGAGGAAAGGCGATTTGACGCCTACTACTTCGTGGGCGACTACAAGCAGTCATTGGGTGCCTACACCACGCTGACCGGAAAGCCGATGATGCCCCCGGTCTACGCTCTGGAATACGGCGATGCTGACTGCTACAACCGGTCCAATCCCGGCTATTCCTCCTCTGGCTACGGCGATCCCGACGGCGCCAAGCAGCGCACCCCGGACGCCATCAAGACTGCGCGGAAGTTCGTTGAGAACGACATGCCCGCCGGCTGGATGCTGGTCAACGACGGCTACGGCTGCGAGTACCAGCAGCTCCCGGAAACCGTCAGCAACATCGAGGAAGAAACAGATCTCAAAGTTGGCCTGTGGACCCAGCGTTCCCTGACCAACCAGGAATACGAAGTGGGCGAAGCCGGGGTTCGGCTCCGGAAGCTCGATGTCGCCTGGGTGGGCCAAGGCTACCGCCAAGCGCTCACCGGGTGCGAAGCTGCGCATGGCGGAATCGAGCAGTACTCCAACGCCCGCGGCACCTCGCTGATGGTTGAGGGCTGGGCCGGCTCCCAGCGTTGCGGCATGCAGTGGACGGGTGACCATTCAGGAAACCTCGACGCCGTCCGCTGGCAGGTCTCCGCCCTCACCGGCGCCGGCAACTCGGGTCTGGCGTTCACCACGGGCGACGTTGACGGCATCTTTGGCGGATCCGCAGAGTCCTATGTGCGTGACCTTCAGTGGAAGGCTTTTGCCCCCGCGCTCTATTCCATGTCCGGCTGGGCCGCTACGGACAAGCGTCCATGGCTCAACGGCGACGAGGCCACGGCCATCAACCGCCAGTACCTGCAGCTCCGCCAGCAGTTGATGCCCTTCATCTACACGCTGGCCCAGGAATCCTCCACCACCGGCGTTTCGATGATGCGCTCCATGGCCCTCGAGTTCCCTGACCAGCAGTGGTCCTACGGAGCCGAGGCCAACAACCAGTTCATGCTCGGCTCCGATTTCCTGGTGGCTCCGGTCTTTACCCAGACCGATGTCCGCAACGGAATCTTCCTTCCCGAAGGCCAGCAGTGGGTGGATTATTGGACCGGCAAGCTCTACCAGGGCGGCCAGATCCTCAACGGCTACAACGCGCCGCTGGATAGGCTTCCGGTCTTCGTTCGTGCAGGAGCGGTGATCCCGCAAGGCATCGTGGCCCGTAATGCATCCTTGGTTCCCGAAGATTCCATGATTACTTTGGATGTCTACGCCAAGGGCCAGGACACGTTTACCCTCTACGAAGACGACAAGGTCACCCGCGAATTCAAGGATGGGAAATCCTCCAGCCAGGTCTTCACCGTGGACGCTCCGGGTACGGGCAACAGCAGCGTGAAGGTCTCCATCGGAGAGCGGACGGGAGACTACACCGGCAAGGCAGCGGCCCGCCCGTACGAGCTCAAGGTCCACGCGGGCGCAGCACCCAAGGATGTGAAGATCGGCGGCACCAAGCTTGCCCAACACTCCACCCAGGCCGCCTATGCTGCAGCAACCACAGGCTGGTACTTCGATGAAGCCAACAACGGCATCATCTGGGTAAAGACGGGCTCACTTGCCTCCAACCAGTCGGCCACCGTGCAACTCCAGCAGGCCGGACCATTGGGCGGCAAGAGCCAGGAAGACAGTGCCGCTGAGGTCCGGGTGACCACCGGCGAACAGGTCTTCCAGGATCAGGAAACCACTGTCACGGCGGCGTTCGTGAACACCGGAACCAAGGCCAAGACCAATGTGGTCCTGACGCCGGTGCTCCCGGAAGGTTGGACCGTGGTCTCTTCCTCCGGTGCCACTGCCGCCAAGGTCGAAGGTGGCGCGACAACCACGGCAACGTTCGTCATCAAACCCGGCTCCAGCGCCAAGGCGGGCCAACAGACCGTGCGGGTGTCGGCGTCGTACGCTGCTTCTGACTCCAGCACGCAAACGGTGACGGGCGGCAACCAAATCTACGTCGCGTACGGATCGCTTGCCGCCGCGTACAACACCGTTTCGGTCACCACCGTTGCGGGCAAGGCGCTCGGAAACTTCGACGGCGGCGGGGCCACCTTCGCTGCCGAGCAGCTGGCGGCCGCGACGGTTCCTGCGGGTGGCGTCCGTCCGGGGAGCACAGTAACGGTGGATGCCGGAAAGCCGACCCAGGTCGACTACACCTGGCCCGCCGTCGGACCGGACGTCCCCAACTCGGTGGCGCTGTCCGCACAGACGATCGCCGTCAAGGGCAAGGGAACGCACTTGGCCGTCCTCGGATCCGCCGCGGTGGGCAACGGCACCAGCCCAACTCTGACCCTGAAATACGCCGATGGGAGCGTGGAAAAGCAATCCATCTTCTTCCCCAACTGGCTGCAGCCGTCGGTCCTCAACGGGGCTGTCCTGGCAGTGTCCGAACAGGGTCGCAACAACGCCAACGGTCCCTCGCCGGAGTACACGCAGTACAAGTATCAGGCGTTCTCCAATACCGTCCGCTTGAACCCCACCAAAGAGCTGGCATCTGTCACGTTGCCGACAGACACCCGGGTGAAGTTCTTCGACTGGAAGGTGACCACACAGCCCTTGCCGGCTGTTCCGGTGGGCTCCGTTTACGCCTCCGAAACCCCGTGGGTGCAGGCCTTGAACGGTTACGGCGTGATCGGCAAAAACGTGGCCAACAAGGACTCGGCATCCTCCCCGGACAAGCCGCTGGCCATCAACTACACCGACCCCGCAACCGGGCAGCAGCCCGTGTTCACCAAGGGTCTTGGGGTCCACGCTGCCTCGAAGATCACGTATTACCTTGGCGGCAAGTGCACCTCGTTTACCTCGCAGGTGGGGCTCGAGAGCGGCTTCGGTGGCAACATCATCTTCAAGGTCAATGCCGACGGCGTGAACAAGTACCAGTCGCGCACCTACACTCCCGGATTCGCTCCGGAATCGGTGTCTGTTGACCTGACAGGAGTGGCGTACGTGGAACTCGTGGTGGACCCGTCCGGCTCCATCAACGGTGCGCACGGTGTCTGGGGTGATGCCAAGTTCACCTGTGCTCCGTAGTTGGATGTTCCAGGCAGCCGTCGCTTGCCGCTCTTTCCAGGGCTGGCAGGCGGCGGCTGTCCGCTTCCCGGGCACAACAAGAAACTGTCAGGGGAACGGGGCATAATGTGCCAAATGGGGAAACTGAAAATGCAGCAGGGTCTTGTCCTTGGTCTCGCAACGCTCGTGATGGTTGGTTCATTGACGGCCTGTGACGATGGCCGCGCCGGCGCTGAGGGAGCAGCCAAGCAGCTCGCGTCCTCGTTGGCGGCGCTCGACGTCGGCTCGCTCGCCGTAGAGGGCAAGGACTCTGCCACGGCCAACGATGAACTTAAAGCCGTCTTTGAGGGCTTGGGCGCTAAGCCCTCGGTTGCTTCCGGCGACGTCAAGCTCGACGGTGACACCGCAACTTTCCCCCTTAACTACAGTTGGAACATTGGCTCGGCACAATGGGAGTACACCTCCGATGCCACGCTGAAGAAGTCCGGCGACAAGTGGGCGGTTCAGTGGAGCCCGGCCCTGCTGGCGCCGCAACTCTCCGAGGGCGAGACGTTGTCGGTCAAGACCGTTGCCGCCCAGCGCGGGCAGATCCTTGGCGCTGGGGACGCTCCGATTGTTGAGGACCGCCCGGTTTTCCGGGTGGGCATCGACAAGACCAAGGTTCCTGCTGAGCAGGCCGACGCATCGGCCCGTGCCATGGCGGCGCTGCTCGGCCTGGATGCCGAAGAGTATGCCAAGCAGGTTGCTGCCTCCGGGCCACAGGCTTTCGTGGAGGGCCTCGTCCTCCGTGCGTACACAGCAGACATTACCGAGGCCAAAATCGAGGCGATACCCGGGGGCGTCAGCATCCTGGACTCCATGGCGCTGGCACCCACACGCACCTTTGCCCGAGCCCTGTTGGGGAGCGTAGGCCAAGCCAACGCAGAGCAGATCGAGAAATCCAATGGCGCACTGCGCACCGGAGACACCACGGGGACGGGTGGCCTGCAGCAAAAGTACGACTCCCTGTTGCGCGGCAAGGATGGCGTGGAAGTGGTGGCCACCCCGGCTGAGAAGACCGACGGCGAGACCCCCGGCACCAAGGTGTTCTTCTCGTCCCTTCCTGCGCCGGGCACTTCTCTCAAGACCACCCTGGACCTGAAGCTTCAGCAGTTGGCTGAAGCAACGTTGGCAGGAATCGAACCGGCTTCCGCCATCGTGGCCATCAGGCCCTCCACAGGAGCCGTTCTTGCCGCGGCCTCCGGTCCGGGCAGCAACGGCTACAACACTGCGCTCCTGGGACAGTACGCACCCGGATCCACCTTCAAGATGGTTGATTCGCTGGCGATGTTCCGGAATGGTGCCACCCCGGATTCCAAGGTGGAGTGCCCCTCAACGCTGGTTGTCGACGGCCGCACCTTCAAGAACGCTGAGGGCTACCCCGAAACATCACTGGGCTCGGTCGCCCTCAGGGACGCGTTTGCGCACTCCTGCAACACTGCGTTCATCAACGCCCGGGAAACCGTCAGCCAAGGTCAACTTGAATCGGCTGCCCAGGCTTTGGGCGTGGCCGTTGAAGCTCCCAAGCTGGGCGCGGATGCCTTCCTTGGCTCGGTGCCCGGGGCTGCAGAAGGAACCGAGCACGCCGCCTCCATGATCGGCCAGGGCAAGGTCCTCTTCTCGCCACTTTCGGCCGCTGTTATGGCCGCTTCCGTCGCCAACGGGGCCCCGGTTTCACCTCAGCTCGTGCTGAATGCCGACGCCGCGCAGGACCCCGGCGCCACTCCTGCCCCCACGGAAGGCGGCTCCGCCCCGACGTCGTCCGCTTCCGCTGCGGCAAGCGCTGCACCGGCATCCACCCAGCCGATTACCAAGGAAGAGGCCGCGTCCCTGGCCGACATGATGCGCGCCGTGGTCACGTCCGGGCACGCTGGGTTCCTGGCCGAGGTGCCCGGCGCGCCCGTGGGAGCAAAGACCGGAACCGCGGAATTCGGCAACGACAACCCGCCCAAGACCCACGCCTGGATCGTGGCGACTCACGGGGACCTGGCCGTCTCAGTTTTTGTTGAAGACGGCGGGCTGGGTGCCACCACCAGCGGGCCGTTGTTGAAGTCGTTCCTGACCGCGGCGGGCTGAACCGGAGGCTGATCATGGCAGCAGAAACCCAGTGTGTGGTGGCGGGCGGAGGGCCGGCCGGAATCGTGCTGGGACTGCTGCTTGCCCGCGCCGGCGTGAAGGTGACTGTGCTTGAGAAACACGCCGATTTCCTGCGTGATTTCAGGGGCGATACGGTGCACGCCTCGACGATCCGGCTCTTGGACGAGCTGGGGCTCGGTGAGGGCTTTCGGGCCCTCCCCCAAAGTGGACTGGGCAATTTCCGGCTACCCGCAAGATCCGGTGATTCCGTGGTCCTCGCGGATTTCGAACGACTTAAGGACCCCTACAACTACGTGGCCATGGTCCCGCAATGGGATTTTCTGAACTTCCTGGTGGAAGCGGCCCGGCAGGAACCCACCTTTACGCTGCTGATGAATACGGAGGCGACGGACCTGCTGACTGACGCTTCGGGCACTGTGGTCGGAGTGACGTACGGAACCCGTGATCCGCGGACTGGTTCTGTTGTGGGGAGCGGCGAACTACGGGCTCCTTTGACGGTGGCCTGTGATGGCCGCGGCTCGATTCTCCGGAAGAAGGCCGGACTGGTCCCCCGCGAATTTCCGGTGCCGTTTGATACCTGGTGGTTCCGGCTCCCGCGAACCGCAAGCGAGGACCAGCCGGTGGCCTCCATTGCGCCGCGCTTTGGCAGTTCAGCTGTCCTGCTGACCCTGACCCGCAAGGATTATCACCAGATAGCGTACTTGGCGGCCAAGGGCTCGGATCCTCAGTTGAGGGCTGAAGGCGTGGAGGCTTTCCGCTCTAAGATAGCCAGTTTGCGACCGGACCTTGCGGACCGTGAGGACACCATTGCCTCCATGGACGACCTCCACCTCCTGGACGTAAAACTCAACAGGCTGTCCCGGTGGCACAAGCCTGGGTTGTTGCTGATTGGGGATGCCGCCCATGCGATGTCGCCCGCCGGCGGAGTGGGCATCAACCTCGCAGTGCAGGACGCTGTGGCAGCCGCGCGTGTGCTCGCCGCGCCGTTGCTGAGGGAAACGCTCGACGACGGCCACCTCGCCGCCGTCCAGAAGCGGCGTTGGCTTCCTACGGTCGTGATCCAGTCCTTCCAGAGGGTGCTGCATCGTGTGGTGTTCGCGCAGGTCATGGCCGGTAAGCAGCCGAAACCTCCCAAACCGTTGCTCTTTGTTGCGCGGAATTTCCCGGGGTTCGGGAAGCTGCCCGCTCGGATGATCGCCTTCGGTCCGCGCCCCGAGCATGCGCCGGAGTTTGCCCGGCGGAAGCCCTAGCCGGGTGGCTCGACCCGCCCAACTGCCGTCATCGAGCATTGCCCACTGTCGCCGTCGAGCGTTAATACCGTGCCGTGGGAGGATTGAAACGTGGCCCATATTGACGTTTCCGGCATCGACTACTTCCTCTCCGACGGCACCCAGCTGCTCAACGGGGTGACCTTCAAGGTCCCCGACGGCACCAAGACTGCCCTGATCGGACCCAACGGAACCGGCAAGACGACGCTGTTCAAGATCATCTCCGGCGACCTCACGCCGGACGAAGGTGTTGTGGGCCGATCAGGCAACATGGGAATCATGCGGCAGTTCGTGGGCCAGGTCCGTGACGAATCAACAGTTCGCGACCTCCTCGTCTCCACTGCCCAGGCTGGCCTCGCAGCTGCTGCCAAGGCGGTTGAGGACGCCGAGCTGGCCATGATGGAGCACGACGACGAGCCCACCCAGATGAAGTACGCCCAGGCCATAGTGGACTGGGGAGATGCCGGTGGGTACGACGTAGAGACCGTCTGGGATGAAGTGTGCATGGCTGCGTTGGGGATTTCCTTCGACAAGGCGCAGTTCCGCCGCGCCTCGACGCTCTCGGGTGGCGAGCAGAAGCGTTTGGTGCTCGAAGCCCTGTTTGCCGGCCCGGATGAGCTGCTGCTCCTCGACGAACCGGACAACTACTTGGATGTGCCAGGCAAGCGTTGGCTGGAGGGCAAGCTCAATGAGTCCAAGAAGACCGTGCTGTTCATCAGCCACGACCGTGAACTGCTGAACAATGCGGCAGGTCGCATCGTGACGCTCGAGCCGGGCATCAACGGTGCCTCGGCGTGGATCCATGGCGGCGGTTTCGGATCCTACGTGGAGGCACGTGCGGACCGTAACGCCCGGTTCGAGGAACTCCGCAAACGCTGGGACGAGGAGCACGTGAAGCTCAAAGAACTCGTCAACATGTACAAGAACAAGGCCGCTTTCCGCTCCGACATGGCCAACCGATACCAAGCTGCGCAAACCCGCCTCGCAAAGTTCCTGGAAGCCGGGCCCCCCGAGGCCTTGCCGATCGAGCAGAACGTCAAGATGCGCCTCAAAGGTGGGCGAACGGCCAAGCGTGCCGTAGTAGCTGAGAAGCTCGAACTGACCGGACTCATGAAGCCGTTTTCCACGGAGATCTGGTTCGGTGACCGTGTGGGCGTGCTCGGCTCCAACGGTTCCGGCAAGAGCCACTTCCTGCGGCTCCTTGCCACCGGCGGCACCGATCCGGAGCGTGAGCACCTGCCGGTCTCCGACGTCGTGATTGCGGAAGTGCCGCACGAAGGAACCGTGAAGCTGGGCGCCCGCATCCGCCCCGGATTCTTTGCACAGACACATGTTCGTCCGGATCTCCTGGGGCGCACATTGCTGGAGATCCTGCACCGTGGTGACGAGCACCGCTCCGGACTCGCCCGCGAGGCCGCGGCCGGCGCCCTGGATTCGTACGGCTTGGCTGGCCAGTCTGAGCAGAAGTACGAATCCTTGTCCGGTGGCCAACAGGCACGCTTCCAGATTCTGCTTCTGCAGCTTTCCGGCGCCACCCTCTTGTTGCTGGACGAGCCCACCGACAACCTTGACCTGCACTCCGGTGAGGCCTTGGAGCGTGCCATCGACTCTTTCGAAGGCACCGTCCTTGCGGTCACGCACGACCGCTGGTTCGCCAAGTCCTTTGACCGGTTCATGATCTTTGGGTCCGATGGAAAGGTCTACGAATCCGAAGAACCCGTCTGGGATGAGAAGCGCGTGGAGCGCGCCCGGTAGCTCTCACCTGCCGCCTGTTTTATGCGAACGCTCTTGCACTTGCTGCAGGGGCGTTCCGCTTTCAGCCATGGGATGTGAGAGAGCGTCGGTGAGCAAATGATCAGCAATGATGATTAAGTGAGCAATCATTGCTACCGTTGAAGCATGGGAACTGCTGACCGCCACCGGCTCATTGGCGAGCTGCTGCGCACCCGCGAACAAGCCACCGTGGATGAGCTCGTGGACGCCACAGGAGCATCGGGCGCCACGATCCGCCGCGACCTGGAGATCCTTGCTGCCAACGGAGTGCTGAAACGCATCCACGGTGGCGCCCGCAGCTTGCTGGCACGCGGAGACAACCCCGGCTACGGCCAACGTGAATTGGAAGACCACCAAGCCAAGACGCGCATTGCTGAGGCTGTTGACGGACTCATCAACGACCGCGAGCATGTGTGGCTGGACAGTGGATCCACTGCCACGGAGATCGCGCGCCGGTTGGGCAAGCGGGAACTGACGGTGATGCCCATGTCCCTCCACGGCGTCGAGGCCATGACAGGGCCCCATTCCGGCCGGACGCCGCAGCTCATCCTTCCCGGCGGCAGCCTGATCCCGGGCGAGCAGTCTTTCCGGGGACCCATGGCCGAAGCCAACATCCGCTCGCTCAGGTTCGACACCGCCGTCGTGACCCCGTGTGCCCTCAACCTCAAGGACGGACTGCTGGCCCACGACCTTGATGATGCGGCCGTGAAACGCGCCGGTCTTGAATCCGCAGCGCGCGTGATCGTGGCCTCCGCAGGCAGCAAATGGAATGCCAGTGCAGTAGCTTTGGTCGCAGCCATGGACGCCGTGGACGTGATCGTGACCGACCAAAAACCCTCCCCAGAAGATCTCGCCCGGCTCAATAAACTCTCCGTGGAAGTTGTGATTGCATGACCACAAACACCAGAAGCAGCACCAACGTCAATGCCGCGGCGGTGGCGACGTTCCTGATCTTCGGCATGAACGGGTTGGTATTTGCCAGCTGGGCTGCACGCATTCCGGCAGTGACGGAGGCGCTCAGCCTGACGTCCGGCCAGATGGGCACCCTGCTGCTCTGCACCGCCGTCGGATCCTTGCTGGCGCTGCCGTCGGCCGGCTGGGTTGTGGGCAGGATCGGCACGGCGAATACGGTTCGTGTGGCGGGCATCGTGGCGGGAGCTGCGGGCGCAGGAATTGCTTTCTCCCTGATGGCCGCCTCAGTGCCGGCCACGGCAATTGCCCTGTTCTTCTTCGGTATCGGCATCGGTTTGTGGGACGTTGCCCAGAACATTGAAGGCGCCGACGTTGAGCACCGGCTCAAGCGCACCATCATGCCCCAGTTCCACGCCGCCTTCTCCGGCGGTGCTTTCCTTGGCGCACTGATTGGCGCTGGCCTCTCACAGCTTGGCGTCGGTCTCCCCCAACACTTGCTGGTTATCGCAGCCATTGCCGTTGCCTTGGCGCTGACGGTCCCTAAGTACTTCCTTCCGCATGAAGCCGCAGAAGTTCACGACGACGGCGGTCCGGTTGCGAAGGGACCTTCGGCTTGGCGGGATGGCAGGACGCTGCTGATCGGCGTCGTAGTCCTGGGTGCCACCTTGACCGAAGGCGCGGGCAACGACTGGATCGCGAAGGCTGCCGTGGACGGGCTTGGTGCTTCGGAATCCACGGGTGCGCTGCTGTTCGCACTCTTCGTCCTGGCGATGACCATCATGCGGTTCTTCGGTGGCAAAGCGATTGACACGTTTGGCCGCGTGAGCGTCCTGCGGGCCAGCATGGCGGCAGCGGCCTTGGGCCTGGCGCTGTTTGTCTTCGCCGGCAACGTCATCCTGGCCGGCGTTGGTGCGGCTTTGTGGGGCATCGGTGCGGCGCTGGCCTTCCCCATGGGCATGTCAGCCGCTGCGGACGACCCCAAGCATGCCGCTGCACGGGTTTCCGTGGTTTCCACCATCGGCTATGTCGCCTTCCTGGCTGGTCCACCCCTCTTGGGTTACTTGGGCGACCACACCGGAATCCACTTGGCATTGCTGGCCATCGGAGCGCCTATTCTGCTCGCTCTCCTGCTTGCCGGCGTCGCGAAGCCTTTGCCGCCCAAATAGTCCGGCCATCTGCCAGTTCATTCTCTTTGACGCATATTTCCCTGAAGCGCCACCACATAATGAGGACGACGCCGGCCGCAAGGCAGGCGCCGCCAAGGACGTCGCTGAGCCAATGTGCCGAGAGGTACGTGCGGCTGACCATCATGGCGATGACACCCATGGCCGCCAGCAAGGTCATCCACCAGCGGCCCACGAGGATGGCCAGCACCATAAGGAACGTGGTGGTGGTCGATACATGCCCTGAGGGGTATGAACCGGTATCCGTGAGGACCTGGGCGCCCTGGGGCCTGTCCCGACCCACCACCGCTTTGGCCAGCTGGGTGAGGGCCAGTGCGGTGATGCCGGAGGTGGCGGCAAAGACTGCCCCCATGGGGCGTTGCCAGACAAGGAGCGAAAGGGCGAGCACCACGTGGAACACCAGGATCCCGGCGTAACCCGCCCAGTTGAGCACCGCGTTCACACCGTCCCAGAAGGGTGACTGCAGAGTAAAGGTGAAGGCCTGCCACGTGGTGTCAACGCCATTGAATGCAGGCTCGCCCTGTCCTGCCAGGATCATGATGCCCGGGACCATGAAGGCACAGAGAAGCAGCACGGCCGGGACAACCAATTGCCACCCGGGCTGTTGACGGGGAAGCAGGACACGAATCATCCATTCATCGTAGCCACGGCAGACGTATGGCATGGGCAGCCCTCCGGTGGGGGTGTGCAGGCGATACTGTGAAGTAATGCGAGGCTTCGTGGGCAAGGCCCCCAGACGAGTTGCAGGATTCGACCACTTTCTGGTCAGGGCTGTCTCCAGGCAGCCCCAAGGTGACCACGATGTCTTCTTCAGGAGGCTTTCGTCCGCGGCCACCAAGGGAAAGCTGTGGTTCGGGATTGCGGGAATCATGTCCGCGTTCCCGGGAACGCCGCGCAGGGCGGCCCTTCATGGCGTGTTGGCCTTGGGTGTTGCTTCGGGCGTCACCAACGTCATCTTTAAGCGCTTACTCCCCCGGCGACGCCCGCTTCCTGAGCACCTGCCGCTGTTTCGCTTCGTCAACCCGCAGCCAACCAGCTCATCGATGCCCTCCGGGCATTCTGCCTCTGCGGTAGCTTTCGCAGTGGGTGCCGGGATGGTTTCCCCGGCTCTCGGCGCAGTGCTGGCGCCCCTGGCCGCAGGTGTGGCCTATTCCCGTGTTCACACGGGAGCCCATTGGCCTTCCGATGTGGTCTTCGGTTCGGCCCTCGGAGCAGGCGCGGCGCTCCTGACGCGCAGGTGGTGGCCTGCCAAGCCCGCAGAACCAACACCCCGCCGAACGCCTGCGGAGGCGCCCGCCATCGCCGACGGCGAGGGGCTGAGTATTGCGGTCAACGTCCTTGGAGGGTCCTACTCCCCCGAAACCGGGGAGCTTCTCAGGGTTATATTCCCTAAAGCGTATATACGGGAAATCGCGGAGGGGGACGACGTCGCCGCGGAAATTGACGCCGCAGCCACGCGGCCTGGCACCGTTGCCTTGGGCGTGTGGGGTGGAGACGGAACCGTTGGCACCGCAGCCGCGGCCGCCGTCGAATATTCACTGCCGCTGCTTGTGCTGCCCGGCGGAACCCTCAACCACTTTGCCCGCGACCTCGGCACCAGCTCGATCGACGACGCCATCGAGGCGGTAACCAAGGGGCAGGCAGCCGCGGTTGACCTGGGGCATGTAGTGGTGCAGCGTGGCCTGCCCGAGGCCCCGGAAACTACGGAGCTGGCCATGTTGAACACCGCCAGCGTAGGCGTGTATCCGAACCTGGTTCGTCGCCGGGAACGTCTGCAGCCGGCTATGGGTAAGCCGCTGGCCAGCGTGGTGGCATCGCTGCGCACCTTCGGAGTGAATTCGCCCACCACGCTTACCGTGGACGGGGTTAAGCACAAGCTCTGGATCCTCTATATGGGACGGGGAAGGTTCTATCCCAGCGACCACGCACCGCTTCGCCGGCCTGTGCTGGACGACGGTGTTTTCGATCTGCGGATGATCACAGCGGATGAGCCGTTCGCCCGTGCACGGCTGCTGTGGGCGGTAGTGACAGGCACGGTGGCCGCCTCCAAAGTCACCCATTTGACCGAGGCCACCACCATCACCGTGGAGGCGATCGGGCAGCCGCTGGTCCTGGCGGTGGACGGCGAACCGAAGCCCGGGGTTCGCAGTGCCACCTTCACCGTGAAACCGCGCCAGCTGCGCGTGTACTCGCCGCTCCCGGTCGGCTGAAGCGGCGCGGGTCATCCGCGAGGACTACCCTGACTGAACCCTGAATCATCCCTGAGACCGGCGATTTTCGTTCCCTCCATGAGTAGCGTGGTGAGTACATTCAAAACTCATCCGCACACTCATGTGCTCCGAGGAGGGAACGCTTCCATGATCGAAGCAAAAGGCCTGACCAAGGTCTACGGCGAGAAGACCGCCGTCGGCGGTGTCAGTTTCACTGTCCAGGCTGGACGGGTGACCGGCTTCCTGGGTCCGAACGGTGCCGGCAAGTCCACCACCATGCGCATGATCATGGGGCTGGACGCTCCGTCGTCGGGCTCTGTGACAGTGAACGGTGAACCGTTCGCCCAGCACAAAGCACCGCTCCGCGAAATCGGCGCACTCTTGGACGCCAAGGCAGTCCACACGAGCCGCACCGCCTACAACCACCTGCTCGCCATGGCAGCGACGCACAGCATCCCCAAGAGCAGGGTCCGCGAAGTCATTGAAATGACCGGACTGGGCGATGTCGCGAAGAAGAAGGTCAAGGGATTCTCGCTCGGAATGGGCCAGCGCCTTGGCATTGCCGCCGCGCTGTTGGGTGATCCGCAGACCATCATCCTGGACGAGCCCGTCAACGGTCTGGACCCTGAAGGCGTGGTGTGGGTCCGCAACCTCGTGAAGTACCTGGCCTCCGAGGGCCGCACAGTCTTCCTTTCGAGCCACCTCATGAGCGAGATGGCGCTGACGGCAGACCACCTGATCGTGATCGGCCGCGGCAGGATCATTGCCGATGCGCCCATCGCCGAGATCATTACCGGTAAAGGCCAGGCGCGGACCCGTGTCCGCACCGACCAGCCGGAACGCCTCATGCAGCTCCTGGCCGGAACCGGCGTTTCCGTGGAAGTCCACGAGCGTGAACTCCTCGAGGTGTCCGGACTGGACCCCCGGGGCATCGCCAGGACCGCCCTTGAAAACCAGGTCATGGTGTACGAGCTCACTCCGCTCCAGGCAAGCCTGGAAGAGGCGTACATGGAACTGACCAAGGACGAGGTGGAATACCACTCGCACATCACCACCGGGGCTTCGGTTCCCGCCCAGGCCGGAGGGAAATAGACATGAGCACCACCACTATGGACCGTAAGTCCATCCGCAACTCCGTCGGTCCGGGACCGGCATTCCACCGCGTGCTGAACTCGGAATTCATCAAGTTCCGCACGCTGATGTCCACCTTGATCCTCCTGGCATCCACAGCCTTGGTGATGGTGGGTTTCGCCGCCCTCTCGGCTTGGGGAACCGGGCAGTTTGCTGAGCAGGTTGCCAACGATCCCGAAGCCGCGGCTGCCATGGCCGCCCAGGGTGGGGACCTGGCCGTCAGCATTCCGACTTCCGGCATCTCATTCGCCCAGCTCATCCTCGGCTCCTTGGGTGTCCTGCTGATGAGCTCGGAATTCACCACCGGCATGGCACGCTCCACATTTGCCGCCGTCCCCAAGAGGCTTTCACCGTTCCTGGCCAAGCTCATCGTGGTCATGGTCAGCGCCTTCCTGCTGACGGCCGTGTCCATCTACATTGCCGGCCTGGTGTCCCTCCCGATCGTGGACAACTACGACCTCAAGCTGGACCTGGGCAGCTCGCAGTCCGTCAAGCTCCTCTTGGTCAACAGCCTTTACGTGGCAGCAGTAGCAGCCATCGGCATGGCGCTTGGAACCATCGTCCGGAACTCTGCCGGCGGCATCATGAGCCTGGTGGGGCTGCTGTTCGTTGCGCCGATTGCCTTCCAGCTCATCCCCGGTGATTTCTTCAAGGAAGCCAACAAGTACCTCCCTACCAGCACCATCACCCCGATGACCGCCGTCGAGCATGTTCCTGAAACGCTGGAAGCGTGGCAGGCCGCGCTGGTCCTGGGTGCCTGGGTTGTTGTACCGATTGCGCTGGCCATGCTCCTGCTGAAGAAGCGGGACGTCTAGGGCGGGTTGCCGTCTAGGCTCAATCCATGACTGAAGCTCCACAGGTGAAGGACGCGTCCACCGTTACGGTGGACGCGTCCTTCGCTGAAATCACCCAGCGCCGCAGGGGCCGCATCCGGCGCTACTTCTACGAGCGCCCCCGCGCCATGGATGCCGTGGTGGTCCTCTGCTACGTGCTCCTGGCCCTGCCCACCATCATCACTTCCATCGCCGAGGGCAAGTGGCTGGTGGTGGCCCTGCTGCTGATGATCGCGGCCGTACTGATGTTCAGGCGCCGGTACCCGCTTCAAGTGGTGGCCGCCGTCGTCCTTCTGGAGGTTGCCGCCGCCATCTTGAACCCGTGGGGTTCCAACGTCTCCGCGGGCCTTTGGTTTGCGCTGTACGCCGTGGCATCCATCAGGAAGCGCAGCCTCGCTTTGGTGGTGTTTGTTGCCGCGAGCCTGCCCCTGAGCCTGCTTTATCTGTTCATGTGGACGATTCCCAGCGGCATGGACACCCTGCAGGAAGTCCCGGAGAACTTCCACCTGATCAACAACATCGCCACCGCGGTGACCATCATGTTGTCCAACCTCCTGGCGACCGGCATTGGTATTTCCGTACGCCAGCGGCGGGAGCATGAGGCCGAGATCGCTGCCTGGGCAGCCCGCACCACCCATCTGGGCAAGGTGACCGAACGGAACAGGATCGCCCGCGAGATGCATGACGTCGTGGCACACTCCCTGACGGTGATGGTCAGCCTGTCGGACGGCGCTGCCGTGGTGGTCAGGAAGAATCCGGAGCGCGCCGCTGAGGTCCTGGGCGAATTGTCCCGGACTGGCAGGACGGCCTTGGCCGACATGCGCCGCGTGCTGGGCGTCCTTCGCGACGACTCGGGGCGGCCGGCACCGCTCACGCCCCTGGAATCCGGGCACAACCTCTCGAAGCTCCTGGATGGTTTCCGGACCGCGGGTCTGCCGCTGCATTATGCGCACACAGGCCCTGGATTACCGGCCGATCCCGCCTTTGAACTCACCGTCTACCGGATTGTGCAGGAGTCGCTGACCAACGTCCTGCGGTACGGCCGCTCACTCAGCCGCGTTGACGTCCAGGTGGCGCGGGACGCCGATTTGGTCACCATTGACGTGCACGACGACGGCCGCGGAACCGTGGAGGGCGGCAGCGAACCCGTGGGCAGCCTGGGCACCGGGCAAGGCATCGCGGGGATGAATGAACGCGCCGGAATTTATGCTGGAATCGTTACTGCCGGACCCAGTAAAAGGGGAGGCTGGGCAGTTCACGCCGAGCTCCGCTGGGCCGGCGACAAGGGGGAATCATGACAGAAGACATCATCAAAGTGCTGCTCGTGGATGATCAACCACTGCTTCGGATGGGCTTCCGGCTCATTCTGGAAGGCGAGGACGACTTCAACGTAGTTGGTGAGGCGTCCGATGGCATCGAAGCCGTGCGCCAAGTAGAAGCACTCGCGCCGGATGTGATCCTGATGGACGTGCGGATGCCCGCCATGGACGGGATTGAGGCAACGCGTCGAATCTCGGACTCCGGGTCGGAGGCGCGGGTCATCATCCTTACTACCTTCGACCTCGATGAGTATGCCTTCACCGGGTTGCAGGCCGGTGCCTCCGCCTTCCTGCTCAAGGACGTTGCACCCTCGGAATTGGTCCACGCCGTGCGCCTCGTGGCCAGCGGCGATGCTGTGGTTGCTCCGCGAGTGACACAACGGCTTCTGGAAACTTATGTTCGTGGAGGCGCGCTCCCCGGGCAGACTCCTACTCCCCACCGGGACCCGTTGCTCGACGATCTCACGCCACGCGAAACCGAGATTCTCACCACCATTGCCGAGGGCCTGTCCAACGCGGAGATCGCCCATAAGTTCTTCCTCTCCGAGGCAACCGTCAAGACCCACGTCCGCCGGATCCTGAGCAAGCTCCAGTTGCGGGACCGGGTGCAGGTGGTGGTTTACGCCTACGAGACCGGGCTTGTGGTGCCGAGCAACCCTGATTACTGAGCGCGGGCAAACGCCTCAGGGACTTGTGGAAGTATCATTTCCTTCGTGGCCTTTCGGCCGAGGCAGGGGCTGGTGTCCCTGCAGGGTAGGTGGAAAGGGACGCATGGAGCGGGCTGGTCTGGACGGCATCGATCAAAGGATCCTCGCGGAACTGACCAAGAATGCCCGCGTCCCTCACGCCGAACTCGCCGGCAAGGTACTTCTGTCCAGGAATGCGGTGCGGCAGCGGATCGACCGCATGGAACGGCAGGGCTATATCCAGGGCTACACAGTGGTAGCGGGAGTGGATGCCGAATCCTTGGTTTCGGCCTTCCTGATGGTTTACCGCAAGGACAGGATGCGGGGGGCCGACGTCCTGAACGAACTCCGATCGATTCCGGAAGTAGTGCTGTGCGATGTTCTCAGTGGCGACTTTGACCTCATCGTCCGTGTCGAAGCGCGATCCCTCGGCCGCGTCCAGGAGATCTGGGAGCAGATCGCTGCCCTCCCCGGAGTAAGCGACACCGTGACGGCAATGACCTTGTCCAACGTCATCCGACGGGCTTCGCAGTAGGGATCACCTGGTTCCGGCGGGTTTCAAGCGCTGTCTCGTTGGTGGGGCATTCTGACCAGTAAACGGTCACATCGTCATGCCCGTGGTGCAAAGTGTGCGTTATTCGCATTCACAAATGTTTTTAATGACTAAAGTCACACGATCTGTGTTACCTTCGTCACTACAAGCGCCCCCACGGCTCCCCGCCCCGGAAGTCCTCGGCGTACCGTTCGCACCTGTCACTTAACGGAGACAAGACATGGAATCTTCTACACCCCTGAAACTGGATCATCCAGCCGATGCACCCTTGGCTTCGCCGGAACCCGGGTTGCGCCGCTCCATGGGACCACGGCACCTGATCATGATCGCGATGGGAGGTGTGATCGGTTCAGGTCTCTTCCTGAGTTCGGGCTACACCATCTCGCAAGCGGGCCCGCTGGGGGCCGTGATCGCCTACTTAGTGGGCGCCTTCGTGGTCTATCTGGTGATGGCCTGCCTTGGCGAACTCGCCATTGCCTACCCCGTCTCCGGCGCCTTCCACATCTACGCGTCCCGCTCGATCGGCCCGGCAACCGGCTTTGCTACGGCCTGGCTGTACTGGCTTTGTTGGGCCGTGGCCATCGGATCTGAGTTCACAGCCTCAGGCTTGCTCATGCAGCGATGGTTCCCCGACGTTGAGGTCTGGGTGTGGTGCCTCGTCTTCGCTGCCATCCTCTTCGGCTTCAACGCTTTCTCCTCCAAGTTCTTCGGGGAATCCGAGTTCTGGTTCTCCATCGTCAAAGTGGGGGCGATCATCGCGTTGATCGTCTTCGGCGGGGCTGCACTGTTCGGCTTCCATCCCCTCGCAGAGTCCGGCAACCACCCTTTCCTCTTTGAGAACTTCAATACCTCAGGTGGCCTCTTCCCCAACGGTTTCACCGGGGTCCTGGTCACCGCCCTGGCCGTCTTCTATGCCTTCTCCGGCTCGGAACTGATCGGCGTTGCGGCTGGAGAGACCAAGGACCCCGCAAAGAACATCCCCAAGGCCATGCGCAGCACGGTCATCCGACTCCTGATCTTCTTTGTGGGCGCCATTGCCGTCATCGCTGCGACTGTCCCCTACGAGCAAGTTGGTTTGGATGAAAGCCCGTTCGTCACGGTTTTCTCCTCTGTGGGCATCCCGTTCGCGGCGGACATCATGAACTTTGTCATCATCACCGCGCTGTTGTCAGCGGGGAACAGCGGATTGTTCTCCTGTGCACGAATGCTCTATTCACTGGCCGATGAAGGACATGGCCCCAGGGCACTCAAGAAGCTGACCCGTCGCGGAATACCCCTGGTCGCCCTTTCCGTCAGCATGGTGGGCGGGCTGGCGTCCCTGGTCAGCAGTGTGGCTGCACCGGAGACCGTCTACCTGGCCCTGGTGTCCATTGCCGGATTCGCGGTGGTGGGAGTCTGGATGTCCATCACTGCCTCACATTTCTTCCACCGGAGGGCATTCATCCGGAATGGCGGAAAGGTGGCTGATCTGGCCTACAAAGCCCCCTTCTTCCCGGTCCTGCCCATCCTGGCTTTCACCCTCTGCGTGGTATCCCTGATTGGCATAGCCTTCGACCCCACCCAGATCGCTGCGCTGTATTTTGGGGTTCCGTTCGTTGCGGCGTGCTACCTGTTCTTCCACTTCCGCTACGGCCCGAAGGCCAAGGCGAAGCGTTTGGTCTGATTCGAGGTTGGCCATGCGTCACGGCTGGGCTTCATGCCCGGCCGTGTCGCCATTTCCGGGGGAAACACAATGACCGCGAATGAAGAACTTTCTGCGGCGACGGACAATCTATCCAGTTGGCTTGAGATTGACGGCACCGCCTTCGACGCAAATGTTCGGTCCATGCTGGCCATGCTCCAAGGCAAGGCTCTGTTGTGCGCCGTGATCAAATCCGACGCCTACGGGCACGGTGCGGACTTGTTGCTGCCGTTCCTGGTGGCGTCCGGAGTTCCGTACATAGGGATTGGCACCAACGCAGAAGCAGGGCTTGCCCGGGCTCATGGGTTCAACGGGAGGCTGTTACGGGTCCGGGCCGCGGCACCGCAGGAGATCAGGGCCGGCCTGGCCCACGGGATCGAGGAACTTGTTGCCGATCCACAGAGTGCGTGGGAAATGAGCAGGATCGCCGCAGCGGAGGAGCGGACGCTGCGTGTGCATTTGGACATCAATTCCTCGGGAATCAGCCGTCACAGCCTCGATGTGTCCTCACCATTGGGACGGGCCTCCGCAGTGGGAATCGTCAGTCATCCGCAGTTGGAGCTCGCTGGCATCATGACGCACTTTCCACAGGACGACGTTGACCATGTGAAGCACGCCCTGAGCCGCTTCAAATCCGAATCGCATGCAATCCTTCACGAGGCGGGGATACCCCGGCTCGATGTCCTGCTGCATGCCGCCAACTCCTTTGCGGCCCTGAACGTCCCCACGGCCTGGTTGGACATGGTGCGCACAGGTGCTGCACTCTACGGTGATTCGGATCCTGGGCACGCCATGTTCCAACGGTGCATGACCTTCAAAGCCAGGATCGGGTCCGTCAACGGCTACCCGGCTGGAAGCGGCGTGGGATACGGGCTCACCCATACTCTTGCCACGGATTCGCGCCTCGCCACAGTCACCGTGGGCTACGGCGATGGGTATCGACGCTCACTTGGCCGGAGGGGAAATGTGCTGGTCCGTGGACAGCGGGTGCCGGTGGTGGACATCATCTCCATGAACTCCATGGTTGTGGACGTCTCCTCGGTGAGGGATGTCCGGCCAGGGGACGAGGTGGTCCTCTTCGGTGGGCAGGACGGCGGAAAAATCACGGTCGGGGAACTTGAAGCGGCGAATGCCGCGATACTCGCTGACCTCTACACTGTGTGGGCCAACAGAGCCCGTGTCCTTGCAGCGGACGCCACCGTGTGAGAATGGCGTGAACGCTTGGTGGAAGGAGCGGATTCGTGGAGGTGTCACCGGAGGCGTCATCCCTGGGCCAGGGTCTTCGCCTTGTCCGTATGGTCACGGACCGCGAAAAGCAGGGACGCCAACTTTTGGGTGTCTCGCAGCTGGCTGCCGGACTGGACATGGAGCAAAGCCGGGTCTCCCGACTGGCCCAGGAATTGTGTGATCTTGGACTGCTGGAACGGGTGGACCGTGGCCCCTTCCGCACAGGACCGCGGTTCTTCAGCCTCGCAGCCTCCCTGAACAGTACGTGGGTTCAGAAGTCACCTGCGGAACTTGAAGAACTGGTGTCCGCGTTCGGACTGCGGTCCCGGCTGTCCGTTCGGGAAGGTGTCCGTGTTCTTTTGCTGCGTTCGTCCACCAACAACTCTGTCCTTGGTGGGTTCGCCAAGCCCGGCATGGTCACCCCGGTGTGGTGCACGGGTTCGGGGCGGGCCTTGCTGTGGGACCACTCGCCCAAGGACATCGGAGTCCTACTCAGGGATGTTAACTTCATCGGCGTAGGCGGACCCGCCGCCGCGCACACCGCCCCCGAGGTCGCCGAGTTGATGGAACGCGACAGGCCACGGGGCTTTGTTCTCGCTGCTGAAGAATTTGAACATGGCGTTTGGGAGCTCGCCGTCCCCGTTCGGACAGAGGATGGCCGGATCATTGCTGCTCTGAGCGTGCTGGGAAGCCAGTCCACCGTGGAGTCCGCCGCCCCGGAGATCGCCGCTGTCCTTCACTCCAGCGCCCAACGGCTCAGCGGCGGGCCGGTCCTGGAACCTTAGGCGTCGAACTGGCGTACGCCTCCGCCAACCCTGGACTCGAGCCATGTCCGCCAGGAACCGAGAGCCACGGCGAAGGCTTCCCGCTGGGGCTCCACGCGATGTTTTGGCCCAACGATTTGCAGGGCCGCGGCAACATCTCCCTTGAAGTCGCGGATGGGCGCGGACAATGAGTAGAGGCCGGGTTCAGCTTCTTCATCAACAATCGAGTATCCGCGGAGGCGGGCTTTGTTGAGCCGTTCCAGGAAATCATCCACGGAAACCGGAGTGTTGGGGCCATGCCTCACGAACTCCACTGTGCTGAAGATTTTCCGGATTTCCGTGTCCGGGGCATCCCACAGGAGCGCCTGGCCGGCGTCACTGCAGTAGGCAGGGTAGGGGCGGCCCAACCAGGAGCCCACAAGGTTTGCGCTCTCGGGAACTTGCTCGCCGATGGTGACCGTACTGTTTCCGCTCAGTACGCCCAAAAAGCAGGCCTCGTTGGTTTCGGTGGCCAATCCTTCCAAGGCCGTGAGGCCATCGGTCTTCAGCCGTTGTTCTGTGACAAGTTGGGCGTCCGTCAGGATGGACCAATCCAGGCTGTACTCGCGTTGGTCCGAACGTGTCAGGAAGCCTTCCTGCTGCGCACCCTTCAGGCTTCGTGATACCTGGCTGCGGTCTTTGCCGAGGCGGGCTGCGACGTCGGCTACCGTACCGCCGTCGAAACCTTCCGCATGACGCGCCCCCACCGCAAGAAGGGCCATCATGCCGCGGCCCATGCTGGAGGTCTTTGACATGGATCGATTCTAGCTACCGTGGCTTGCGTCGGCATTACAGCCCGGCGTCACAGCCGGCATCACAGGACGGCCGGAGTCAGTGGATGGAGAAGACCCTGGCCGGGAAACCACTGCCCTCGAGCGGCTTTGCCCACGTAGCCACCAAGGCTGCACCGGCCTCCGGAAGGTGGTCCAGGGCGGCAAGAAGCTCTATCTGCCACTTGTCTTGGGCCAGGATGTAAGTTTCCAGGCTGAAATCCTGCCGCGACGTGGCCATGCCGGGGTCGGTGTCTGTCTGTTCATGGCCGATTGCGCTGACGGATCGTTTTTCGACCAGATACTCCAAAACTTCCCGCGACCATCCGGGAGTATGGCTGATCCCGGCTTCGTCGACGTTTGCCATGGCTGTACTGTCCGGCCAGCGGCGGCTCCAGCCCGTCCGCAGGGCCACGAACGACCCGGCAGGGATGTCCCCGTTCCGCGCCTCCCAGCCCAGGACGTCCTCCACAGTGGGGGTAGCATCCGGATCGGCCGCGACGCGGTCGCTGATGTCCAGGACAACCAACGGCAGGATCATGTCCTCCACGGGCAGTTGGTCGAGTGTCCGGCCGCCCAGGACAAAATGCGACGGCGGATCAACGTGCGTACCCCACTGGCCCACAATCGAGTATCTGTGGGCTGTAAACCCGTCTCCCTTTTCCAGATCGAAGAGGGTTTCCCTGTCTTCGTCGGGAAAGGCCGGAAAATGCGGCTGGCCAGGATGAAAGGCGTGTGTCAGGTCCGTAAATGTCCTGTTGCGGAGAAGGGGTGCCAGTTCCTGCCAAAGGGGCGAGCTCATGATGCCACTCGCGCTTCGGCGTGGACGGCGGAGCTGCTGGAGACACTGAGCGGACCCGAGACCTCGATGACAGGGACTTCCCACGGGTGGATGTCGACAATCCGTTGCACCAACTCCTGGACAGTCCGGTAGTCGAGGGAATCGTCGAAGTAGGTGGTGAATACAAAAGTAGGCGAGATGGTCCGCTGGCCTACAGCGCCGAGAGTGGGCTTGGCCCCCTCAGCTACCGTGAATCCCTCGAAACCCGCGGAGGACTCGAAGACGTGGTGGTAGTTGCCGAAGCCGCCCAGTTCGGGGGCCGATTGCAGTTCGTTCAGCAGGGAGGCAATGCCTTCATCGGAATCGAGGGCGCCAAGGTCGCCAGCGGCCATTTGCTTCATGGTTTCCACGGGAATGGGCCAGTGAATTCGAAGCTTTCGCACTGGTTTCAAATCAATGTTCATAGCGAGTGACCTTCCGTCATTATGTCCGTTGAGCCATCGTGCCACGATGTGACGTGCATTACAAGCATACAGAAATGTTTATACTGCACGCGACGTCGGATTTGCACAGTCCCCCCACAGCCTTCCCATGTACAAGGCACAGGACGCACGCGTTACATGGAGACATGACTACTCCCCATCCCAACCACGATCGCGGACTCGAATTCGACCTCTCCACACTCCTGAGCCGGCGACGCACTTTGGGTGTGCTCTTCGGCGCCGGGACTGCGGCCGCCCTCGCAGCCTGCACGCCCGGTTCGGATGTCAGCGGTACATCGTCGTCGAGCACTTCCAGCGCCACGGCCGCAGCAACGGCCACGGAAGGTACGACGGCGGCCGCATCGCCAACAGCGTCCGCCACCAGCACGGTGACCCGGGCATTTGCTGAATGCGGCGTCGAGATCCCTGAGGAGACGCTCGGGCCCTACCCGGGAGATGGCTCCAATGGCCCCAACGTACTGGAGGCCTCCGGGGTGGTCCGCCGGGACATCAGATCCAGTTTCGGAACGTCCACCACTACGGCCGAGGGCGTACCCCTCACGGTGACCCTGACACTCCTGGACAACGCCAATGGCTGCTCACCGCTGGCTGGTGCTGCAGTGTACGTCTGGCATTGTGACCGGAACGGCAAGTACTCCCTGTACGATTCGGGCTTGGAGAACCAGAACTATTTGAGGGGTGTACAGGAGGCTGACGCCAACGGCCAGTTGACCTTCAGCACCATCTACCCAGGCGCGTACAACGGCCGCTGGCCACATATTCACTTTGAGGTATTCGAATCGATGAGCAACACCACTGCTGCCGGGCAGGTGTTGGCTGTCTCCCAGATCGCCCTCACAGAGGCGGCATGCAAAGCGGTCTACGCAACCGCGGGCTACGAGTCCAGCGCCCGAAACTTCCCCAACACCACGCTGACCTCGGACAATGTCTTTGGCGACGATGGGGGTATATACCAACTCGCGACTATATCCGGCTCGGTCGCGGGCGGCTATACGGCCGCGCTGAACGTTACCGTTTAGCCCGGCCGGCGGCGAAAGCGCGGCTAGACTCGGGGTCATGCCTTCGAATGCTTCCGCAGCAGTTGACCACATCCAGGATCTCGGCGCCTACGTTTCTGCGTCACCGTCGAGCTTCCATGCAGTCCACGAGGCCGCCCGCCGCTTGGAGGCTGCAGGCTTCATGGCCCTGGATGAACTGGAGCCGTGGGATGGCGGAGCTGGCAAGTTCTACGTGATCCGCGACGGCGCCCTGATTGCGTGGGTAACGCCCGAAAATGCCGGCCCCACCACGGGCTTCAATATCCTCGGTGCACACACCGATTCGCCGTCCTTCAAACTCAAGCCGAAGCCCACTACGGGCAAATTCGGCTGGCTGCAGGCCGGCGTTGAGGTGTACGGCGGACCCCTGTTGAATTCCTGGCTGGACCGGGAACTGCAGTTGGCGGGCCGTTTGGTCATGCGTGACGGAACGCAGCATCTGACAGCCACGGGCCCTCTCCTTCGCTTCCCCCAGTTGGCGATCCACCTGGACCGCGGTGTAAACGACAATGGACTGCATCTGTCCAAGCAGCAGCACATGAACCCGATCTTCGGCCAAGGCGACCCCGCCGGGGAGGATCTCCTCGGATTGCTCGCCGATCGTGTGGAGGGCACCGCTGTTGATGCTGCGGACATCGGCGGGTACGACGTCGTGGTGGCAGACACGCAGGCCCCCGCGGTTTTCGGGGCCAACAGCGAGTTTTTCGCGTCAGGCCGCATGGATAACCTCTCCTCAACCCACGCGGGCCTGGTGGCACTGATCAGTCACGCGGCGTCAGCTCGGGTTGGGGGTCCGATCGCCGTCGTGGCTGCGTTCGATCACGAGGAGATCGGCTCCAACTCGCGCTCCGGAGCGTGCGGCCCCATCCTCGAAGACATCCTGGTCCGCATCTCGGACGGCCTCGGCGCCTCGGTGAGCCAGCGGCGGCAGGCGCTGGCGGCGTCGTTCTGTGTTTCCGCCGATGCCGGCCATGCTGTACACCCGAACTACGCGGAAAAGCATGATCCCGCCAACAAACCAGTGCTGAACGGTGGCCCGCTGCTGAAGATCAACGCCAACCAGCGTTACGCCACGGATGCCACAGGTGCTGCGTTCTGGGCCCGGTTGTGCGACGAATCCGGCGTTCCGTACCAGGAATACGTGTCAAACAACGATCTCCCGTGTGGATCCACCATTGGACCCCTGACTGCCACGCGCCTTGGTATCCGGACGGTGGATGTAGGCATTCCCTTGTTGTCGATGCACTCTGCGCGCGAGCTCTGCGGCGTTAAGGATCCACGGTACCTGGCAACTGTTGTTGAGTTGTTCTTCCGCACCTTCGTCTAACGGAAGCCTCAAACACTCATTTCAGGGGCATTACAAAAGTTTTCAATACGAAACATTGGATGCCTGAAGGTGTACATTTTGTGCACACTCCCCTTTTTGGGGGCGTCAAAATGTTCAGCTGCACAGGTAGTGCGATGGTGCAGCAAGCTAGCGTGAGTGAGTCATGTGGCCCGTGGCACACCACTCCGGCCACCCCGCAAAAACCTAAAGGACGGCGCAGATCCATGCACGCTGACCAACAACTTTCAAAATCCTTGAAGCCCCGGCACCTCTCCATGATCGCCATCGCCGGCGTTATTGGCGCAGGCTTGTTCGTAGGGTCCGGCGCCGCTATCCAGCAAGCCGGTCCCGGCATCCTCGTGGCGTACTTGGCTGCCGGCCTGGTGGTTATCCTGGTCATGCGCATGCTGGGCGAGATGGCTGCTGCCAATCCGGAGACCGGCTCGTTCTCCACCTACGCTGACAAGGCCCTTGGCCGGTGGGCTGGCTTCAGTATCGGCTGGCTCTACGCTTGGTTCTGGATCATCGTCCTCGGCATCGAGGCAACGGCGGGCGCCGCCATTATGCACCGCTGGGTTCCCGGTGTGGACCAGTGGATCTGGGCGCTGATTTTGATGGTGCTCCTGACGCTGACCAATCTGGGTTCCGTCAAGTCCTACGGCGAGTTCGAGTTCTGGTTCGCGTCCATCAAGGTGGCCGCAATTGTCATCTTCCTGCTCGCAGGCATCGCTGCCATCCTGGGCCTCATGCCGGGCGTCTCCGCCCCGGGCGTCGCCAACCTCCTGGATCAGGGCGGTTTCATGCCGAACGGTCCGGGCGCAGTCCTGGCGGGCATCCTCGTGGTGGTCTTCTCGTTCTTCGGCGCCGAAATCGCCACCATCGCGGCCGGTGAATCGGAAAACCCCGTAGACGCCGTCAAGAAGGCCGTGAAGTCCACCGTGTGGCGCATCCTGATCTTCTACATCGGATCCATCGCCATTGTTGTCACGCTTCTGCCGTGGAACGACGCCTCCGTTGCCAAGAGCCCGTACGTTGCCGTGATCGAGCTGTACGGAATCCCGGGCGCAGGCACCATCATGGATATCGTTGTCCTCACCTCGGTGCTGTCCTGCTTGAACTCCGGCCTCTACACCGCCAGCCGCATGCTCTTCTCGCTCTCCCAGCGGGGAGACGCCCCCAAGTCCTGGATGAAGATCTCCAAGCGTGGCGTCCCGGCAGCAGCAGTGCTGGCCTCCACAGTGGTGGGGTTCATTACCGTCGGCCTGAACTACATCGCCCCGGACACGGTGTTCCTGTTCCTCGTGAACACGTCCGGTGCCATCGCGCTCTTTGTGTGGCTGGTCATTGCGGCCTCGCAACTCATCCTGCGCAAACGCATGGGGGCTGCAGCCAAGGACCTCGACCTCAAGATGTGGTTCTTCCCGTACCTCACGTGGATCGCCATCGGCGCCATCGTGGCCCTCATTGTCGGGATGGTGATCATCGAATCCACCCGTGAGTCGCTCTTCCTGTCGCTGGCGTTGGCCGCAATCGTGGTGGGCATCGGCATTTGGCGCTACCGCAAGCGTGGCGCCGCTTCACCCGAGGCGACCACCGCGGACGCCGAGCAGGCGACGGTCGGTGGGGGACCGGCGTCGTAAGCGTCCTTCGGCAGCGGGGCAGCCAGCGTCAGCGTTCGACGACGGCTGCCCCGTTTCGCTTTAAGGTCACCGCCGTAGGCCTCGTGGTTACTGGGCCAGGCCGATGACGAGGTTGATGGTGACGGCAAGGATGACTGTTCCAAACAGGTAGGACAGCAGGCTGTGCTTCAGCGCCTCCAGCCGGATCGAGTGGTTGCCGAGATTGGTGTCCGATACCTGGTACGTCATGCCCAGGCTCGTGGCCAGATAAGCGAAGTCCGTGTACTGCGGCGGCCGGTCCTGGTTGAAGCTGATGCCACCCACTGCACCGCCGGCGTGGGCGTCCTGGCTGTAATACAGCTCGGCGTACCGCAGCGTGAAAAGCGTTTGGACCAGCATCCAGGACAGTCCCACACACGCCAGGGCGAGTGCCGCAGAAGATAGGCGGGAGCCGGTTCCCTCAGTGTGCGAATTGACGATCACGGCGGCCACAGCAGCAAGGCTGGCCAGGTTGGCCACGAGTATCAGCAGGTCGGTGACTCCCCGCGACGGGTCCTCGGACGTTGCATGGTGCTGCGTTTCTGCAGGATCGAGCCGTGCGATCACCAGCCAAACCCAGACAACGTAGACCAAGGCGGCCACGGCCCAGCCAACCGCGGGCGCATCCACCCAGCTGCCTGAGATGCCGGAAGCGACGAACGCGGCTGTGCCCGCCAGGACCATGACCACAAAGCGCAGCCGGCTCCGCCTCACCCTGACGTTATCCATGTGCCCACCCTAACCAGTGGGGGAGCTCAAAAGTCGGTTGGGCTTGACGGCTCCGTTTGCTCGCTGCGCTTCTTGTCGGCCTGAAGGATGCCGTCGCGGACGCCTGAGCGGATCACGAAGTACAGGGCGTAGAGTCCGATCCCGGCGAAGACGACAGTCAGGACCAAGGCATTCAGGGGTGTGGCATCCATGGCCACCACCCTAGCGAGGCTCCATCAAGACCTCAGGAATCTGCGGATCGGCCCTGTTCGTGTTACTGTCTTTGTCGCTGTCGAGGAGAAAAACGAAACATTGTTTCTCCTGATCACCTTGCGCGGGTGGCGGAATGGCAGACGCGCTAGCTTGAGGTGCTAGTCCTCGAAAGGGGGTGGGGGTTCAAGTCCCCCTCCGCGCACAAAGAAACCCCCGGAAGGTCGCCTTCCGGGGGTTTTGCAGCGTTCGGCCCGGGGCTCTCGTGTTCGGGCCTACGCTCCCGGGCGGGGTGCGAACATGATGACGCCCACGCCCACTATGCAGATTGCAGCCCCGACCACGTCCCAGCGATCAGGGCGGAAGCCGTCCACCAGCATTCCCCAGGCCAGCGAGCCGGCGATGAAGACGCCCCCGTAGGCGGCCAGGACCCTGCCGAAGTGCGCGTCGGGCTGAAACGCTGCGAAGAAGCCGTAGATGCCCAGTGCGACGACGCCGAGGCCGGCCCACCACCAGGCCTTGCCCTCCCGGACGGCCTGCCAGATCAGCCACGCACCGCCGATCTCTGCAACGGCGGCCAGGACGAAGAGAATGATGGACTTCAGGGCGGTCATTGCTCCAGTATTCCCTGCTGGCTGTCCGGGTTATCCACATACGCCAAATGACCTGTCCCGGCGACGGATCCGCTCGAATAGCTTTGGGTGCAGGAGATGCACTAAGATATTGAAGTCTGTGTTGCGCCCTCCTTCCGAGTCTTCGGCGGGGGAGCGGGTACACGGCATCGCAAATGAACCTCCTGTTACGGAAATACCGTAACCGCTTAGCCCAAAGGAGGTGGGTTCACATATGCGTCCTTACGAATTGATGGTAATCATCGACCCCGAGGTCGAAGAGCGTACCGTAGAGTCGTCGCTTCAGAAGTTCCTCAATGTCATCACCACCGATGGTGGAACCATCGAAAAGGTTGACATCTGGGGCCGTCGCCGTCTGGCGTACGACATCAAGAAGAAGTCCGAAGGTATCTACGCCGTGGTGAACTTCACCGCAGCACCGGCTACCGCCAAGGAACTTGATCGCCAGCTGTCTCTTAACGAGACGATCATGCGCACCAAGATCATCCGTCCTGAAGACCAGAAGGTCGTTGCTGAGTAATCAGCCCCTTCCAGATCTTTATCCCGCAGGAACGAACAAGGAGGCAGTAGATGGCAGGCGAAACCACTATTACGGTCATCGGTAATCTCACCAATGACCCCGAGCTGCGGTTCACCCCGTCTGGCTCAGCAGTAGCGAACTTCACCATCGCTTCTACTCCCCGGACCTTTGACCGCCAGTCCAATGAGTGGAAGGACGGGGAAACCCTGTTCCTCCGCGCATCTGTCTGGCGCGAAGCAGCCGAGAACGTGGCCGAGTCCCTCACAAAGGGCATGCGCGTCATCGTTTCCGGCCGTTTGAAGAGCCGTTCCTACGAAACAAAAGAAGGCGAAAAGCGCACCGTTATCGAGCTTGAGGTCGACGAAATCGGCCCCAGCCTGCGTTACGCAAACGCCAAGGTCAACCGTACCCAGCGCTCCGGCGGCGGGCAGGGCGGCTTCGGTGGCGGTAACGCCGGTAATTCCGGTGGCTTTGGAGGTGGCGCTCCTGGTGGAAACCAGGGCGGCGGCAACTCCGGTGGAACCTGGGGCGGCAACCAGCCCGCACAGCAGCAGGATGACCCTTGGGCTACGCCCGGTGTCAGCAATGCCGGCGGCTGGGGCAACGGCCCGGATTCCGAACCTCCCTTCTAAACAAAACATAAACGTCCGACGCCGGACGCTCACCCGGACTGCCGCGAGGCACCTTGGTGGCAACCGCCGTCGAACACCACCATCCCGTGGATCAATATCCACGGGCTCCATAGAAAAGGAGCTCCACGATGGCTAAGGCTGAACTCCGTAAGCCCAAACCAAAGTCCAACCCCTTGAAGGCCGCTGACATCACTGTCATCGACTACAAGGACGTAGCACTGCTGCGCAAGTTCATCTCCGACCGCGGAAAGATCCGTGCTCGTCGCGTTACTGGCGTTACCGTTCAGGAACAGCGCAAGATCGCCCAGGCAATCAAGAACGCCCGCGAAGTTGCTCTGCTGCCTTACTCCGGCGCTGGCCGCGGCTAAGGGAAGGGATTAACTAACATGGCAAAGCTCATTCTGACCCACGAAGTAACCGGTCTCGGTGCTGCTGGCGACGTTGTGGAGGTCAAGGACGGTTACGCACGTAACTTCCTGCTGCCCCGCGGCTTCGCTCTGACCTGGTCGAAGGGTGGCGAGAAGCAGGTTGAGTCCATCAAGGCTGCCCGCGCCGCTCGTGCGCACGCTTCTGTTGAAGCTGCACAGGCCCAGGCCCAGGCTCTGTCCTCCAAGAAGGTCAAGCTCGAGGTGAAGGCCGGCGAGTCCGGTCGTCTCTTCGGCACCGTCAAGCCTGCTGACGTCGCTGCTGCTGTTGAGGCCGCTGGCCTCGGCGCCATCGACAAGCGCAACGTTGAACTGCCGAACCACATCAAGTCTGTCGGTTCGTACACGGCCAACGTTCGCCTGCACGAGGACGTTTCCGCTGTCATCGACCTCGAGGTCGTTGCAAGCAAGTAACGCAGTGTTACGCAGCGCAAAGTAGTCTTTGACTGCATCCAAGACCCCCACCACCGGATTCCGGTGGTGGGGGTCTTTTTTGCGGGGGAATCAGGGAGTGTGGATCTCCTCCATCACGTGCTTGTACCCGGTACGGATCATCTCAGCCAGGGTGTCCCGGTCCACGTCGTCCAGTTTGTTCACATACAGGCATGCGGCACTGGTCTTGTGCTTTCCGAGTTCCGGAAGCAGCCGGTCTGCGTCGGGACCTTCGGTGAGGCCGTAGAGCACCAGGCTGCTCTTGCGCGGTGAGAATCCGACGGCGGCGGCGTCGCCTTCGCGGCCGCTGTCGTACTTGTAGTGATAGCTGCCGAAGCCAACGATCGACGGCCCCCACATGACGGCTTCCTTGCCGGTGATGTCACGCATCATCTCCAGCAGTTCGAAACCGTCCGCACGCCGGGTCGGGTGCTCCACGGCGGCCAGGAATTCTTCTACGGACACGTCCGTGGGCTGGGTCTTGTTCTCTGCCATAGGGGTAGTTTTGCAGACCCGGGGCACGTGCGTCAGCAAAACCGGCCAGCAACCGGTGATAGCCTGCAGCGGTGACTTCAGAAGCCCTGCGCAGCCGCCCGTTCCACCAGGTGGACGTCTTCTCCGACCAGCCTTACCGAGGCAACCCGCTTGCCGTGGTGGTCGATGCCGAAGGCCTCAGCACAGGCACAATGCAGCACTTCGCCAACTGGACCAACCTTTCCGAGACCACGTTCCTCCTGCCTCCCACGGACCCACTGGGGGATTACAAGGTGCGGATCTTCACAGGCAGCGAGGAGTTCCCCTTCGCAGGGCATCCGACGCTGGGTTCAGCACACACCTGGCTTCAGGCCGGGGGAGTGCCCAAGGCTGACGGCGTCCTGGTCCAGGAGTGCGGCGCCGGTTTGGTGAGGGTGAAGCACGACGGAGGTCGGTTGGCTTTCGCCGCGCCGCCGCTGACGCGCTTTGGCCCGGTTGATGACAGTATCAGGGTCCAGCTCGCTGCCGGCCTGCGTCTTCCGGACGAAGCTCTGTTGGACGCCTCATGGCTGGTCAACGGACCCACATGGATCGGTGTGCTCCTCGGTTCCGCGGAACAAGTTTTGGCCATCGAACCGGATTTCGCTGCCATGGGTGACCTTAAGGTCGGTGTGATCGGACCGCATCAACCGGGTACCGGCGTCGACTTTGAAGTCCGTACGTTCATTCCTGGCGACGCCATGGTTGAAGACCCGGTCACGGGCAGTTTCAATGCCGGCGCGGCGCAGTGGTTGATCGGTAGTGGTCGGGCGCCTGAAGAGTACATTGCAGCCCAGGGCACCGTGCTGGGCAGGGCAGGCAGGGTCCATATCACAGCGGAGGACGGCGAGATTTGGGTTGGTGGAGCGTCGGCCACGTGCATCGAAGGAACGGTGCTGCTCTAAAGGCTTCCCACGGCACTGCCCGCACGGCTGTCACGTGCGCTTGGGCCTCGACAGCACCACCACCAGGAAGATCCCTGAACTGAACACGGCCTGCACCATCAGGACGGTCGATGGGACGTACCCCAGATAGAGTGCCACGAGCAGCGGGATGGTCGCCAAAATGGTCACGTCCAGCCCCCGCAGCAGGGAGCCCAGCTGCGCTCGGGGAACAGGACCAAACGGAGTCTCAACCGGCGGGGCGGTCCAGTCCGGTGGCGTTCTGGTGGCCGCGCGGAGAGTTCCCGCGCCCATGCCCACGCCTGCCAGGGCACCGACCAGTATCAACCACGGATCCGCTGCGCCGAGGAGAACCAACAGCCCACTGAGCACCGCCATCCACAGGGACATGGCAAGGCAAGGCATGAGTGCGCGACTGGTCCTGACCAGTGCCGGATGCAGTGGAAGCATGGCGTCGAGCTCAGGAACCAGGGCGGTCTTCCGGGCCACGGTTCCCATCCCGGAAGCCGTGGCACACCCCGCGATCACGATGACCGCCAGCTGCACGAACTCCGGCAGCCCGCCTTCCACCGAAAGCATGGCGATGCAGGCAACAAGCCACAGGAGGGGTGGCATCAGCGGAGGATTGAGTCTGAAGAAGGCAACTGCATCAGCACGGATCAGCGCCCTGAGGGGGCCGTGCGTGTGCCGGGCGTAAAAGCGGGCCGCCCTGCCGCCGTCGACCCTTTGACGGCCGCCGCTCAAGGCGCGCAGCACCTCATTGGCGTCCATCATGAACAGCGAAGCCCCGGCATGACCGGCCACGGCTCCGCCGCGAACCAGCTCTTCACCCCGCACGCGTCCGGACCGCGGCACCACCAGCGCCAATAATCCGACGGCGGCAAGGCCCACCAGCGCTGTTGGCCACGGAGACCACGACAGCGCGGGAAGGAACGAGCACCCCAAAGTCGCCGCGGCAGTGGTCGCCTTACCCAGCCGGGGTCCCAGTAGGCAGAGCTGTTGCACGGCCGCCAGAACCACCGCAATGGCGCTGGCACCGCCAAAAGTGAGTGCAGCGAAAACGTGTTCAACGGGGGCGCGGTCAATGGCGATCACCATGCTGAAGGGAAGGTAGATGATGGCCGAACCGGCTGCGGTAAGCGCGACTTTGCCGAGGAACGGCGGCAGGACCATGGGGCGGCGATCCACCGGTAGAGTCAGCCACCAGGTGCTCTCCGCACCACTCACTGCCATGGGTCCGAACTTGCGTGCCAGGTTGCTGATGGACAGAAGGACCGCGAAGGTCACGGACGTCCACAACACGGGTTCCGGCAGGACAAGCCATTGCTCGCCAATGATGCTGCCGGTGGTGGAAGCGCGGTCCGCGATTTCGTTGCGCAGCGCGAGAACGAACGAGGCTGCGATGGTCAGGGACACGCCGATGCCGAGGCCCCAACTGTAGGCATCGACGAACCTGTCGCTCCACGAGATCCGACTGCGTTTGTAGCGTCGGGCGGACTTGCGGGTAAACCGGACGATGTCAGCAGCCAGCTCCCTGTTCCGGCCGGACGGTTCAAGCGTGATCATGTCAGGAGCCGGCAATGATCGAGGCCCCCTGTTCCGGATCGAATACCTGGACTTCCTCGTCAATAACCAAACAGGATGAGGCGGTAGCGAGCAAGAGCTGGGGATCATGGGTCACCAGAACCACTGCGCCACCCTCTTTGGCGTGGGCGGCGATGCGCTCACCTAGGGCCACCCGCATCCGCGGATCGAGCCGTTGCTCCGGCTCATCAAGGATCAGGAGCGACGACGGACGGATCAGCCCCGCTGCCAGCAGCAGCCGGCGCCGCTGGCCCGAAGAGAGGGCGTCAGGGATGGCGTGCGACCTTCCCTGGAGCCCGAAGAAATCCAGCTCTTCCTCAACACGCGCTTCGGGGTTGTCCAATGAATGGCCGCGGGCGATGAGGAGGAGGTGCTCCCGAACTGTGAGGGACGGGAAGAAGAGGTCGTCGTCAAACACTGCCGAAACTTGCCGGCGGAAGGGAACGGCGTCAGGGTCGATGAGAAGGCCGTGGACTTTCACGTCGCCGGCCAAGGACGCCTGCCGTCCCGCAAGAGTACGGGCTACCGTGGACTTCCCGGCGCCGTTGACACCCACGATTCCCAGGACTTCACCCGGATCCACGGATGCAGAAACTTCCCCGCACACCGGAGCCCCGGCGTACCCAACCAGCAAGCCTTCGGCTTCCAAAACTGTCCCCATGATGCAACCCTACCGGCGGGATTGGCGCGACCTTGCCGGAGCGTTTAGCGTGAGTCTTATGTCCGCATCCGATGCTTCCGTGAAGGCCAACGGCAACCCTTTGCTTGTCCTGGGCAAGATCACGTCCATCCTGGATGCTTTCTCGTTGTCCAAGCCGGTACTGCAGTTGGCAGACATCCGCGAATCCACCGGCATGCCCACGTCGACGGTGCAGCGACTGGTCACGAACCTCACGTCGCAGGGCTTCCTGGACCGGGAAGGCGATGCGTACCGCATCGGCATGCGGATGGCCTACTGGGCGGCGCCGGCAACCCGCGGTATGGACGTGGTGGACATCCTGGGTCCGCTGCTCAAGTCCCTTCGGGACACCACCGGCGAGACTGCGTGCTTCTTCAAAGCAGAACAGCACTACCGGGTCTGCGTGGCCATGGCAGAAACGCATCACGCACTCCGCCGGGAGATGCACTTGGGAAAGATTGTGCCGCTTCACGCAGGGTCGGCAGGCAGGGTGCTCCTGGCCTGGTCGCCGGAATTGATGGAAGCCGTGCTGCGGGATCCGTTGGAGTCCATCACGGATCACACCATCACCAGTTCCGAGGAGCTCGAAGCGGCGGTGAAGAAGACCCACGCTGACGGGTTCGCCATCACTGTGGGTGAGCGGGAAGACGGCGCATCAGGGCTATCCGCGCCGGTTTTCGATTCGGCCGCCGGCTTGGTGGGCGCCGTCACTATCAGCGGGCCAACCCTTCGGATGCCGCGGGAGATATGCGAGGCTTGGGTGGAGCCCCTGCTGGCTGCCGCTGAGCACATGACCAGGCTGATCGGTGGACGTTTCCCCGGCGAGAGCTGATTAACAACGTAAGGGAGAATGACGATGGCCGGGAAACACTCCACAGTGGACGCCTACATCGCAGCCCAGCCTGAGGCTACCCAGCTGATCCTCAAGGAGATCCGCAGGAGCATTCACGCAGCAGTTCCCGATGCCGGCGAGATGATCAGTTATGACATTCCCACAGTCACCATCGATGGGCACTATGTGGTGTATTTCGCTGCCTGGGCACACCACATTTCGGTGTATCCGGTCCCTCGGGGAGACGAAACGTTGAATAACGAGTTGGAGCAGTATCTGTCCGGGAAAGGAACCTTGAAGTTTCCTTTATCCAAGCCAATCCCGTACCAATTGATCAGCAGGGTTGCTGGCCAGCTCGCGGCGGAAAGACGACGGAAACACTGATGCGTGATTTTGAGACTTTGGTGGCGGAGGCCGGGGAAGCCGACGTGAACGGCTGGGGATTCGCCTGGCTGGACGGGCGGGCAACCGAAGAACGTCCGCCGTGGGGATATGCGAAGTTGCTGGCGGGCCGCCTTGCCGCTGTCCGGAGTGCCTTGGACCTGGACACTGGTGGCGGCGAGGTGCTCTCAGAGGCCACCCAGTTTCCTGAACTGATGGCTGCCACCGAGGGCTGGCCGCCCAACGCCCAACGCGCCCGTGGGTTACTGGGGCAGCGCGGAGTAGACATCCTGGAGACGACAGCCGGTTCCGGCCTGCCTTTCCCTGACAGTTCCTTCGAGCTCGTGACCGCACGCCACCCGGTCAGGCCCGACTGGAAAGAAATTCACCGCGTCCTGATCCCCGGTGGCTGCTATTTCGCCCAGCATGTGGGACCGGCGTCGGCCTTTGAACTGATTGAACACTTTCTGGGGCCTTTACCGGAACAGCGTAAGGGGCGGGACCCCCAGGCCGAGGCAGCGGCTGCCGAAGCCTCCGGCCTCACCATCACGGACCTCCGCACCGCCCGGTGCCGGATGGAGTTCTTCGACGTGGGCGCCGTGGTGTGGATCCTGCGCAAATGTGTGTGGTGGGTTCCCGATTTTTCAGCAGAACGCTATCTGGGCAGACTGAGGGAATTGGATGAGCAGATGAGGTCCGGGCGCCCGTTCGTTGCCCACTCAACACGGCATCTGATAGAGGCCCGGAAAGAGCGTAAGCAGCCGGCCCATGCAGCAATGCCCTAGGGGAATCAGAGCAGTGAACGCGCCTCAAGATCTTCCATGGCCCACGTGAGGATCTTCAGGTCGAAGGGATCCCGCTCTTGGATGCCAAAGAGGTAGGCGTCGAAATCCCACGGCCTGGCGTTTCCGCCGTTGGCCCAATACCAAGCCCATAAATCGTCCAGGGTGATCTCATGCTCCATGACCAGCGACCGGGCCGTCTGGCGTGAGTCTTCCATGAACCTTTCCCGACTCCTGACACGGCACTAACCGCATCAGGCTGATTGACGTGATCTTGCTTCTTAAGGTGCATTTTCATGCTTGCACGTTCAGGGCCCATCCGAAACCCCAGCGGCTTTGGGAATACTATGGGAACTTCCGAGGGAAACTATCGCCTGAAGAGGGACCTCGCAATGAATCAGGAGCACACTGTGGATTCTGCCCGGACCTTTGAGTCGATCGTCATCATTTTTAACCCCAACAGCACGGGGGATGCGCCTGAGTTGGCGCAGCAGTTGCATGACCGACTGAAGGAGCTCCTCTCCTATCAGCCTGAGATCACCCTCCAGCCCACCGAACACGCCGGACACGCCGTCGATCTGGCGAGGGAAGCGGCCAGCAAGGGCGGCGACGTCCTGGTGGTGTCCGTCAGCGGCGATGGCGGCTACAACGAGGTGGTTAATGGTGTGATGCAGGCCGGGAACCCCAAGGCTGTTTGTGCAGTCAGGGCTGCCGGAAACGCCAACGACCACAGCAGGATCATGTCGACGAAACCGTTGGAAGAGGCCATTGCCGAAGGCCATGTTCACCACATTGACCTTCTCCGCATCCACACGGGCCAAAACGAGAATGAGCCCCTCGAATATGCGCATTCCTACATCGGATTCGGCTTGACCCCTGTGGTGGCCACCGAACTCGAAAAGGGCAGTAAAGGTGCGTTGACGGAAATGGTCACCGTGATCCAGACGTTTTCCAAGTTCGAGCCGTTTGGCATTCGCTTGGCTGACGGGAAGCGCCGGAAATTCGACAGCCTCGTCTTCGCCAATATCAATGAAATGGCCAAGTACGCCACGCTCAGTGAAGCCGCAAACCACCCATCCGACGGGAAGTTTGAGGTCATCACCTTCCCGCATATGCCCAAGTGGCGCGTTCTCCTGACTGCGCTCAAGGCCACCACGCAGGGCTTGGGTGACCAACCGAGCATGAGCAAGTATGAATTCACCACGCTCAAGCCCCTGCCGTATCAAATGGATGGCGAGGTGAAGAGCGTTGAAGCGAACGTCAAGGTCACGGTGGAGTGCGCTCCCCGCGCCCTGGCCACTCTCGGCTAGGCACGCTTAGCCCGCAGTGGCGCATGCGACGGTGACGAAGTCGTAGATCCGGCCACGGAGTTCATTGGACGCCGCGATCTTCACCAACCCCTGACGTTCACCCACTGTGACCCTTAGTGGCAAGAGTGTCCCCACCTTGTCCTCGGCGACGGCATGTGGGTCGCAGCGCGCAGGTCTCATGTGCAAGGCCAAAACGCGTGTGGCGTCACCGGGTGCGATGGTGACGTTCCGCGGCCAGGGATCAGAGGGTGTCTCCGCCAGAAGGGTGGTTCCGTCGATCGATTCAATGGTGAGGCTTTTCGCGGATCCACCCGGCGTGGCCGGCGTCATGACAAGGCGCACGACGGCGGTGCGGCCGTCCGCTGCCACCTCAAGTGCGGGGTCCAGGACCATTGAGGCGACGGCGGCAGCTTCTGCTGCGAGGCACAGTTCGCCGGCGTTTCTGGCGAGGACGTTGAAGGGATCGGAAGCCTCGGTGATCCCGTCCACGGGTTCTTTGCCCGTTGCTGCGTAGGTGATCCTGGCGTTGAGTTCCGGTGACGCTGTGCCGGATGCTTCGCAGGCGGCCCCCGGCAAAGCAGCAGGAAGGCTTTTGGGCTGACGCGGCGGCAGCTCCAAGCTGCCTTCCAATGGTTCCCAGGAAATGTCACCGTCAAAAAGCGTGGATCGCAGCCGGGCGGCGGTCACAGTCAGGGGAGCGTCCGTGGTGTTGGTGAGCTGCAGCATGATGGCCTGCTTGCCGTATTGGTCCCGGGACTGGTTGACCTCAACGTAGATGGGTCCTGGGCTTCCGCTGGAGGGCTCCGAAACGGAGCCGCCGCCACCAGTTCCGCCGGAGTCGCACGCGCCCACAAGCGGCAGTGTCGCGGCGAAGCCCAGACCCGCCGCAAGGGAACGCCACCCTCGGCTCATCATGCGATCAGTGTAGGGGCGCCGCCAAGCAGCGCGGTACCCTCGCAGGAACCGCGGGGCCCGCCGCTGAATTGGTCTGGCTCTGATTCGTGGACGGCGGGTTCTTATGGATCCGGCCGCGCTGGGATTTCGGCACGCCCTGGTGGCGGTACGCTATGGCTCACGCAGACTTCGCAGTAACGTCCCTGAAATCTAGAACGAAAGGCCACGCCGATGTCATTCCAGGCTTATCTCGACGCCATTGAAGACAAGACCGGCCTCACTCCGAGGAAGCTCGTTGAAATCGCCGAATCCAAGGGATTCAGTGACCCTTCGGTGAAGGCCGGGACCATCCTCGAATGGCTCAAGGCTGATTATGATCTTGGCCGCGGCCATGGAATGGCGCTGGTACACGTCATTAAGAAGGGCCCACAGATCGACAGCAAGCATGTGGGTTCGGACGGCACGCACCGGGACGAGTCGGACATGCTCTGGCTGGACGGCAAGGCCAGCAAGCCACAGCCGTGACCGGGAGCGGCCTATGGCGGCCAATCCATAAGCATGCTTAGCTTAGTGTCATTGCCGTGGCCGTATCTGCTGAGAAAGGGTCCACATGTCCACCGTGACGCAGTTGTTCAGATCCCCCGCCGCCGACGTCTGGGACGTCATCGAGGACGGGTGGCTCTATCCCGGCTGGGTGGTGGGTGCTTCACGGATCCGCGCCGTCGACGATCAGTGGCCGCAGGTGGGTTCCAAGCTGCATCATTCCGTTGGGTCTTGGCCCTTCCTCATCGATGACAGCAGCAGGGTCACTGCTGTGGAACCTGGCAGAAAGCTGGAAATCCTCGCGAGAGGATGGCCTCTGGGCGAAGCCAGAATCCTGATCACCTTGGAAGACCTTGGCGGTTCCCAGTGCCGGGTGTCCATTGCAGAAGACGCCGTCCGCGGCCCGGGAAAATTGATACCCAAGGCACTGCGGGACCCCGTGATAGCAGTGCGGAACCGCGAGACGCTCAAGCGTCTGGAACTTATGGCTGCGGGCGGAGCGGGCAAGAAGAGCTAGGCCGGCCTGACCCAGTCAAAAGCCTCAGCCTTGGACCGCGCTCCCTGGGCTGCCTTGGAGCGGTTCGGTTCACCCAACTCGGCCAGGAGTTTCTCCGAAAGCACCACAAGTTCCCCGAAGACGTCCGGACCCAACCACTCAGGGCGGGTCGCAAAGAGAATGTCTTCACTGGACGTATTGCCACTGGCGCCGGGTGCGAAAGGGCAGCCGCCCAGTCCACCAAGGGCGCCGTCCACCATGGCGGCTCCGGCCTGAAGAGCGGCAAGCGTGTTTGCTACACCCAAGCCCCAGGTGTCGTGGCCGTGATAGACGATCCTGCGTGCAGGTGACTCGTCCCGAACCCGGGTGATGAGCCGGGAGACCTGCGCGGGCACGGCTTGCCCCAAGGTGTCGCAGATGACGATGTCCGTGGTGCCTTCAGCCCGCGGATCATTGGCGATGGAGAGAACGCGCTCTTCGGGAACGTAACCCTCGAACGGGCAGGTGAAGGAGGTGGCAATGCACAGTTGGATCTGGCCAGCCACCGCCCGCGCGTACTCAATGGCTTCGGGAAGGGCGGCCAAACTCTCATCAGTGGTCCGCCCAATATTGGCCTTGTTATGCGAGTCGGAGGCCGACAAGCAGTACTGGAAGTTCCTTGCTCCGGCGGCTGATGCTTTAGCGACGTGACCGGGGGTGGCCACCCAGATCCAGCACTTCTCCAGTTCCTCGGGGGTGAGGGCCCGGACCACGTCAAGTGTGTTGGCCATGGTGGGGACCAAATCTGCGCGTGCCATGGAACCCAGCTCAATGGCGGGCACTCCCAGCCGCAGCAGTTCACGCACCGTCTCGATCTTCCGTTCGGTGGGCAGGATCTTCCCGGTAAGCTGGAGCCCGTCGCGCAGCGTGACGTCCCGAAGAATGGCGTTGCCCAGCGTGGTGGCCAGAGGGCTTTCGAAGTTGTTCATGGTCGGAGGGCCTCCTCGCGGCCGGAGGCCGCACTAATCTGCGCGGCATCCATTTTCAGGAGTCCGCCAAGGATTTCCTGTGTGTTTTCGCCCAGGTCCGGGCCGAGGTTTCTGATGGGCAGGGACTGGTCCCCGATCACCGGAACGATGCCCGGGAAGCCCACCCCCGGAAGAATTTCATCGCCGGTGGACACGTCGAACTTCTGGATCATGTTGCGGGCCGCATACTGGGTGTCCGTGCTGATGTCCGCGGCGGTATAGATCGGTCCGGCCGGAACTCCTGCGGCCTCGAGGGCCGCCAGCGCCTCAGCACCGGAAAGCGCAGCTGCCCACTCGCCGATGGCCTGGTCAAGCTCCTCTCGCTGGGCCCAGCGCCCGGCATTTGTTTGCAGCGAAGGGTCTTCGGCGAGATCAGGGCGACCGATGGTCTGCATATACCGCTGAAAAATGGAGTCACCGTTGCCTGCCACCACAATGCTCGCGCCGTCCTTGCACACGTACGCGTTGGAGGGAGCAATGCCCTCCATCCGGCCGCCCACACGCTGACGGTCCACGCCGTAAGCCTGATAGTCAGGGATCAACGATTCCATCATCGAGAACATTGCCTCATTCAGCGCAACGTCGATGATGCGCTCGGTGAGCGGAACGCCACCGGCCGAGTCCCGGCGTCGTGCTTCACGCTGGTAAAGGCTCATCACGGAGCCGAAGGCGGCGTACAGGCCCGCGATCGAGTCGCCGATCGAGACACCAACACGAACGGGAGCGCGGTCCGGGTCGCCCACCAGGTTGCGGAACCCGCCGTACGCTTCGGCGACGGCGGCAAAACCGGGCCGCTCGGACAGCGGTCCCGTCTGCCCGAAGGCAGAAATGCGCGTGACGATCAGCTCCGGGTTGGCCTGGTTGAGGACCTCCGGTCCCAGGCCCCACTTTTCCAGGGTGCCGGGCCGGAAGTTTTCCAGGAGAATGTCGCACTTGGCCACCAGCTCCAGCACGGCCTGCTTGCCCAAGTCGGTGCGGAGATCCATGACCACAGACTTCTTGTTGCGGTTCAGTGTGCGGTAGAGCATGGACGTGGTGCCCTTGTGCAGGCGCCAGTTACGCAGCTCGTCGCCGGTGCCGGGCCGCTCCACCTTGATGACCTCGGCTCCGAAGTCGGCCAGCAGCCTGCCTGCCGTGGGTGCGGCAATGTAGTTGCCGAGTTCCAGGACCCGGACGCCGTCCAGTGGGGCGATGGTGTGATGTGTCATGGGCTTCCTTAATACAGGGCGTCGGCTATCCCATATTATGGGCTGCAACTCATAATGAAAGTCTTTTGCTCAAATAGACTAAGCCGGTGTACTTCACTATCAGGACAGCCCGCCCAGCCGATGTACATGGCATCCTCGCCGCGGACATTGCAGCTGGGCGGACATCTTTCAGTGAGGCTGAGCGATTCGCTGATGGCATCAGCGCCGCGGTCGCAGACCCCACCCGTCTCGTCGTGGTGGCCGAAGCGCGTGATGACGCCATCGCGGAAGGTGGGTCCGGCGTCGTGGGTTGGGCGAAAACGCATTACTGGGACTACGCGGACGGCCCCGCGCCGGCCGGGCATTACCTGGGGGGCGTCACCGTGCGGCCTGAATTCCGGCGGATGGGCCTGGCGGCGCAGCTGACTGAGGCCCGTCTCCACTGGATGTGGGAGCGGGCGGAGTTCGCCTGGTATGTGGTCAATGCGCGCAATGAGGCGTCTCTGGCGTTGCACCGAAGATGGGGATTTTGGGAGGTCGCGCGGGGCGCCCGTTTTCACACCGTAGCGTTCGACGGCGGCGAAGGAGTGCTGCTGTCGGCGGCACGGCCGCAGGGCTGACGTCGGCAAACGCCGCGGCGGCCTTAGCATGGTTCACAGGTGCACCGACCGGGGGAGTGTGTGATGGGACCGTTGGAATCGATCCAAAGAAGTACAGATAAGAGCCGATCAGCAGGCGCGGGACCACGTTCGCGGCCTTCGCGGGTACGGTCATCGCGGCTGAAGAAGCTGGACGTTGCGATTCTGCTGGTCCTGTTCGTCCTTCTGGCACTGTCGGCTACCCCGTGGCCGTCCGCGATGCTGATCCGCAGTGTTTTTGAGCGTGGGGCGCAGGCGACCATTGATGAGATGACCCCTTACGTGCCGGATACGCCTCTGCAATCCCAGACCGGCGTGGTGTACAAGCCCGGGTCCACCTTTGATGTTTTCAGCCCGGAAGGGACCACCGCGCCACTGCCGACCGTGGTGTGGATTCATGGGGGTGCGTGGATTTCCGGAGCGCAGCGCGACGTGAATCCGTATCTCCAGATCATCGCCGCCGAGGGTTACACCACCATCGGCATGAGCTATCCGATCGCTCCCGAAGCCACCTATCCCACTGCCGTGCGTGACATCAACGACGCCCTCGCCTACATCAAGGGCCATGCGGCCGAACTGAATGTGGACACCAGCCGCATTGTGCTCGCCGGTGACTCTGCCGGGGCCCAGCTTGCCAGCCAGATGACCACGCTCACCGTAAACCCCGAGTACGCCAATCTGATGGGGATCCAGCCTGCCCTCCAGAAATCGGAGTTGGCCGCCACCATCCTCCATTGCGGTGTATACGATCTCCGGGCAATGGCTGACCTCAACGGCATCGTTGCTTGGGGATTCAAGACCTCCCTTTGGGCCTACACAGGCACCAAGGACTGGTCCGCTACCTACGCCGGGGCCACCATGTCCACTATCGACTTCGTCACCGACGACTTCCCGCCTACGTTCATCAGCGGGGGCAACGGTGACGGGCTCACATGGCTCCAGTCCGTGCCCTACAGCAACCGCCTCAAGGATGCCGGCGTTCCGGTGACCGAGCTGTTCTGGCCAGCCACCCATGAGCCGGAGCTGCCGCATGAGTACCAGTTCCACCTGAACTTCGATGAGGCGAGGGAGGCGCGGGACAAGACGTTCGCTTTCCTGTCCACCCACGCCCCGCGGCGCTGATCGTCCGGTTCCTGGAAAAGTTCAAAGTATCTCCATGATGGAACTATTATTGGAGTATGACCACCTCCCTTAAAGTCCCACCCGCCACCCGCAGGCCGGCGCTCTTTTGGGCCTCTGTCCTGTGTGTTGGCGCCTTGGTTTTGGTGCCCCTGTGGATGTTGCTCGGGAATCCCGCTGTCCTGCGCGGACACCCGTTGCTGCCCGCGCTGTTGGTGACTGCCGTCGTCGTCGGACTTCTTTGGGCTGTTCTGCTGTGGCGCCGCCGCCGCGCGTCCCGCAAGCGTTCGGCACTAAGGGCTGCAGGTGCGTGGGCCGGGCGCGTGGCTATGCTGGCCTTGGTGGCCATGCTCGTTTGGCTGAATCCCTTCGCCTACCAGCAGGGTGTCGTAGCGACGGGATCGTCTCCCAAGGCCTCGGTGGCTGACGAGCTGACGGCGATTGTCATGAGGCCCGAAGGGGCGCCGGCCACCAAGGGGCTCGTCTTTTACCCCGGCGCCCGCGTAGAGGCTCGGGCGTATGTGGACATCCTCAAGCCGGCAGTGGATGCCGGGGTCCTGGTGGTGATCCTCAAAACGCCCCTCAATCTCAGCTTGTTGGACGGAAACCAGGCCCGTGGCGCCATGGTTGCCCATCCGGAAATCTCCACGTGGACTGTTGGGGGTCATTCGCTGGGCGGGGTCAGCGCGGGTTCATTTGCCCTGTCCAACCAGGACGTGGACGGCCTGCTGCTGTACGCCTCCTACCCGCTGGACTCCATGCGCGACCGCACGGGGCTGAGGGTCCTGTCCATCTCGGGCTCCGAAGACGGACTCAGTACGCCTGGGAAGATCGACGCCTCCCGCGAGCTGCTGCCCCGTGACGCCGCCTTTGTGGAAGTCCAGGGCGGTAACCATGCGTTCTTCGGGGACTACGGGCCGCAGCCCGGCGACGGCGAACCCGGCGTGGGTCGCGACGTTGCCCAAGGGCAGATTACGGCGGCCACGGTTGCGTTCCTGACGGGGACCGAGGGCGGCTAGGGCCTCCCGGGAATAGTTTCGGGCATGCGCCTGTTCATTGATTTAGATGCAAACGCATGTAAGCTGGATGAACAAGCAACAGGAGAATGCCATGGAAACCCGCCGCATCACCGTCCTTTCCGCCGGACTCGGTGTCCCGTCGTCTAGCCGCCTGCTGGCCGATCAGCTGGCCGCCTCCGCCGAGCGACAGTTGCGGGCTGCAGGGTATGACGTGAAGATCGACACCGTTGAACTGCGTGACCTTGCCGTGGATATCGCCAACAACTTCGTCACCGGCTATGCCGCGCCACGCCTCGCTGAGGTGATTGCCGGCGTCGATGATTCCGACGCCATCATCGCCGTCAGCCCCGTCTTCAGCGCCTCCTACAGTGGTTTGTTCAAATCGTTCATCGACGTGCTGGACCCGAAGTCGCTGGATGGCAAGGCTGTTCTGCTCGGCGCCACAGGCGGCACTGATCGCCACCAGATGGTCCTGGATTACGCTATGCGCCCACTGTTCACCTACCTGCGCACCAGGATTGCCGCTACGGGCGTGTTCGCGGGACCCCAGGACTGGGGAAACAACGACGACGGCGGCTCGCCCCTTTCGGCGCGCGTGGACCGCGCTGCGGGAGAACTGGTGCAGTTGCTCAGCGGCCCGCAGCCGAACCGCAAGCCCGACGCCCTTGAATCACTGCCGTTCGAACAGCTGTTGGCAGGTATTTCAGCGGGTCGGTAGCCCGCCATCAGGGGAGTAGTGGAAGTACCCGACCTGCCACGCCTGGGTCTTCCGTGCCTGGGGGTTGATAGTGACGGACCACGGAGGATAGACGCGGAACCCGCGCTTCCCGCCTCTTCCGCTGAGGGAACTGATGCCGTGAGTGACCACGGCGGACCGGAGAAAGACGAAGTGACCGGTGTTTTCCCCTTCCCGGACGGAGATCACCAAAGTGTCGGCGTCGTTGGCATCCGGGTGGTCGGCCGGGAACGGTTCCGTACCTCCGGCAGCTGACCGCCGCCACACCGCTACGAAGAGTCCCACCTTGGTCGGCGTAACCTTGCCCACCCTGAAGCGGATCACTGCAGGCCCACAGGTGGACGTTGCGGCGCCGTACTCAGAGTTGTCAGGCTCGGGAACGGGGAGGGAGCACGTCTTCCCCAGGAGGTTCATAAGCCGGTGCGCTTGGAGGACATCGGGATGAACCATCCGATCAGTATGCACGTGGTGCTGGGTGCTTGGTGAATCCCACCCCTTGGTTGGCCCGAACTTTTTCACGCGGCTGATCGTTGGGGCAACCATGAAGTGTCCTGTGGATTCCATTGACCTGGTGATGAGTGAACGAAGCGGCGTGGAGATTGACTACTGCCCGCAATGCAGGGGTGTGTGGTTGGACCGTGGGGAGCTGGACAAGATCATTGATCGCGTCGCAGCAGAAACCATCCCTGCCCCTGCCCGGCCTGCGGCCGCGCCGTCCCAGCCCCCCGTCGCGCCGCCGCCCCTCTACAATCCGTTTGAGTCCCGTCCGCAGCAGCCGCGCTATGACGACAGGGACAGGCGCGACTACGACCGACGGGATGGCGATCGGCGCGAAGGCTACGATCGCGATGGGTACGGCCGTAAGCGCAAGAAAAAAGAAGGCTTCCTTGGAGACCTCTTCGACTTCTAGGTTTTCCTAGTCGTCCAACAGCTCAATAAACTCGCGGGCTTGTTTGATGGTGATGTCTGAGTGGCGCGTCAACGCTATGGCGGCGCCCTCAACATCTCCACTTTTGGCGAGCGTCCGGATTCGTCCGTAGATCTCATCGTTGAGCATGTTGCTGCTCACTTCCCGCGTCACCTCGCCTTTGCTGACGATCGCCCTGTAACGGTAGGGAAAGCGCTCGGGCTCGTCATCGTCCTCAGCCAGCAGGTCTTTGGCGGCTGGCTCCGGCGTGAAAGGCTGCGGGTGGGCCGCCAAGGCGCCTACCGCTTCACGCGAGGCACGCAGGCCTTCGCCAGTGGCCTGTAAGTAGAGCTTGATCGCTGCCATGCCCTGTCCGCGGGCGATCAGGGAGTAGAGCTGGCGGTGCTGCTCCTGGTTGAGCTTGGCGGCAGATTCCCTGGCCAGCTCGACGGGATCCTTCGGGGCGTTCGCGGCTGCCACATCCGCTGAGGTTTCAGCAGAACGCTTGGTGAAAGAGCGAATGAGCAGGAGCACGCCCGCAATGACCGCAATGAGGATCAGGAGCGGGATGAGGATGGAATCCATGGCGTTGTCAGAGCCGATCTACGTAGTTCTTGGCGGTAAGCAGGTCCGAGTGGGTGGCTTGGCGCAGAACCTTGATGGCCTCGATTTTCTTCCCGCTGCGGACCAGGTTTTGGAGCTCGAGCGCCAGCTGCGGGTTCAGTTGGCCATTGGGAAGGACGGCAGGCTGGTGTCCGGCCTGGCCGGCAGCGTGTGAACGGGCGGCCTGGGCCTGAATAGCGGACCTGGTGTTCTCCGCCTGTTCCCGGTGGCTTGCCTCATTCTGGCTAGGCTTGGTGGTGGCTTCAATCCGGGCGCGCAGGGCCAGCGCCTCCTGCACTTGGGACGCTTGGTGCGCAGCCGAACGGGCTGCCAGTTCACGTTGATACCTCTCCGCGTCCGAGACGCCGGTATCACGCGGTTTGAAGGCCGCCGTGAGTGCCCACAACAGGCCAACGAGGACTAGAAGCGGAAGGGCAAGCGTCAACACGTCACCAAAGTTCATCCCCATGCTTAGAGCTTATGCCAGAACTTGGTTATCCACAGCACATTCCACTTCCGGCATAGGCTTCTGAGACGGTGGTGTCAAATTTAGGGCCGGTTTGTAAGATGCATCACATTTGGGGCATGTTTGGGGTGCTTTCCGCCCTTCATGAGGCTCCGAGTGGCAGAGCGTCTGTGGATGAAGTTGTCCCAAATCTTTCTTTAGTCCACAGCTTGTGATGACTGTTTCCGCAGGTCAGACGCTATTTTCCTGTAAAAGAATTTCTCTATCCACAGGGTAACGCACAGTCTGTGCACAACGAGGGGCTGGTATTCCACAGGTTTTCCACAGGGGGTGTAAGGCGCCTGCTGTAACGTGTCTGGAGTGTCCATTTTGGATGCGAATATCCCTTGTTGAGTTCCCCGGACGCTGCTCCAACCACCATTGGCAGCGGGTTTGGGGAATCGGCTGTGGATAACTTGTGGATACGGAATGCTATTTCGTCGGCCCTGCCTGACATCGTCAGAGACACCGGCGGACTTAGTCACCACACACTGCGCTTTACGGGCCGCCGGGGAGTAAATCTCTGCAGCGGTACACAAATGGAGGACGGCTTTGTCAGTTACGCACTTGGACTCAATCGAGGGCACACGCGCTTCGGACTCGAGCCGGAAACCTCCCCAGGACATCCCCGCAGAACAGTCGGTACTTGGCGGCATGATGCTGTCCAAGGATGCGATCGCGGATGTCGTCGAGATCGTCCGTGGGCATGATTTCTACCGTCCGGCCCACGAGACCATCTATGAGTCCATCATTGACCTCTACGGTCGTGGCGAGCCGGCCGACGCTGTGACCGTCTCGGACGAACTGACCAAGCGCGGTGAGATCAACAGGATTGGCGGCCCCGCCTACCTCCACGAGCTCATCCAGACAGTGCCCACCGCGGCAAACGCTGGCTACTACGCCGAGATTGTTGCCGAGCGTGCTGTCCTTCGCCGCCTTGTTAACGCCGGCACCAAGATCGTCCAGATGGGCTACGGCCAGGACGGCGAAGTGGAAGACCTTGTCAACCAGGCCCAGGCCGAGGTCTACGCTGTGGCGGAAAAGCGCACTGCAGAGGACTACGTGGCGTTGAAGGACGTCATGGAATCCACCGTGGACGAGATCGAAGCTTCCGGTCACCGCGGCGAAGGCATGACCGGTGTTCCCACTGGCTTCTACGAGCTGGACGAACTGACTCACGGGCTTCACCCCGGCCAGATGATCGTCATTGCAGCTCGTCCTGCCGTGGGTAAGTCCACGTTTGCGCTGGACTTCGCCCGTTCTGCCGCCATCAAGAACAACCTGGCTACAGTCATGTTCTCCTTGGAAATGGGCCGGAACGAGATCGCCATGCGTCTTCTGTCCGCAGAGGCCACTATTGGTCTGCAAGACCTCCGTAAGGGCACCATCAAGGACGAGCAATGGTCCAAGATCGCCACCACCATGGGTCGCATGAACGATGCTCCGCTGTTCATCGATGACAGCCCCAACATGTCCCTGATGGAGATCCGGGCCAAGTGCCGCCGCCTGAAGCAGCAGCACGACCTCAAACTGGTGATTCTCGACTACCTCCAGCTCATGAGCTCCGGCAAAAAGGTGGAATCCCGCCAACAGGAAGTTTCCGAGTTCTCGCGTGCGCTTAAGCTGCTCGCCAAGGAGCTCCAGGTTCCCGTCATCGCCCTGTCACAGCTGAACCGTGGTTCCGAGCAGCGCCAGGACAAGCGCCCCATGGTGTCCGACCTCCGTGAATCCGGCTCCATCGAGCAGGACGCCGACATGGTCATCCTGTTGCACCGTGAAGATGTCTACGACAAAGAATCGCCCCGCGCCGGCGAAGCGGACATCCTCATTGCCAAGCACCGTAACGGTCCCACCAAGGACATCGTTGTTGCTTTCCAGGGCCACTACTCGCGTTTTGCCAATATGGCAGGCGATGCAGGCGCTGGCGGCGGCGGCTTCTAGCCTCCACGGCATGGTCCGGGGCGACCAATGAGGGCCAGTAGTCTAAGTGGAGTCCGTGACTGCGGGCGCATCACTAAGAATTATTGGGGAAACACATGAAGAAAAATTCGCTGCTCGGATTCGGGGCATCGGCACTGGTAATTTTGGCTCTCACGGCGTGTGGCGGTGGTACCACGGCCGCACAGGAATCAACGTCGGCCCCTGCCAGCGAGGCTGCTACTTCGACGCCGACGCCCGTGAAGCAGTACACCAAGGAAGAGCTCATCGGATTGGTCGGGCAGGTCAAACTGGCGGATGGCACCAGCCCCGCCGTACTCTCCGGGGACGAGCTGCTGGCGCAGTATGACTCGATGGTTAAGGGATTCGCAGGAGCCACCATCGAACCCGCCGCCTGTAAGGATCCTTTCTTGCTGGGGGCGCCGCGCACCATCGACGGTTCCACGGCGGCCGGCACGACCCGGACCAAAACCAACGGTTTCATCAGCAGTGTGTCGTTGACCTCCGGCGTCGATGCTGCCCGTCTCAAAGACGATTTGGAGAAGAGCAAATCCCAGGCGGAAGAGTGCAAAAAGGTGTCCTACTCCGCTGAAGGGCAAACGCTCACCACCTCTACTCAGAAGGTCGAAGGCGTGGGCAACGTGCCCGGAACCGAGGGTTTCAAGACCGTAATGGTGCTCCCTGATGGAAGAAAAGGCGCCATCTTTATTGCGCACGCGATTAAGGATGGTGTCTTGATCTCCGCCTCGGCAACTGCCGAAGATGGTGTGGCCGGTGGGCCGGAAGCAGCGGGCGCCCTCATGGACCAGGCAGCAGCGCTGATCAAGTAATTCTTGAATGTCCGGGCCGCACAGGCAGGAGCTTTCCCCGCCTGTGCGGCTTTTTCACGCCCTGAAGAGGTTTTCAGCAGCCCTCGAAGTCGCTGAGGACCTTTACCTTGGCGGCTGAACCGGACGAAGGATCGAACGCGTAGCCGATCCACTCCCTGGCCAACCGGCGGGCCAACTCCACGCCTACAACCCGCTGGCCCATGGTGAGGATCTGGCAGTCATTGGAGAGGATGGAGCGCTCAACGGAGAACGAATCATGGGCAGCTGTGGCCCTGATGCCTGGAACCTTATTGGCAGCGACAGCCACCCCAATTCCCGTGCCGCAGAACAGGATGGCCCGGTCGGCCTTGCCGTCGCGGATCATCTCGCCGGCCGCGATGCCCACGTAGGGGTAGGGCCTGGTGAAGTCCTCGTCGGCTCGGTTTACTCCGATGTCGATCACTTCAGCGATCCGGGAGTCGGCCTCAAGGTCGGCCAGGATTCGGTCTTTGTACTCAACGCCGGCTTCATCGGCGCCAACAATGATGCGCATGTGAATCTCCTAGGTGGTTGCTGCAAGGGGAACGGCGGTGAAATGCGACCCGACGGCGGCAAACACCATGGCGAGCGACGTCGCCCCGGGGTCCGGCGTACCAATGCTCTTCTCGGCCAGGGGCCGGGCACGCCCCTTCAAGGGGCGAAGTTCCGCGGTGGACTCGGCGGCCCGCGTGGCGTCGGCTGCCGCGGCGGACCACGCTTGCTCCGCGTAGGTACCGGCAGCGATGCGCTTCTCAAGGGAGGATACGAACGGCAGCAGCGCGTCCATCATGGTCTTATCGCCGATCTCGGCCTTTCCGAGGCTCGCGATGCGGTCCGCGAAGGCTCGAACGGACTGGGTGAGGACGTCCGGGGTCGGGTTCTCAGAGTCACCCAACCGCTCGCCAAGGGCGCGCAGTCCGGCACCCCACAGGACGCCCGATGTTCCGCCGGCTTTGTCAGCCCAGGCGTCTCCCGCCGCCGCCAGCAGCGACCCAGCTCCGGCACCGCGTTCAAACGCAACGGCCGCCGCATCCAGAGCTGCCGCGGATCCGCGGACCATGCCGCGGCCGTGGTCGCCGTCGCCTGCGATGGCGTCCATGGCGCCCAGCATCGCCTCGGAATCCCGCAGCAGTGTGGCGGTTGTGTTGAGGGCCGCAAGGCATTGGGCTGCATATTCGCGGGACTCAACTGTGGAGGAATAGTCGGCTGCAGGCACCGCGTCCAGTTCGGCTTCAACGGGGTCCGCGGCAGCGACGTCGAACCCCACAGCACCGCGACGGTACGCCGGAGTCAGTGCTGGCGCGATCCAGTACTGTTCGAGCTCGCCGTCCAGCCAGGTGAGCGTCAACGAAGCGCCTGCCATATCGAGGCTGGTCACCAGCTCCCCAACCTCGGGCATGACCAAGGTGTAGCCGGCTTCGCGGAGGAGGGGAGCCACGGTGCGCCAGAGAACGAACAACTCCTCGTGTTTGGTGGATCCGAGGCCATTGAGGATCACAGCCAGTCGTGTAGAACCGGTAGCCGGCGTTTCGGCCAGAACGCGCCGCACCAGTTCCTGGCCAAGTTCGACGGCGGATGGCAGCTCGGTATCGAACAGTCCGGGCTCACCGTGGATACCCAGGCCCAGGCCCATCTGTCCTTCAGGAAGGCGGAACAGGGGTTGGTCGGCGCCGGGGAAGGTACAGCTGCTGAAGGCCGTGCCAATTGTCCGCGTCAACTCGTTGGCCTTGCGCCCCACGCGAACCACGGACTCGAGGTCCAGCCCTGCTTCGGCCGCCGCACCCATGACCTTGAAGACCACGAAGTCGCCTGCAATACCGCGACGCTTCTCTACCTCGTCCGAAGGGGCACTGGCGATGTCGTCCGTGACCAGCACGTTCTCCGTCGCGATTCCCTCAGCATTGAGGCGCTCGCTGGCCATGCCGAAGTTCATCACATCGCCTGCGTAGTTGCCGTAGGTGAAGACCACGCCTGCCCCTGAATTTGCGGCCTTGGCTACCGAGTAGGCCTGCTGGGTTGATGGCGAGGTGAAGATGTTGCCCACCACGGCGCCGTCAGCGAAGCCTGGTCCGATGATGCCCGCAAAGGCCGGATAATGTCCGGATCCGCCGCCGGTAATGACGGCGACCTTTGGAGTTGCCGGACGGCCGCGGCGGATTGCGCCGCCTTCAACCTGGCGGACGAGGTCTGAGTGAGCGTCGCAGAAACCGGCGAGGGCTTCATCGGCAAAGTCTGCGGGATCGTTGAAGATTCGGGTCATGGTGGGTCCTGGGTTTCCTTCGAGCGGCTCGAATTAGTGGATGTGGCTGCCGCCGTTGATATCGATGGTGGTGCCGGTGAGGTAGGCGGCTTCCTCGGAGGAGAGGAACGTGATCACGGCGGCGACTTCCTCGGTGGTGGCGTTGCGGCCCAGGGGGATGCCGGCGTTGATGGCGGCTTCCTGCTCTTCGGTGCTGCCGACGCGGATGTTGGTGTCCACGGCGCCTGGAGTGATGGCGTTGACGGTCACTCCGGTCTCGCCGATTTCACGGGCGAGTGCCTTGGTGAAGCCCAGGATGGCGGCCTTGGCTGCGGAGTAGGGAACCTTGCCGAACACGCCGCCGCCGCGCTGGGCGGACACCGAGGACATGTTCACGATGCGGCCCCATCCATTGGCGATCATGTCCGGGAGGAACGCCTTGGTGACCAGGTACGTACCGGTGGCGTTGACGTCCATGACCTTGTGCCACAGCTCAAGCGTGGTCTCCAGGAACGGGACCGGCGAGGTGATGCCGGCGATGTTGGCGAGGGCTCCTACAGGCGGGAGGTTTCCGGCGGCAACTTCAGCGGCGACGGCGGCCTGCGCTGCGGTGACTGAAGCTTCGTTGGCGACGTCGATTTCGTAGCCGAACGCCGGAACGTTGAATTCGTTGGCGATCTCGGCTGCAACCTTGGCGGACTTCTCGCCGTCGAGGTCCAGGATGACGATGCCCCAGCCCTGGTTGGCGTAGCGGCGGGCCGTGGTGAGGCCAATGCCGCGATCGGAGGTAGCTCCGGTGAGGACTGCGGTGCGCTGGATGGTGGTCATGGTGCTCCTTGAATATGAGATGGCGCGGTTTAGATGAGGTCTGTAATGAAGCTGGCCGCTTTCGCCGCAGCCGCCGGACGTTCGTCGTGCGTGACATCACGGGTTTCGAGCTCCAGTGAGAAGTGGCCGGTGTAGCCCACGGTCCTCAGTGCTGCGAGTCCGGTTGCGAAGTCGGCCTTGCCGTTGCCGATGCTGAGGTTGATGTTGCCCGGCCCGGTCTCCGTTGCGGGTACGGCGTCCCTCAGATGGACATGCCTGATCCGCGAGCCGACGCGGCGGATGAAATCCACGGGATCGCCTCCGGAGGCAACGATGTGGCTGAAGTCCATGACGATGCCGACGTCGGACCCGGCCAGGCGGTCCGCGAGCAGTTGGGCGCGTTCGGTGTTCCAGCAGAGCCGGTAGTAGTGCAGGGATTCCGTCCACAGCTCGACGCCGAACTCTGCCGCCCGCTGCGAGGCGTGGATCAGTTGGGTTGCTACAACGTCGATGTCCTCTTCGAGGCTCCGCAAGGGGTCGCGGTCGATGGCACCGCATGGCAGGACGAGCGCCTTCGCGCCGGTCCTGGAGGCCAGGGCGAGAAGCATCCCAAGGTGCCGTTCGCGCTCTTGCTGCGCAGCGGCGTCGAGCGCTGCGTTCAGGTCCCCGACGTCGCCGTTGACCGAGCGGACGCGCAGTCCCGAGCTATTGACGACGGCGGCGACCGCTTCGACTGCCTCCACGTCCAGTACGTACGGCACATGGTCACAGACGCCCGGGAGTGCGCCGAGGTCGATCTCTTCGAATCCGAGACCGCGCATGGTGCGGAGGGCTGTTGCCAAATCCTGGTGGCGGAAGCTGATGGAAGAACAGCCCAGTCGTGAATGGAACATCGTCGTCGATCCTCATGTTGGGGCCCTCGTCGGCGAGGTGCCTTAGTGATGCAAACCACGTTAGCTGCGTTAACTGTCAACAGTCAACCTTGAAAGTTGACTGTTGACATTGCTGGTGCCCTGCGTCACAGTTGTCGTATTATGTTGACTGTCGACAGTGGGGTTGCCGAAGAAGCGCCGCACTCTTCGAAAGGGAAAAAGACAGATGAGCAATGAAGCTCTGACCATGCGTGGTCCGGTTCATGGAACCAAGGAAGCAAAGCGCGTCGCCGTCGGTTCCGGCGTTGGCGCAGTCATCGAAACCTACGACTTCATCGGTTTCGGCACCGCCGCTGCACTTTACTTCGGTACGGCATTCTTCCCGGGCGCCGACCCGGTGACCGGCACCCTGGCCTCCTTCGCGACCCTCGGCGTCGGCTTCGCTGCCCGTCCGTTGGGTGGCATCATCGGCGGCCACCTCGGCGACAAGCTTGGCCGTAAGCCAGTCCTCGTGGCCTCGCTCATCCTCATGGGCCTGGCAACCTTCGCCATTGGCCTCCTGCCGACCTACTCGCAGGTGGGGCTGCTGGCTCCTGCGCTCCTTGTCCTTGTCCGCATCATCCAAGGCCTGGCCTTCGGTGCTGAATGGGGTGGCGCCATCCTGATGAGCTACGAACACGCACCCTGGCGGAAAAAGGGCCAGTTCACAGGCATCGTGCAGGCCGGCTTCCCCGTGGGACTCCTCCTCGCGAACCTCGTCTTCCTCGGCAGCGTAGGACTCGGCAGCGAATGGGCCTGGCGTGTACCGTTCCTTGCGAGCATCGTCCTGGTGGCCGTGGGCCTCATCATCCGCTCCAAGGTTCCCGAGTCCCCGGTGTTCGAAGACGTCAAGGCCAAGGGCGACATCGTGAAGTCCCCCATCGTTGAGGTCATCAAGACCGACTGGCGCAACATCGTCCGGGGCATCGGCCTCCGTATCGCCGAAACCGCAGGGTACGCCGTCTCCGTGACGTACATGATCTCCTACCTGCACACCAACCAGCTGGCAGACAAAACCCAAACCCTCGTTGCCCTCTGTGTCGCTGCCGGCATCGGCATCTTCGCCACATACTTCTGGGGCAAACTGACCGACAAGGTGGGCCGCCGTCCCGTCTACATCTGGTCAACGGCTTTCGCAGTGGTCTTCGGTATCCCGATGTTCATGCTGGTTAACACCGGCCTGTTCCTCCTGATCATCGCCACCATCGTCATCGCCTACGCTGTCTGCCAGAACTCCCTCGCCGGCGCCCAGGGTGCATGGTTCCCGGAGCTCTTCCAAGCCAAGACACGGTCGTCCGGCGCGTCGCTGTCCTACCAGATCTCCGCCATGGTCTCCGGCTTCACCCCCTTCATCACCACCCTGCTGTTCGTCAGCATGGGCTGGATGGGACCGGCGCTGCTGTTCAGCATCTACGCAGCCATCGGCCTGTGGGCAGCACTGATCACCCGGGAAACCTGGGGCAAGCGTGAGCGTGAGCTCGCCGAAGAAGCCGCCAGCAAAACTCCCCAGAAGGTAAACGCCTAAAGCACCCATTGACGTCGTGCGCGTTCTCCCCATCGGTACGCGCCCGACTCCGGAAGGAAACCAGTGACTCTCTCCTCAGTTGAAGCGGCTCCGGCCGCCCCTGCGGCCGACCGCGTTGACCGCATCCGTGCCGCCGCGTACCGCATCCGCCACCACGCCCTGACCATGGGCGAGGTCCAGGGCCAGGGCTACGTTGGCCAGGCGCTCGGCGCCGCTGACATGCTGGCCGCCGTTTACGCCGACCAGCTCAGCTACCGGGCCGAAGACCCGCACTGGGAAGGCCGCGACAGGTTCCTGCTCTCCACGGGGCACTACGCAATCGGGCACTACGCCGCGCTGGCCGAGGCCGGGATCGTTCCGGTCGCTGAGCTCGAAACGTACGGTTCCGACGATTCACGCCTGCCGATGTCCGGTATGTCCACGTACACCCCGGGCATGGAAATCTCCGGCGGTTCGTTGGGCCATGGCCTGACGATCGCCGTCGGCATGGCTCTTGGGCTGCGCCTGCAAAGCTCCCCGTCGCGGGTGATCAACTTCCTTTCCGATGGCGAACTCGACGAAGGCTCGACGTGGGAAGCCGCCATGGGCGCGCACCACCACCAGCTCGGAAACCTGACGGCCATGGTGGACATCAACGCCCTCCAGGCTGACGGCGCCACCGACACCGTGCTCCGTACCGAGCCGGTCACCGAGAAGTGGGAATCGTTCGGCTGGTACACCCAGCGCGTGGACGGGAACGACGTCGGTGCGCTGCTGGCAGCGTTCGACAACATCGCCAGCCGCAGGGCGGTTGCGGGAAAGTCTGCTTCAGGGCAGCCGTCCGTGATCCTGTGCGACACCAAGGTGGGCCGCGGTGTGCCTTTGTTGGAGACCCGTGAAAAGGCGCACTTCATGCGCATCGAAGAACACGAGTGGCAGATCTGCCGCGAACAGCTGACCGCTGGATACGAAGGGACGGTTTCAGCATGAGCACAGTGACCAAACCGAAGCTCAAGACCTCCGCCATGATCGCGTCCTTCGCGGACCCGGGCCAGAAGACCACCTCCGCTCCGTTCGGACACGCGCTGGTCAAGGCCGCTGAGGCTGACTCCCGCATTGTCGGTCTTACGGCAGACCTCGGTAAGTACACCGATATGCATATCTTCGCCAAGGCGTTTCCGGAACGGTTCTTCCAGATGGGCATGGCCGAGCAGCTCCTCTTCGGCGCCGCCGCGGGCATGGCCGAAACGGGACTGATCCCGTTCGCTTCCACCTACTCCGTGTTCGCAGCCCGCCGTGCTTACGACTTCCTCTGCCTGGACATCGCCGAACCGAACCTTAACGTGAACATCGTCGGCGGCCTCCCGGGCCTGACCACCGGCTACGGACCCAGCCACCAGGCCACCGAGGACATGGCGATCTTCCGCGGCATGCCCAACCTGACCATCGTGGACCCTTGCGACTCCGTGGACATCGAGCAGGCTGTGCCCCAGCTCGCTTCATCCGAAGGGCCCACGTACCTGCGCCTGCTGCGCGGCAACGTCCCCACGGTCCTGGATGAGTATGACTACACGTTCGAGCTCGGCAAGGCGAAGGTCCTGCGCGGCGGCAACGACGTGGTGTTCGTGTCCTCCGGCCTGATGACCATGCGTGCGCTGCAGGCAGCAGATGCGTTGGCTGCCCATAACGTGGATGTGGCTGTGGTGCACACGCCCACCATCAAGCCGTTCGACTCCGCAACCGTCCTGGCAGAACTCAACACCGACCGGCTCGCCGTCACGCTGGAGAACCACACCGTTGTTGGCGGTCTGTTCGAAACTGTTGCATCCGCCGTCGTGACGGCCGGTCTCGGCAAGCGCGTGGTTCCCATCGCGCTTCCGGACCAGTTCCTCGACGCCGGTGCGCTGCCGACGCTGCACGAACGGTACGGACTGTCTGTGGACCGGATCGTGTCGAAGGTGCTGGCAGAGCTCGGCTGAGTTGTTGTTATCGAGCAGGAGTGAGGGACGGCCATGACTGCCCGTCCCGCACTCCTGCCCGTAGTATCAACTGTTAACACCGGACTGTCAGCAGTTGCCCAAAGAACCGAGGACACACCATGGCCACCGCATCCCTGCTGGGACTTGAGAAGAAGAGCCTGCGCGAACAGGCGCTCGCAGCACTGCGCACCGCCATCACCAGTGGTGAACTCGAACCCGGGCGGCACCTCGTGGAAACCGAACTTTCCGAGATGCTGCAGATCAGCCGCGGCACCCTCCGCGAAGCCCTGCGCCAGCTGGAGCAGGAAGGCCTGATCTCAGCCGGAGCGCGAGGCCGCATGTCCGTGCGGCACCTGGACGTCAAGGAAATCCGTGACATCTTCGCCGTCCGCGGCGTTCTGGAATCATTGGCTGCACGGACCCTTAGTGACATGTCCGATAAGGAAGCCGCGCTCGCAGAGCTGCGTGCCGCCGTCGATAATATGGACAAAGCCGCCAAGTCCTCACTGGAGGAGCGGATCGAATCCGACCTCGAGTTCCACCGCACGCTCTGCCGCCTGTCCGGGAACGAAACCTTGCTGCATTCGTGGGAATCACTGGAGGGCTCCATCCGGATGTCCATCATGTTCGCCGGCCTGGAACGAGCCACGCGGAACATGAGTGTCGGGCGGCATCACGACATTGTTGCCGCCATTGAGACCGGGAACGCGGCCAAGGCGAGGGAGACGATCATCGCGCACATGGACGGTGCTGCGGAGAACTTGGTGGGGTAGTGCTACAGCCTCGGCTGGCCGACATTGCCGATGGCCGTAACCGGTTATACCTCCGATAGGGTCCCCGTTGCTGAGCAGCAGGCGCTACGCAGCGAAGGACATCTGGTGGCCGCTCTCGAGAGGGCAGAGCCTGCGGACAGTGGTGATGCTCCGGTATCTGGCTCGGGTCAGGTATAGGGTAGTGCGGCATGGGACTGCGACTTGTTCAAGTGAACTTCAAAGCCCGGGATGACTCTGCTCTCGGGAAGTTTTGGGCTGACGCCCTCGGATGGGGTACTTCCAGTGAGGGGCCCGGTGTGACCAACGTTGAACCCGTGGGTTTCACGTGGCCTGACCCTTCAGCCGTCTGCGTTGACGTCGTGACAGTTCCGGACCCGGAGACGGTGCAATACCGGGTGCATCTCGATCTCGCTACCACCTCTGCTGCCCACCAGGCGGAACTTATTGCGCGGCTCAAGGAGCTCGGCGCGACTCCGGCCGATATAGGGCAGGGAGAGGTGCCATGGACGGTGCTGGCAGATCCCGAGGGCAACCTGTTCTGCGTGTTGGAACCCCGCCCGATCTACCAAGACACCGGACCTATTGCCACTGTGGTGGTCAATTGCGCAGATCCGCGGGCCATGGCCACCTTCTGGAGCCGTGCCATGGACTGGACCCTCCACGAGGTGACGGATGAACACGCTAGGCTGCGTTCGTCCGCGGGGGTCGGGCCATATCTGGAGTTGCTCCGGACGGCGGCCCCTGACTCATTGCAGAACCGAATACACCTCGACCTGATGCCCTACTCCGGTGACGATCAAGCGGCAGAAGTGGACCGTTTACACACCCTGGGTGCCGTTGACGCTGACGTCGGCCAGGGCGACGTGTCATGGCGTTGCCTCGCGGACCCCGAGGGCAACGAATTCTGTGTACTGCGGCCAGGCTGACGAACAGACGAGGTGCCTAGCTGCCTTCGGCCAGCGGCAGCGTAAGGAACAAGTTCGTTGAGATCAACTTCTTCGATGAAGGAAGGGACTCCTTGTTTCGGGCCAGATCGATCAGGTCCTCGATGAAGGACTGCATGGCTATCAGTTCATGCTCCAGGGCCCCGGTTCATGGGAGGCGGCAGCGATGGCATGGCTGCAGCCGGGGCCAACCCGGCCGACGGTGGGCCTTCACCGATGACGGACAGCTCACGCGCGCTTCGATACTCAGGGTGAGCCGGCTCCCTTAGTTGCCCAACGTTAGTGGCCCGAAGCCTTCAACAGGTGATCCGGCAGCCGGTTTCCGGGTGCCCGCCCACGGATTTCCAGCAGTTCGCGGGCATGGGCGTGCAGCTTCTTGTCCTCCTCGGAGACTGGTACCCAGGACGGAATCGGCACGGCAGTGCCCGTTTCATCGCGCGCCACCATCACCGTGAGGCAATACGTGGTCAGGTTCATTTCGCGGGTCTTGGGATCTCCGGAGCGGACGTGGACTGCAATGTGCATGCCCTTGGCGCCGGTGTAGACGAGACGGGCTTCGACCTCTACGACGTGACCGATCAGCAGTGGCCGGTAGAAACGCACACCGCCGGAGAATACAGCCACGGTGTCCTTCCCGGCGTACCGGGAGGCGCACACGTAAGCGGCTTCGTCGATCCATTTCATGACGATGCCGCCGTGGACCTTGCCGCCCCAGTTCACATCTGTGGGGGACGCCATGAACCGCAGGACAACGCGCTCGGCGGTGCCGGCGTCGGTATATTCCTGGGCGTTCATCGCATTGACGATCTCCTCGCGGACCGCGATGCGCGCCAAGGCATGGTCTCGTTGCTCGATCTCTCCAGGCGTAGACGGCTCAAACTGGGGGACGGGAATCGGCTTGCCGTCGGGCCCCACTGCCACAAAGATCACCATGCACTGGCTGTGCATCGTCTCAGGGCCGCCCTTGGGATCACGCGAGCTGACCACGGTGTGGATGTGCATGGAAGAGCGGCCGGTGTAGACGATGGTGGACGTCACCTCCACCATGTCGCCGCTGTTGACCGGATCCGTGAAGTGGATGTTGCCCACATAAGCGGTGACACAATACGACTTCGACCAGCCCACTGCTGCTGCGTAGGCTGCCTTGTCCACCCACTCAAGGACCGTGCCGGCGTCGACTGACCCGCTGTGTCCGATGTCCATGGGAGCCGCGAGGAAACGGAGGGTCACTGAATTGGCGGCGTCTTCGCTCATGCTTGGAATCTTACTGTCGGCAGGTTTCTGTTACGTGAGTAAGTCAGACCCGGCTGTCCGCGTGGACAGACACCTCAAGTGCACCCGATCGGCAGCTCGAGTTGCACCACAAATGAGAATCAATATCATTTAAGTCATGCCTCATCACCCCACTCCCATGCCCCCTGTCCGCAGTACGCGCAAAAGCCGACTTCGCGCCCAGCCGATTGCCGCCGTCGGGCTCTCTGCCCTCTTGCTGACAGCGTGCGCCGCCCCTGGTGGCTCAGTCGGCAACGCAGTCGACGCAGCGCCCCAAGCCACCTCCGCACCCAGCGCAAAGGAGGCTGGGGCGCCGACTCCGCGGCTCGTTTACACCCACGACGCCGGCATTTCAGTTCTGGACGCTACCTCGCTTGAGCAGGTGGGAAGTGCTGAAATGTCCGGTTTCAACCGGCTCAACCCGGCCGGCGATGGCCGGCACGTCTTCGTATCCACAGGCGACTCCTTCCGCCTCTTCGACGCAGGCGCCTGGACGGAGCCGCACGGAGATCACAGCCACCACTATGTGGCCGAGCCCAAGCTGACTGAGTTGGCGTTTGCGGCAGACAAGGCCGGTCACGTGGTGCTGCACGGAGACAAGACCGTGCTCTTCAACGACGGTTCCGGGAAGGTAGAGAGCTTCCAAACCTCTGCGCTGGCCGCTGCAGTAGAGGACGGAAACTTGCCCGCGACGGACGTCTACACAACGCCCGAGGCACATCACGGTGTGGCTGTGGAACTGGAAGACGGCAAGCTCCTGGTGACACTCGGCAACGAGGAGGGGCGCTCGGGCATCGCGGTGCTGTCGGCGGGCAAGGGCCAGGAACGCAAGGAAGTAGTGCGCAACGAAGAATGCCCCGGAGTTCACGGCGAGGCCGTAGCCGCCAACGAAGCTGTAGTGGTTGGCTGCGAAAACGGGATGCTCATCTACAAAGATGGCGCCATTACCAAGGTTGCCAGCCCTGATGCCTACGGCCGGATGGGAAACCAGGCGGGGTCCGAAAAGTCGCCGGTCATTCTCGGTGACTACAAGGTGGACAAGGCTGCCGAGCTCGAGCGGCCCACGCGGATCTCCCTGGTTAATACTGAGACGGCCAGCCTGCAGTTGGTGGATATCGGCACCAGCTACTCCTTCCGCTCGCTCGGCCGCGGGCCCGCCGGTGAGGCGCTGGTACTTGGCACGGATGGCGGCCTGCGTGTGATCGATCCCCTGACCGGTACCGTTACGTCGACGATCCCGGTAGTTGGGGCTTGGGAAGAATCCACAACCTGGCAGGACCCGCGGCCAACGCTCTTTGTCCAAGGCTCGACGGCGTTCGTCACCGAGCCGGCGACTCGCACCATCCACGCGGTGGACTTGAAGACCGGCAAGGTGGCGAAGTCGGCGCAGGTGGAGCATGTCCCGAACGAGCTGACCGGCGTCAAGGGCTAGTCCCCCTCACATCCCCGATCCTCTCTCACATCCCGGTGCTTAAACGCCGACGGTCTCTCACTTTTCTCAAGAAAGTGAGAGACCGTCGCTGTATAGGGGCTGTTATGTGAGAGAGCGTCGGTGGGTGGTTTATGCGAGGACGCGGAGCTTGGATCCTGAACGGCCGAACAGTGCGGCGTCGGCGGAGATTTTGCCTGCACCGGCCAGTGCGAGGGCCAAGGCGGCTCCGGCGAAGAGCAGCACCAGCTCGTACCCGCCGTTGCCGACAAAGACGCCGGCCGGCGCGTGCACCAGGAAGAGTGCGCCGAGCATGTTGACGGCCAGGAGCGCTGCGAACACGCGGGTAAGGAGCCCGATGATCAGCGCGATGCCGCCCACGAGCTCCAGGGTTGCAACAATCGGCGCCACGGCCGAGGCGCCGGGCACGCCCATCTGGGCGAAGGAGGCCTGGGTGCCTGCAATGGTGAATTCGTTGAACTTCTGCCAACCGTGCGCGGCGAAGAGAAATCCTGCAATAACGCGCAGGATGGTCAGGGCTGTGGTGGTCAAGCTGGACTTGTTCATACTTCAACCCTTCAGGAGTTAAGTTGAAGTGTCAACTAATCGTGGCTTTTTATGACCAAACTCCCAGCTACCTGACTTCGCGACGCTCAAGGTAGCGGGCATCCGGTTCTGCAAAACCGAACTGCTGGTACAGCCCATGTGCATCGCTGGTGTGGAGCATCCAGCGGAAGTTTGCCCCCGGCCCGGCGTCGATCATTTCCCGGACAATGGCCTTGCCCAGCGACTGGCCGCGCGCGGATTCGTGGACGTAAACGTCGGCCAGGTAAGCGATGGCGACTCCGTCGGAGAACGCCCGGGCGTAGCCCACCATGGCGCCGGTGCGGGAATCGTAGGCACCCACGATCCGCCAAGCGTTGTCCAGCTGTGCTTCAACATCGGCGCGAGTGCGCCACCTCCCCCAGTAGACGTTGGTGGAGAGTTCATTCCAGAGCCAATCGCGATCAACGCGGTCCTTGTCTGCGGAAAGAACGTAGGTCATCGCGCAGCCCCCTTGGTCCGAACGGGACGGCTGCCGCGGGGCTTCGCCTGAAGCCATGGCTGCAGCAGCCGGGTGGTGATCGGCAGGAAGATGTACGTCATCAACGGCGTGAGGATCACGATGTTCAAGAGGACCGCGAACACCAACGGCCAGTCCTGGGTCAACGGATGCAGCAGGAAGTTGGCCAGCAGACTCAACGGGAAGAACGGCAGGAAGATGCTGATGGCCTGCTTCCAACGCGGCGGCACCACTGTTTCGGGTACCACCACCGAGACGTCGCCAGGCCGCGAAAACCAGCCCTCAATTCCCGTGTGACGCTCCACGCGGGTGGTCTCCATCATGTCCCTGGCGCTGTCGATCCACCAGCGCCGTTCCTCGGAGTCTTCCCACTCCTGCAGCGACTCGGCGTCAGCAAAGCGATAGAGCATGTGCCATTCGGTGGAGTCCACCCCGTTGCGAACCCACCCCGACCCCAGGTATCCCGGCCATTCGCGGGCGAGTTCCTGGCCGGCGTGGGCCCACGCGTTGGCTTGGCGGGTATAGCCCGGCAGGATGGTGCGGGCGACGGAAACGGTGACGGGATGCTCGTGTGACACGGCCCAAATGTACCCGGCCATCGGCGGACTAGGCTTGTTTAGTGCCACAAACCACAATTACCCCCACGCGCTCCAACGCCCGCGAGATCCTCCGCCTGGCCGTCCCCGCGTTCGGCGCGCTCATAGCCGAGCCGCTGTTCCTGCTGGCCGACTCCGCAATCGTTGGGCACCTGGGCGTCGACCAACTGGCCGGTGTAGGGCTCGCGTCCACTATTCTGCATACCGCAGTGGGGCTGATGGTTTTCCTGGCGTATTCGACGACGCCGGCAGTGGCCCGGGCGATCGGCGACGGCAAGTTGGGCAAGGCTTTGGCGGCAGGGCGCGACGGCGTGTGGCTGGCGCTGCTGCTGGGCCTGGTCCTCGCGGTGGTTGGCTTTGTGGCGGCTGAACCGCTGGTTGGCTTCATGGGAGCAGCTGGAGACGTGAGGCAGTTCGCCGTCGACTATTTGCGCTGGTCCATGCCTGGCCTGGCCGCGATGCTGCTCATATTCGCCGGTACCGGCGTCCTCCGTGGGCTCCAGGACACCCGGACTCCCTTGCTGGTGGCCACTGCTGGTTTTGCATTGAACATCGCCCTCAACCTGTTCCTGGTCTACGGACTGAACCTCTCGGTAGCTGGCTCGGCGATCGGCACCAGCATTGCGCAGTGGGCCATGGCGGCGGTTTATCTGGTGATGGTGAGCCGGAATGCCCGGCAACACGGCGTGTCCTTGAAGCCCGACTGGCATGGCGTCCGCGCCATGACCAAGGTGGGTTCGTGGCTCATGCTGCGCACCCTGAGTCTCCGCCTTGCCATCCTCGCCACGGTTTTGGTGGTCACCGCCCAAGGTGCCGTGAATCTCGCGGCACACCAGTTGGCCATGACCATTTTCTCGTTCCTCGCGTTCGCCCTGGATGCCCTGGCGATTGCCGCGCAAGCCTTGATCGGCAAGGAACTCGGCGCCAGGAACGCCCAACGCGTCCGTGAGCTGACCCGCACCATGATCCGCTGGGGCCTGGGATTCGGCGTGATCACCGGTGTGCTCCTTGCCATTGCGGCACCCTGGGCCGGTTACCTCTTCACTCCCGACGCCGGTGTCCGCTCCGCCCTCACCGTCGCTCTCTGGGTCCTGGCGGTCGGGCAGCCGCTGGCAGGCTATGTCTTCGTCCTGGACGGAGTCCTCATCGGTGCCGGCGACGCGCGCTATCTGGCGATTGCCGGCGTCGTCAATCTGGTGGTCTACCTGCCGCTGCTGGTGGCCATCCACCAGTTAAGGCCCGACGGCGAGGCGGGGCTCCTGTGGCTGTGGGCCGCGTTTGCTCTGGGCTACATGCTTGCCCGCGGCGTGACTTTGGGGCTTCGCGCACGCACTGATCGATGGATGGTGCTGGGTTCCCACTAAACTGGACGGGTGACTCTCCCAGCGACTCCTGCCCAGACTCCTTCTGCCTCCGCGGCCGGACTCTGGAAACCCGTGCTGATCCGTGCCACGGTGGCACTGCTGTTTGGTGCGGTCACCATCTTCTGGGCCTCCCCGTCTGTGCACGTCCTGGCATGGGCTGTAGGCCTCTATTTGCTTGCGACTGCCGGGGCCGTGTGGATGTCCCGGGCTTTGCCGGTGGCGGTGCCTGCCGTGATGGCGCTCGGCGGAATTGGCGCCCTGGTCACCCAGTCTGATGCGGGCGTCGCCCTTTCGGCCATGCTGGCGCTGCTGGTGCTGGGCCTCCTGGAGGTGGTGCACGGCATCCGGAAGCGCGATTCCCTGGCGCGCGACTGGCTTGTTTCCGGCGTCATTTCCGTGGGCACGGCTGTTTTGCTGCCGTTCTTCACCTCGCTCGGGGCCCATGCGCTGCTGGGTGTCACCGGCGGCGGGGCCATCATTTCCGGCGTGCTCTGGATTCTGTCCGGGCTGACCTTGCGGCACGACGCCAAGGCAACCTCCGACGGTACGGCCCAGGCCACTGCTCCCGGCGCTTCGCCCGAGGCCGTAAACTAGTAGCTGGACGTTCTACTCGTTGTAGAACTTTTGCAGACCGGCGGACACGAACCGCCATCATTGGAGGAATGACCGTGGCTGACCAGACACCAGGAGAACCGCGCAAGATGCGGACCTCGGTCAAGGGACCCCTCATGTTCTCCGCGTTCTTTGCAGTACTGGCCTTCGTGGCCGTGCTCATCTTCGCTTCGGGCGGCAGTGCAAAGGCCCCGCGGTTCGACCTCGCCTTCACCGGCGCCGGCATCGCGTTCATCGTGAGCCTTGTTGTGGCGGCCATGCTTTCCATGAGCCACAAGGAGAACGCCGATCACCTCGGCAAGGGCTCCGGGGTCAACCTCAGCTCCAAGCGTCCCGGCCACGGCGGCCCGGCTGCTCCGGACAACCAGACTGAAACGCCCGACGCCGGCCGCTAACCTTCCAGCGCTTCCCCACCGTGGTGGGGGAGCGCTTTTTTGCGCGTGCTGTGGCATTCCGCTGGCAGTCCCGAGGTCGATGGTCTCCGGCGATCGTGTGACGTGGCCGGAGAGGGTGGCTCAAGCGAAACGGTCATGCCTCGTCTGAAGGCAATTGCTGCAGCCGCCAATCGATGATCTCCTGAAGGAGCGCGATGGGGAGCGGGACGTTGTGGGGCAGTTGGATGGCGTGCTCGGTGGTTCCGTAGTCGCTCAAAGCCGTTGAGAAGTGCGTGATCGCCTGCGGTGTGGGGTAGAACCCGACGTGGCGCTTTGTTCCGGTGAAGAAGAACAACGGCTCGACGCCGAGTTTGAAAGTGGGCATGCGCCAGCTGATCGATTCCACCGCTTCAGCCGGTACGGCCGACTTGATCATCTGGTACACGGTCAGCAATCGTTGCTGTACATCGCCGTCGTATTGGTCGATGTACTCGCTGATGGAACTCGCTGTCATGGTGGATGTCCTCTATATCGACCGCATGGATAGCGCCATTATGCCCTTTTACTCGCCCTCGGCTGCCTTCCTTGCCCGGTAGGCGGCAACGTGGACTCGGTTGGCGCAATTACCGGTGTCGCAGTAGAGCTTGGACCGGTTGCGGCTGAGGTCCAGCACAACGGCGTCGCAGTCCTCGGCCGCGCACACGCGCATGCGGTCCATTTCCCTGCCGCGGATGACGTCGACGATGGCCATGGCTGCCTCGGTGCCCATCCGGTCTGCCAGGGGAGCATCAGGCGTGGTGGCGTGGAGGTGCCAGTCCCAGTGGTCATGCTTCACCAGTTGGGGGAGCGCCTTGGCATCGATCAGCAGTTTGTTGACGGACTTGGCCGCCGTATCCTCGTCGGCACTCCAGAGCGCTGCGAGTTCGCTGCGGAGACGCTTAATACTGGTCAGTTCCGCAGGGGAGTTAACCCTGGAACCCGTGAACTCTTCGGCGTCCAGAAAGGCGTTGAGGTCCTCCAGCGTTGCGAGCGATTCCTCTCCGTTGGCGGCAGTGTTGATGAGATTGACGACGCTGCGAAGGGCAATTTCGGTGTCAGGCGCAAAAAGCACTTTGACTCCTTACAAGTTCCGGGAGTACTGTCATGACCATAAGCCCACTTTACTCCTGACAGGAGGCTGCTGTGTCAGCTCCAACGACGAAGGCTGATGCACAAGGTTTCCTGGCATCAGGACTCGGCATCGCACTCTTTTCTTCCGCTGTCTTTGGCACGTCCGGCTCGTTCGCCAAATCGATGCTGGAAACCGGGTGGTCACCCGGAGCTGCTGTTGCCGTGCGCCTCACCGGTGCCGCGCTGATTCTGTTGATTCCCGCCGTCGTGGTCCTCCGCGGCCGCTGGCACCAACTCAAGGACAACTGGCTGACCATCCTGTTGTTCGGCTTGATCGGCGTCGCAGGATGCCAACTGTTCTACTTCAACGCCGTCGCGCGGTTGTCCGTGGGTGTCGCCTTGTTGCTGGAATACCTGGCCCCGGTGATGATCGTATTGTGGCTGTGGATCGCAAGCCGCCGCCGGCCCCGGGCACTTACCTCCGTGGGCGCACTCCTGTCACTGGGTGGCCTGGTCCTGGTGCTCGACCTGACCGGTGCCGTAAAGGTGGACTTCATCGGTGTTCTTTGGGGCATGGCCGCGGCCGTGTGCCTGGTGATCTACTTCTTCATCACCGCCAAGGAGAACGACACCCTGCCTCCGCTGGTGCTCGCGTCCGGCGGGCTTATGGTGGGTGCGCTGGTGATGTGGCTGGTCGGCCTGCTGGGTTTGCTGCCCATGACGTTCAGCACCGCCGATACAACCCTCGGACCTTGGAAAACGCCGTGGTGGGTGTCCGCCGTCGGACTCATCATCCTGGCCACTGTCCTTGCCTATGTTTCCGGGATCATGGCCGCGCGGAGCCTGGGTTCCAAAGTGGCATCGTTCGTGTCCCTGACCGAAGTTCTGTTCGCGGTGATCTGGGCATGGTTGCTGCTGGGCGAACTCCCTGGCCCCATCCAGTTGCTGGGCGGACTCTTCATTGTGGGCGGCGTAGTCCTGGTCCGCGTCGATGAGCTCCGGGGAGACCGACGCGCCGCTAAAGGCCAGCCCGCTGAGGTTGCGGCCCGGGTCCTGGACCACCCGAACGACGTCGAACCCGTCCCGTCAGGGTCCGTCGCCAAAGCGCCCCGCAGCTAAGCCGGCGGACCTTAAAAGCAAAGAACCCGGACGCTTGCGCGTCCGGGTTCTTCCCAACTGTCTTAGTTGGAGGCCTGCTGCTGCTGCTCAGCGTTCTTCTGAGCGCGATCGCCGGCTTCGCGAAGTGCGTCGGCAACCTTCTTCAGGTTCGAAGCGTGCTGGCTGTCCCACTCGCCGCGGAACTTGTCAGCGTCCGGGCCCTTCCAGTCGGTGCCGTCAAGTGCACCCTTGAGCTGTGAACGCTGCTGCTCGATGTTCTCGGCACCTGCCTTCAGCTTGTTACCGAGCTGACGAAGCTGATCAACATCTGCACCCCAAATAGCCATGAGATTCTCCTTCATTTGTTCGGACCCGAGCTCTTCGGCATCCCCAGCGGCCTCCGGCTCATCCGGAAGATCCAATAACTAAAACCTATCCCGGGAATCCAAAAACCGTCGATGGGCACCCCTCCCCATACAGCACTGCCCATAGTTAGCATGGGGTTATGTGCCGCAATATCAGGACCCTGCATAACTTCGAACCGCATGCTACGAACGCCGAAGTGGAGGCCGCAGCGCTGCAATACGTGCGCAAGATCAGCGGATCCACCAAGCCTTCCAAAGCCAACGAGGAAGCCTTCGCCGAGGCGGTCCACGAGATTGCCCACATTACGCAGCATCTCCTGGACTCCCTGGTGAGCCACGCTCCGGCGAAGAACCGGGAAGAGGAAGCAGCAAAAGCAAAGGCCCGGTCGGCCGTCCGTTTCGGGACGGCCTAACCAGGCCCCTGTTCGCTTTCCGGGTCTATTTCCCGAACGACCGCAGCCTCAGCGAGTTCGCTACCACCAGCACTGAGCTCGCTGCCATCGCTGCGCCGGCGATCATCGGGTTCAGGAATCCGAGAGCTGCCACCGGGATGCCGATCGCGTTGTAGAAGAATGCCCAGAACAGGTTGGTCTTGATGGTGGACAGGGTCTTGCGGGACAACTCAATCGCCTGCACCAGCTGACCAAGGTCGCTGCCCATCACCGTGAGGTCTGAGGCTTCGATGGCGACATCCGTGCCCGAGCCCATGGCGATGCCAAGGTCCGACTGTGCCAAGGCTGCAGCGTCGTTGACGCCGTCACCGGCCATGGCCACCGTAGCGCCGGAAGCCTGCAGCTTCCTGACAGCCTCGACCTTGCCCTCCGGCAGAACACCGGCGAATACGTCCTCAGGCGAAATCCCGACGGCGGCAGCCACCTGGGCGGCCACGGCAGCGTTGTCGCCGGTCAACAGGATGGGACGGATGCCCAGGTCCTTCAACTTCTGGATTGCCGCTGCCGAACCGGGCTTGATGGTATCGCTCAGGCTGATAATGCCGGCAGGCTGGCCGTCGACGGCAACCCAGATCGCCGTGGCACCACCGTTTTCCTCCGAGGTAAGTGCTTCACGGTGACTTGAGTCGAGCGTAACGCCGTTCTCCTCGAGCCAGCCGGAGCGCCCGACGACGACAGTCCTGGTCACCCCGTCCAGCCCAACGGTTCCCCGGACGCCGCCGCCCGGAGCGGAACTGAAGCCCTCAACGCGAGGCAGGCTGCCGGCGTCGTGCAGTGCTTCTTGCGCCGAGGCGGCAATCGCGTGGGCGATCGGGTGCTCGGAAGCGGCTTCCACGGCTCCTGCCAATGTCAGGACGGCGGCCGCTGAATGGCCGTTCAGTGCGACAGTGTGGTCGACTGCGAGCTTGCCGCTGGTTACGGTGCCCGTCTTGTCCAGCAGGATGGTGTCCACGTGCCGGGTGTCCTCAAGGACCTGTGGGCCCTTGATGAGAATGCCCAGCTGAGCGCCGCGGCCCGTTCCCGTCAGCAGACCCACAGGAGTGGCCAGGCCCAAGGCGCAGGGGCAAGCGATAACCAGGACAGCGACCGCGGCCGTGAAGGCTGCGTTGAGGTCATCCGAGAAGAACAGCCACAACAGGAACGTGACCAGGGCAATCACCAAAACGATCGGCACAAAGACCGAACTGATCCTGTCCGCGAGCCGGGCAATAGGTGCTTTCCCGGTTTGTGCCTGGCTGACCAGGCGACCCATCTGGGCGAGCGTCGTGTCAGAACCAACACGGGTTGCACGCACCAGCAGGCGGCCGGACGTGTTGATGGTAGCGCCTGTCACCGCGCTCCCGGGTCCAACCTCGACCGGCACCGATTCGCCCGTCACCAGTGAAGCGTCGACGGCGGAAGCACCATCAGTGACCACGCCGTCAGTGGCGATCTTCTCGCCCGGGCGGACCACAATGAGGTCGTCCACCAGGAGTTGATCGGCCGGAATCTTCTGCTCCACGCCGTCCACCAGGATCGTGGCATCCTTGGCACCCAGATTCAGCAGGGCCTTGAGTGCATTGCCGGCCTTGGCCTTCGCGTTCGCCTCAAGGTAGCGCCCCAGCAGCAGGAACGTGGTGACCACGGCGGCGACCTCGAAGTACAGCCCGCCGCCGGACATGCTCTCCATGCCGGGGTGTTCAGTCATCCGGGGGTCCGCGAACAACTGCCACGCAGAGTAGAGGTACGCGGCGATCACACCGATGGACACCAGCGTGTCCATGGTGGAGGCGAAGTGGCGGGCGTTGACGGCAGCAGCCTTGTGGAACGGCCAGGCAGCCCAACTCACCACCGGCAGGGCCAACGCCCCGACAACCCAACCCCAGTTGGCGAACTGGAGGGCGGGGATCATCGAGATGGCGAAGACTGGAACGGTCAGGAGGGCGGCGACGATCAGGCGGGGCCGGAGCGTCGATGCGGAGGGGCCGTGCTCCATGTGATTTTCGTGCCCGGCGTCATGCTCTGATTCCGGAGCCTCGTTGCCGTGGTGGTGCTCATGGGGGCGGGGTTCGCGGGCGTGGGGCGTTGGGGCTTGGCGGACGGTGGCTTTGTAGCCTGTGGCGTTGACCGTGTCGACGATCTGCTGGTCCGTCACGGTTGCCGGGACGGTGACATGGGCTGATTCGAGGGGCAGGTTGACGCTGGCCTCGACGCCTTCAAGTTTGCCCAGTTTCCGTTCCACTCGATTGACGCACGAGGCGCAGGTCATGCCCTCGATGTCCAGTTCAATGACCCTGTGTGCAGGTTGGTTGAAAGTCTCCTGGGTACTCAAGAGGACTCCTAAGCTTCGTTGGCTACCACCAGGTAGCCGGCTTCTGCCACGGCTTCGCCAATTTCAGACGGCGAGAGCTCCTTGGTTGAGGTGATGGTTACGGTGGACAGCCCACCGGGGTTGAGGTCTACGGCCACGTTTTCGACGCCGGTGAGAGACTCAAGTTCTTCGCTCACGCTGGAGACGCAGTGGCCGCAGGTCATGCCGGAAACGTTGACGTTGGTCTGGATGGTCTGGCTCATGGAGCTCTCCTTGGTGGTGAGTTGAATGGTGTGGTGGTTGTTGGCGGAATTACCGCAGCAGGCGCCCGATGGCATCGGTGGCCTCCTTCACTTTGGCGTCGATCTGTTCGGCGCGGGCTTCCGGGTTGGGCTCGGAGGCAGCACCGACCACACAGTGGCCGATGTGCTCCTCTACGAGTCCAAGGCTGACGGCATGGAGGGCCTTGGTGGCGGCGGCTACTTGGGTCAGGATGTCGATGCAGTATTTGTCGTCCTCCACCATCCGCGCGATTCCGCGGACTTGCCCCTCGATCCGTTTCAATCGTTTGAGGTAGGCATCCTTGTTGCTGGTGTACCCGTGGGGTGCGGCGTGCTCCGGTTCCACGTTGATGGTGGATGCATCAGGTTGGCCAATGCTCAGATCTGGCGTGCTCATGACACAAACTTATACCCCATGGGGGTATTAAGCAAGTACCCCCTAGGGGTATAACTTGACTGTTTCTAGAGCAGGGCGGTCATGCCATTCCAGCCCTGTCCGATCCGGACGGTAGGCAGCCACGCTCCACCGCTGGCGCTCGGGTACAAGAAGAGTGAGCCGCTGCCATCGCGGGCCACAATGTCCGGCCGCCCGTCACCGTTGAAATCTCCTGGGGCGACGATGGATGTCATGCTGTTCCAACCCTCACCGACCTTCTGGCGGTCCCATGCCCAGCCTCCGGTGCCGTTCCCGTTGTAGAGCCAGAGAACACCGGATCCGTCACGGGCAAGGACATCGGGGGTGCCATCGCTGTTGAAGTCACCTGAGCCAACAATTGCCGTCAGCGCGTTCCAGCCGGTCCCTAGGTTGGTCCTGGGCAACCAATCTCCCCGACCGTCGCCGGGGTACAGCCAGAGGGTCCCGGAAGTATCGCGGGCGAGGATGTCGGCGGTGCCGTCCCCATTGAAGTCCCCTGGCGTAACGATGGCCGTGATGGCATTCCAGCCCGACCCGACGAGAACCCGCGCCAGCCAACCACCCGCCCCGTTTCCCGGGTACATCCACAGGTGGCCGGCACCATCGCGGGCAAGAACGTCCGGTTTCTTGTCGCCGTTAAAGTCGCCGGGACTGACGACGGCGGTCATGGAGTTCCACGCCGAACCCACTTGGGTGCGGGGGAGCCATCCGGCGGCCCCGTTTCCCCGGTAGAGCCACAAGACACCCGAAGCGTCGCGGGCCAACAGGTCCGTCTTTCGATCACCGCTGAAGTCGTTTTTCAGGGGTGTGGGGCTGTTCCCGTCAATGATCGTTACGGACCCTTGCCAATTGCTTGCGTAGATTTTGTTGGTGGCCTCATTGACGGCCAGGGTGCCCGTAAAGGGGTGTGACAGTGTGGAGAGAGCAAAACTTTTACCATCGACCACCGTGGTGCCCCTGTACCCGGCCTCAAAATACACCTTGTTGGTGGTTCCGTTGACGGCAATCGCTCCTGGCGCCGCGCCGGTTCTGATATCGACCCGCCCCGGTCCGCCGTCGTCGAATATCGCCAGCAGCCCGGTCCGCGATGAAATGGTGCCATCCCCCAGCGAAGTCCGGCCGAAGTAGACCCGATTGTTCTTTTCGTCCACGGAAAGGGACGTGGGGCTGGCGTTGAGATCGGAAAACATCCCGCCTGCTTGGTTTGTGGCTCCATCAACAACTTCCAGCGCTGCATACTGCCGCGCCCTTACGGCGACGTATACCTTGTTGGTCACCTGATTGACGGCCAAGTAACTCGGAATTGCATTGGTGCCCAGGTCAATGCGAGTCACGGCGTTGGTTGATGTGTCGATGACATTGAGGCCACCTCCACCCAGGGTATACAGCCGATGGGTCACCTGATTGATGGCCAGCGTACTGACTGATCCGGAGTTGATGATGGTGCTGGCGTTGGTGCTTCCGTTAATGACGGAAACGCCGTCAAGGGTGCCCGCGTAGATCTTGTTGGTCTTCTGGTCGATGACCAGCTCTCCGGGAGCGGCGCCCACCGTAACTTTGGCGACGGCATGAGTGGCACCGTTGACAATAGCCACGGATCCCGGCGCGGATGGGTCACTTTTGAGGCTGAGGTAGATCTTGTTGGTCGCAGTGTTAACCGCGACGGCCACCGGGGTGCTCCCCGTGGCTATTTTGACTGTGGCCTGTGTTTTTCCATTAATGACGGTCAGCCCATCGCGGGTAGTGACATACACAGTATTGGTGACGGGGTTGACCGCTACGTCGCTGGCTTCGGGCCCCACGTCGATGATGTCCGCGACGATGTCTGCCGCAGCAGGAGAAGTTGGGATCCCGGAAATCAACAGCGACGCCACTCCGGCTGCCGCAACCAAAGTGCCCCAGCGGGACCGCCCCCGGTCAGCAAAGCGGCGCACAGGCGTTCCTGAAACACTGACAACAGTTCCCACTGCAATCCCCCCAAAGTGCCAAGACGCTTCCCCCGCGCCTGGGCCGGAGTCTACCCCGCACTTGGGCCGCGGAATAGCCCTCGACGGCGGGACGCACCAGATGCGCCTCAGGCAGCACCCAAGTGTTCTGGCCTTTGCCGGAGGGCCGGCACTACGATGAATTTCTGATCAACCCACCGGCCACACGTGGCTTTGCGGACCCGTTGGTGACGGCACACGGTGAACTGGGACGGGGAGGGGAAATGGCGGTTTTCGTACTGATTCATGGCGGCGGTTCCACGGCGTGGGACTGGCACTTGGTCAAGCCCTTGCTTGAATCGGCGGGCCATGAGGTCATCGCGGTCGACCTCCCTATTGAAGACGACGGCGCGATGCTTGAGGACTACACCCGCGCGGCAATCAGGGCGGCGGACGGCGCGCGGCACACCATAGTTGTGGGCCACTCGCTGGGTGGCTTTACGGCACCCTTGGTCAGCAATGAACTCACGTCCGACGGCCTGGTGTATCTCTCGGCCATGATTCCCATGCCTGGCGAGACCTTCGGCGACTGGTGGACCAATACCGGGCATGACCGCGAGACCATCCCCGAAGAGGCGTTCTTCAACCTGGTTCCTGACGATCTTGCACAGCAAGCCCGGGACAAGGAGCGCGATCAGCAAGGTGCCTGGATGTCAGGGCCTTGGCCTGGCCAGCATCCGGACGTGCCCACACTGGCCATTCTGTGCCGGGACGACCTGTTCTTTCCGGCGCCCTTCATGCGGCGCCAAGTACAGGATCGGCTGGGAATCGAACCGGTGGAAATCCCGGGCGGCCATTACGCCACGCTGAGCCACCCGGGCGCTGTGGCGGCGGCGTTGAACCAGTTCGCCCAACAGATTGCAGGGACGAGACCAGCGTGAAAGCCCGACTGCGGCACCCACCCGGGTGCCGCAGTCGAACCTTACTCATGTGGTGACCACCTACCGAAGCGTCGGCGTCGATCCTGCGTCCGGCCGGAACTCATCCAAAGCCGGGAGCGCGCGGTTGTTGTAGTCGAACATCGCCTGGTTTTCCCACGCATTGCCGGAGGAGGGATCGGCCGGGTCCCAGCCGTTTCCGGGGACGGACGTCCAGGCTGGCTCCCAGTAGACAGCACCGAGACCGCGGCCGCCCGGGGCGGAGGCCACAACATCCTGGACTGCGCGGAAGTTCGCGGCCTGCCCGGAAGGTGTGGCCGGATAGCCCTTCACCAGCTGGCCCGGAGTGGCGATGACGTTCTCCCACGGGGCATTCGGGTTGTCAGCGAGGGTGAACGGGTACGAGGTTTCCACCACGATCACGTCCTTGTTGTAGCGGGCGGACAGCGAGGTCACGGAGCTTTGCAGAGTGGCGAGTGTGCCGTGCCAGTAGCCGTAGTAGGACAAGCCGATGATGTCGAACGGTACGGAGCGGGCGGTGGCTTGGTCGTACCACCAGTTGATCCCGTCAATCCCGTTGTTCAGGTTTGTCAGGTGGAGGATCTTCTTGGTGCCGGGGCTGACGTCGCTGACTGCGCGTGCCCCTGCCTTCAGGAAGGAGGCCAGATTGTCCCACTGGGCGCCTGCCACGGAATCGTTGGGGTCCACATCGTAGGACTGGCCGTAGGGCCACAGCATGCCCGGGTTGATTTCGTTGCCGATCTGGGCGGCGTATGGGGTGACACCAGCAGCTTGAACCGCGGCCAAGACGTCACGGGTGTGGCTGTACACAGCGTCCGCGAGCCCCATGGGAGAGAGCCCCTGCCAGGCAGCCGGAACTCCCTGGGCGCCGGGATCCGTCCACCGGTCCGAGTAGTGGAAATCGATGAGCACCCGCATGCCCTGGGCATCGGCGCGCCGGGCCATGGCGGCGACCTGTTCCTTCATGTTGAAGCCGTCCGCCGAATTGACCCAGACTTTCAATCGGACAAGGTTGGTTCCTGCGTCTGCGAACGCCTCGACGGGATCCACGGAGTTGCCGTTCGCGTCGGCGTATACGGCGCCGTGTGTTTCGTTCTTGGGAATGCCGGAGAGGTCGGCTCCGCGGACCTTACGATCGACCTTGCCCGGGGTGAAGGTGACGTTGTCCATGCTCGCCCAGGCGCCTGCGCCGCTGGTGGTCAGCTTCAGTGTGCACTTGCCGCTTGTGACGTTGGCGCTTACGGCCATCGACAACCATTGGTCGTCCGTTTCGGTGGAGGGCAGAACTGTTGTCCCGTGCGCCCCGCAACCGGTGAGGGTCAATCGGGACGAGTCCACGGGACCGCCGGATTTAATGTTCGCCCGGAACGTCCACCAGCCTTTTGCGAGACCGCTGAGGGTTTGTGACGTAGTGACCGTCCCATCGCCTGGAAGCCAGTGCGTCAAGCGGCTGGCGGATTGAAACCCATCGGACTCCACCCTGGCCGCATCTTCGTGTCCGTTAACAGTCCAGCCGTTCAGTCCAGCCTCGAAACCTGCATTGGTGACGGTTCCGGCAGCTGTTGCCGCGCCAGGGGTCAGCAGGCCTGCTCCTGCCAAGGCAAAAGCGAGTACGACGGCGGGTAGCAGCCGCCGTCGATGTTTCAGTTTTCCTGGGGTCATCAGAGCGGGGTGGTTCATGGTTCGTCCTCCTTGACGGATGCTGCCGGGGTCTTACCTGGAAGTGGGACTGTTTGCGGTTAGTGGCTGCGCTCGCGGGTGAGGCCGAAGGGGACCTCGTCGCTGACGGAGATGCTGAAGTGCCCGGCGTTGAGCCGGGTCACCAGGATGCCGTGCCCGCTGCGGGCAGCCTGCGGCTGCAGTTGCTGGATGGCGGCGTTGAGCCGGTCCTCGATTTGGGCGGCGGTTTCCACCCGGACTTCCACTGAGGCGTCGGTGGCAGTGTTCATGGGGCACCTTTCGGATCACGTCGGATCAAGCAGGGAGTGGGCGATTGGAATACCGGCCCGGACCGCGGTGGGTCCGGGCCGGTGGCCTGGGTCCAGCGGGTCAGGAGTGTTCTGCTGGAGAGTGGATGACACAAATCGTCCCGGCGGGAACGTGGGCGATTCCGCCGACGACTTCCCCGGAAAGCAGGTTGAGGCCTGTTGCCGGGTATTGTGCGTCCGCATCGGTGTGGTTGATGAGGAAGGTGAACGTGCCGTCCTCGGAGTTACGTGAAGCCACTTCCAGCCCGGCCGGGGGCCGGATCCCGATATTGATTCCGGCATTCCGGACAGCGTCCAGGACAACGTCGGCGAGGTGTGCGCCGTCGAGCTTGGTGGAAACGTACCAAGCGGTGCCGCTGCCGAAGTCGTTGCGCGTGATGGCGGGGCCGGTGGCCGCAGGTCCACTGGTGTAACGGCTGAGGACTGTTGCGGTTCCGGGGTGGATTTCCTCGGACCAGACCGTGCCGGTGGCGCCGTTGCCGAGGGTGACGATTTCTTCCTCGCGCAGGGGAAGGAATTCGTGGATCTCCAGGCCAAGAACGTCACGGAGGCCACCGGGGGAGGCTCCAGCCGGGACAGTATCGTTGTTGTCCACAATGCCGGAGAAGTAGGACACCATCAGGTGGCCGCCGTCGTGGACGTAGCGGCCCAAGTTCGCGGACGCCTTATCACCTACCAGGTAGAGAGCCGGGGCCAGGACCAGATCATAGCCGGAAAGGTCGGCTTCGGGATGGGCGAAGTCCACGCTGATGCCGTGGTTCCACAGGACGGAGTAGAAGGATTCGATGCGCTCGCGGTGGTCAAGATCGCTGCTGGGGCGCCATTCCAGGTCCTGCGCCCAGAACGATTCCACGTCCCAGAGGATGGCTACGCGTGATGAAACGGTGGAGCCTTTGACGGGGGAGAGCTTCCCCAAGTCGTCGCCGAGGTCCAGGACTTCACGCCAGATACGGGTCCCTGTGCCGGCGTGCGGAAGCATGGCCGAGTGGAACTTTTCCGCTCCATAGCGGGAAGCCCGGAACTGGAAGAACATCACGGCGTCGGCACCGCGGGCCACGTGGGACAGGCTGTTGCGGGCCAGTTCGCCGGGGCGTTTGGCGATGTTGCGGCCTTGCCAGTTCACGGCCCCGGTGGAGTGTTCCATCAGCATCCAGGGACGCTTGCCTGCCAGGGATCGGGTGAGGTCGGCGTCCATGGAGAGCAGGACGTGGTTGTCCGTTCGTTGGGCCACAAGGTAATGGTCGTTCGCAACGATGTCCACCTCTTTGGCCCAGGCCCAGTAGTCAGGGGACAGGCAGTTGGTGGCCATGAAGTTGGTGGTCACCGGTAAGTGGGGCGTGTACTTCTTGATGACGTCGCGCTCGGCAATGAAGCACTGGAGCATGGCGTCGGAGGTGAACCGGTGGAAGTCCAGGCGCTGGCCTTGGTTGCTGACACTGGCCGAGGCCCGCGGAGCGTCGATCTCGTCCCATTCGCCGTACTTCTGTCCCCAGAACAGCGTTCCCCAAGCTTGGTTGAGCGCATCCAGGGTGACGTAGCGGTGACGGAGCCAGTCGCGGAACGCCAACACGGAATTCTCGTCATATGAATCGCTGACAGGTGCGCCGTACTCGTTGTGCACATGCCAAAGAACCAGGGCGGGGTGGGACGCGTAGCGGCGTGCCAGCTGCTCCGTAATGTTGGTGGCCGCACGGCGGTATTCCGGTGAGCTGGGGCTGGCCATGCCGCGGGATCCGATGCCCAGCGTGACCCCATCGCGGGTCACGGGACGCGCATGCGGGTACTTCTTCCAGAACCAGGCAGGCGGTGCGGCGGTGGGAGTTCCAAGGTCCACGCTGATGCCGGCGTCGGCCAGCAGGTCCATGAGGTGGTCCAGCCATTCGAAGTCGTATTCGCCTTCACGCGGCTCCAGCAACACCCAGGAGAAGATGCCGATGCTGACCAGGTTGATCCCGGCCTCCTTCATCAGCGCGATGTCTTCCACCCAGACCTCGCGGGGCCATTGCTCGGGGTTGTAATCCCCGCCGTAGCAAAGGCCGGCCGGTCGCTGTACCCAGGGCGCCTGTGCGGGTTGGGTGGCGGGGGCCTGCAGGACGTCTGTCATCAAATCTCCTAAGAACTGTGTGCGCTCCCAGTAGTATCACAGCTCCAATTACGCTGGCTAGATCAATTTGAGGGTTGACATGGATCACAGTGCTGTGAATAACTGGAACCGCTCACAGTCATGCGACTCCAGTTCGGATGAGCGGTGAAACCCCAGACAGACCCATTCAGCTTTTCGACAAGGAGGACGAAATGCGCACGTCATTTCGTGCAGGCGCCGTAGCCATGCTCGCAGCGGCCACTATGCTCGCCGCAGGATGTTCCGCAGGCCCCACTGCCGGCAGCCAGAATGCTGCAGCCAGCGACCCCAACCAGAAGGTGGAATTGACCTACTGGGCATGGGCCCCGAACCTGGACAAGGTGGTGGAACTGTGGAACGAGAAGAACCCCACCATCCACGTCACGGTCAACAAGCAGGACGGCGGTGACCCCGCGGTCACCAAGCTTCTCACCGCCGTCAAGGCAGGCAGCGGCGCACCGGACCTGATCCAGGCCGAGTACCAGAAGATCCCCACTTTGGTGGCCGCCGATGCGCTCGCCGATCTGTCGGGCACCGCAGCCAATGACACCAAAGACCACTTCCCCGAAGGCGTCTGGAACTCCGTGACGCTGGGCAGCGAAGCCCTGTACTCGGTCCCGCAGGATACCGGCCCCATGGTCTTCTATTACCGCGCCGACATCTTCGAGAAGCTCGGCATTGCTGTACCCACCACCTGGGATGAATACGCGGCCGCCGCCGAGGCCGTGCATGCCGCTGATCCTGAAGCCTACCTCGGAACGTTCTCCTCCAACGATGCTGGTTGGTTTACGGGCATGGCACAGCAAGCGGGAGCTTCCTGGTGGGGTGTTGATGGTGATGCCTGGAACGTCAAGATTGCCGAGGAGCCCACCGAGAAAGTGGCCGGCTACTGGGGTGGCCTCGTCGAAAAGGGCATCATCGACAACAAGCCCATGTACACCCCTGAATGGAACACTGCGCTCAATACCGGCAAGCAGGTTGGCTGGCTCAGCGCGGCCTGGGGCCCGGGCGTTCTTGAGGGCAACGCCGGAGCGACAGCAGGCATGTGGAAGGTAGCACCCATGCCGCAGTGGGATGCGTCCAAGCCGTCCACAGGTAACTGGGGTGGCTCATCCACCGCGGTCACCTCCCAGTCCAAGAACCTCGACGCCGCCGCCAAGTTCGCCACGTGGCTCAACACGGACCCTGAAGCTGTCAAGGCCTTGGTTAAGGAAACCGGCATCTACCCGGCCGACTCCGCCGGCGCTGAATCCGCGCTCACAGAGGCTCCCGCGTTCTTCTCCAACCAGCCCGATTTCTACAAGGTTGTGGGTGAGGCTGCACAGAATGTGGGTTCCTTCACGTACGGTCCCAACGTCAACGTTGCCTACAACGCCTACAACGATCAGTTCGCCAAGGCCGCCCAGTCCAAGCAGAAGAGTGCCTTCCTGGACGCGGTCAACAGCATGCAACAGGTCACTGTTGATGACCTGAAGAAGACCGGCTTCACGGTCAAGTAGCCGTTCCAAGCAACCGCACCAGCTGCGGGAGGGTGGTGCCCCGCCCTCCCGCAGCGTCTCCACCCAGAGTCTTACCTTCGAACCACCACAAGGAAGTGCACCCGTGGCAATGACCGCAACCAGGCCCGGTCCGGCGGCTGGCAGAACAGCCGAAACCCCCAGGCGGGCCAAGAACTTCAAGTCCCGGGTGCTCATCCCTTACACAATGCTTGCCCCTGGCATCCTCCTGTTCCTCGTCTTCATGGCAGCGCCCATCATCTACACGCTGGTTCTCAGCTTCCAGAAGAAGAAGGTCAGCGGGTTGGGTCTCGGCAAGGGCTCGCAAAGCACCGGGTTCGCTGGCTTGGACAACTACGTCAGCGCACTGACGGATCCTGAATTTCTGGGCAGCGTCCTCCGGGTCCTGACCTATGGACTCATCCTGATTCCCCTGATGCTCGGCTTCGCCCTGCTGTTCGCGCTGCTGCTGGATTCGCGGCGTACACGGGCCGGAAGCTTCTCCCGCACCGCGATCTTCCTGCCATACGCAGTCCCGGCAGTGATCAGCTCACTCCTGTGGGGTTTCCTTTACCTGCCGGGTGTCAGCCCGTTCCACTTCCTGGCCCGTCAATTCGGCATGGAACTGCCCTCGCTGCTGGATCCCAACCTGGTCACGTTCGCCATCTGCAACATCGCCCTGTGGGGCGGCGTGGGCTTCAACATGATTGTCATGTACACCTCGCTCAAGGCTGTTCCCAGCGAAATCTACGAGGCAGCCAAGCTGGATGGGTGCTCTGAAATCCAGACCGCCATCAGGATCAAGATCCCCATCATTGCCCCTTCCCTGGTGATGACCGCGCTGTTCTCGATGATCGCAACGCTGCAGGTCTTCGCCGAGCCCACCACGCTGCGTCCGCTGGCCAACAGTCTTTCCACCAGTTGGTCCCCGCTCATGCTCGTGTATCGCGATGCCTTCACGCGCAATGACGTCTTCTCCGCGGCCGCCACCAGCATCGTGATTGCCCTGGCTACCTTCATCATTTCCTTCCTGTTCCTGCGCATCGTGCAGAAGCGGGCCTTCGGACAGGAGAACTGACCGTGACTGCCCTCGCCACGCCACCCAAAAGCCGCCGCGCCAACCCCAAGCCAAGCAAGGCCACCAAGCCGGAGTATGTCAGGGAAAAGCCCAGCTATCTGTCCACAGGCATCCTGATCCTCGGGGCGCTCTACTGCCTGTTCCCGGTGGTCTGGGTGGTAGCTGCCGCGAGCAAGGACGGCACCGAGCTGTTCTCCACCTTTACCTTGGCGCCCAGCACACACCTGTGGGACAACATTGTTGAGCTCACCGAATACCGAGATGGCCTGTTCTGGCGCTGGATGCTCAACACGGCCCTCTACGCGGGTGTCGGCGCGATCGTGTCCACCTGGGTGTCAGCCCTTTCCGGCTATGTCCTGGCGAAGTTCGACTTCCCGGGTAAGTCCGGAGTCTTCAAGGTCCTGCTGATGGGCGTGCTGGTGCCCGGCGTCATCCTCGCCATTCCGCAGTACCTGATGCTGGCCCAGGCCGGACTCACCAACACCTACTGGTCCGTGCTGTTGCCCCAGATCATCAGCCCCTACGGCATTTACCTGGCCCGCATCTATGCTGCGGCTTCAGTTCCCGGCGACGTCATTGAGGCCGCCCGCACTGAGGGTGCCAAGGAGATGTACATCTTCAACCGCATCGCCGCGCCCATGATGCTGCCGGGCTTGGTGACCATCTTCCTGTTCCAGTTCGTCGCCATCTGGAACAACTTCATGCTGCCGTACATCATGCTGGGCGATGACCATCTGTTCCCCATCACCGTGGGGCTCAACGGCCTGCTGAACCAGGGAGCCTCCGCGCCGGCTCTTTACACCCTGGTACTCGCCGGTGCTCTGCTGTCGATCGTCCCGCTGGTCATCATGTTCCTTCTGCTGCAACGCTATTGGCGGGTCGACCTGGCCGCGGGCGCCGTCAAAGCCTAGTCCTAGGTAGGCTTTGGTCATGACGCAACCCACCCATCGGCCAAGGCCCAAAATCGACGACGTGGCCGCAGAGGCAGGCGTCTCACGAGGTACGGTTTCCCGGGTTCTCAACGGAGGCCACTGGGTCAGCCCGTCTGCGTTGGCAGCCGTCAACGCAGCCATCAAGAAGACCGGGTACCGCGTCAATCCGCACGCGAGGAACCTCGCTACCAACCGGGCCAACTCCGTGGCGTTCCTGCTCACGGAAACGCAGGAGAGGCTGTTCGAGGACCCCAACTTCGCCGTGCTTATGCGTGGTGCTGCAGACGCCTTGGCCGTTCACGACATCCCGTTGGTGCTGATCATGGCCGGCACGGATGACGAGCAGCGGCGCGCCACCGACTTCCTCACCGCCGGACACGTCGACGGGGTCCTGCTGATCTCGTCCCACGGCAGCCGGAAGGGCATCATCGCGGACATTATTGCCGCGGGTGTCCCGGCCATTGCCTGTGGCGTCCCGTTGGGCTTCGAGAAGAAGATGGGCTACGTCGCGGCCGACGATTACGAGGGCGCCCGGGATGTTTTGCGGTACCTGCACGACGGCGGGAGGCAGCGGATTGCCACCATCGCCGGCCCTGCTGACACCTCGGGAGGCACGCGCCGGCTCGAAGCGTACCGGGACCATCAAGGGGCGGACATCGATGAAACCCTCATCGCGCACGGAGATTACAGCCGCGACAGCGGGGCCAGGGCCATGCGGGAACTCCTGAACCGCACCCAGGACATTGACGCCGTCTTCGCCGCGAACGACCTCATGGCACTCGGCGCAATGGACGTCCTCCGGGACGCCGGGCTGACAACGCCAGGTGATGTGGCCGTCGTCGGATTTGATGACATCAAAGTCTCCCAGGAGGCAGCGCCACCACTGACCACCGTTCGCCAGCCCTTTGACCGGATCAGCGAGGAAATGGTGCGGCTCCTGCTGGACGTGATCAGCGGCAAGCGCCCCGCCGCCGTCACCATCCCCACCGAGCTGGTCATCCGCGAATCGGCCTGAGCCGGGCACCGAGAGGCACCAGCCCCCAACGCATAGGCTTGGACCATGCTGAACCTGGTCCTTGGACTTCTCTTCGCGGGGCTCTTCCTTGCCTCCTACCAGTCCGATCGGCGCAGGCTCCGCAACGGGGTGCTGCTCCTGGTGGCGGTATGGCTCCTGTTGCAGGCCATCCTGGACTTCCTGATCGACCTGAACCCGTGGTTCGAATGGCTGAACCTGGTGGTAGTGGTGGTTCCGGTGGTGAGCATCTTCGTGTTCGCCGGCTTCCTGATCGCCAACGGGATCACCATGGTGCGCAGGGAAGGCCCCGGCATCAGCAGCTTTCTGCCTATTGCGGTGGGGCTGGCGGTGTTCCTCGCCCCGGTGGTCGCGTTCCTCTTCGTCCTGAGCGGGCAGCCCGTCCTGGCAGGCCTCGCTGCGTTGGCCTTCTTCCTCTGCGCTTACCTGGGCTGCGCCTTTGTGGTGTTTCTCGGGTATGCCTTGGTGTATTCAAGGATGCGGTTCAGCGCGAATCCGGCGGCCGTCATTGTCCTGGGTTCCGGTTTGATCGACGGCAAAGTCCCGCCGTTGCTCGCCGCGCGCCTGAACAAGGCTTTGGAAATTTACGACGGCGGCGCACCGGCAAGGCCGGTCCTGGTGCCTTCCGGGGGTCAAGGCCCGGATGAACCCCGGCCCGAGTCCACGGCAATGAAGGAGTATCTGGTGGCAAAGGGCGCTGCCTCCGGCGACGTGCTGGAAGAAAACCAGGCCACCACCACCCGCGAGAACCTTGCCTATTCCGTAGCCCTTTTGGCTGAAAAGGGAATCCAAGGGCCCTTGCTGGTGTGCACCAACAACTACCACGTACTCCGCGCTGCCCTCCTGTCCCGACGCCAGAAGATCAACGCGGAGGTAGTGGGTGCTCCGACCGCCAGGTACTTTGTGCCCAGCGCTTTCCTTCGCGAGTTCGTGGCCGTGATGAGGGACAACCGCCTGACCAACATGGTCCTTTGCCTGCCGATGTTCGGGGTTGCCCTGCTCATCACGGTCGCACTGATGAACTCGTCGGTGGTGTGAGCCTTTTAACCATTCAACCTGCGCCTTACGGCTTGGGCAGCCCCGTGGTGAACGTGTGGCTCCATTCGGTGACGGCGCCGTCGGTAAAGACGTACCCCTTGCCGCGGACTGCAGTGACTGTCACAGTGCCCTCAGGCTTCTTGTACGTTCCGGCCGCGATTTCCTTGCCGTCAACCAGGTAGACCACGCCGTCCACCGCCGGGACCGTGTACGAGTCCTGCCCGCGGCCCGGCTTGTCCGTGAAGGTGACCGTTGCCGGCGTCGCGGTGTCGTAGTGGAGGCCGAAGCCCAAAGGCAACAGGACGCCGTCGCCGTTTGCCTCCGGTATGTTGACCGGAAGCTTGCCGCCGGGGTTCACCGCCCCTGAAATGGCACGGACGGCACCGTGGAAATTGACGTCCTTGACCCCGTAACTGTTGAGCACGGCGTCGGCGCCGGGGAAGACGCTGATGTCGTAGGGGTTGCGTGTGGCCACAACGATGACGGGGGTCCCAGTGGCTGCCAGCTCCGCCACCATCTGCTGCTGCGCAGCGTTGCCGGTTGCGTTGTACGAAGCGAAGACCACGGCATCCACGGTGCCGGCTGCGGCTACCGCACGCGCGCGGTATGCCGAGGACGGGGAAGCCCCATCCTCGTAGTCTTCAGTGACCGTAAATCCCTGCTCCTTGAGCATCGGTCCCGCGAGCTCCGGCCAGGCTGAACCGGCCCCCACCATGAGTACCGAGCTGCCGGATGCGAGGGGCAGGACCTTGCCCTCATTGCGGAGCAGGGTCACTGCCCGGTCCGAGATCAGCTTGGCCGTGGCCAGGTTCTCTGCGCTTCCAACAAGGGTGTCCACAGCGTTGGGGTCTGCCATCGGTTGCTCGAAGACACCCCGCTTGACCTTCCACTCGAGGATCCGCCGGACGGACTCATCCAGGCGGCTCTCGGCGAGCTCTCCGGACTCGACGGCGGCACGGACACCTGCGAACGAGGCGTCCACATCGGGGGAGTTAAGCAGGATGTCAGAGCCGGCCTGGATGGCCTTGACGGCTATTTCTTCCTGGGGCCATTCGGCGGCCATCGCGGCCATATCCAAGGCGTCGGTGGTGACCAGGCCCTTGAAGCCCAGCTCATCCCGAAGCAATCCTGTGAGGACCTTGTGGGACAGGGTGCCGGGCATCTCTGCGTCGATGGCCTCCACAATGATGTGCGCTGTCATGACCATGTCCACGCCACCGTCAATGGCGGCTTTGAAGGGTTTCAGGTGCTGGTTCAGGGTCTCCCGGTCGTAGGTGACGGTGGGGAGCCCGTAGTGGGAATCCACCGAGGTATCGCCGTGGCCGGGGAAGTGTTTGGCTGCCGCGCCGACGTTGTGTTCCTGGATGCCGTCGATTTGCGCCACGCCGAGCGCGCTGACCAACGCGGGATCTTCGCCCATGGAGCGGATGCCGATCACGGGGTTGTCCGGGTTGGAGTTGAGGTCCAGCACCGGCGCGAAGTCCACGTTGATGCCCATGGCACGCATCTCAGAGCCCAGGATTTCGCCCTGCGCCCTCGCAAGTTCCGCGTCTGCCGTAGCTCCCAACGCCATATTTCCCGGGAGAACGGTGGCCGGCGGTCCGATGCGGGCAACCAGGCCGCCTTCCTGGTCGATGGTGACCGCCAGCGGAATGCCGGTTCCGTCCTGGCCCACCGCGGCTTCCTGCAGGCCGTTGGACAGCCCCGCAACCTGCCGGGGGTTGTTGGTGTTCCCGGACCACGCGAAGTAGAGGACGCCGCCAAGGTTGTACTTGGCCACGACTTCCGCCGGAGTATTGACGCCGTAACGTGCTTGGTTGCTTGCCGCCATGGACGTGTCATCGGCCGAGGATCCGTAAACGTGGGTCCAGGTCATCTGGCCGATCTTTTCGTCCAGCGACATGCCGGAGATCATTGCCTCGATGTCCGGTGAGGCGGTGACCGTCGTCGTGCGTGCCGTGGTGGGGACTTCCGCCACTGCAGCGCCGGCGCCCGTCACCACCCCCGCGCCCGTCATGAGCAGCGCCGTGGCGGCGGCCGTCATCAAGGTAGTTCCTTTTCTGAGCATGTGAATTCCCATCCCAATCGTCACAGTATTTCCGGCTGGCCTAGCGTGGCCCGTTGTAGAGGAGGTATTGGCGGGTATCCCGGACGAACTGACCCAGTTCCGCCCGCCAGCTGTCCGTGATGGTGCGGGCGTCAGCACCGGCGTCGAGCTGTTCGGCAAAGCGGGCGGACCCGCTCAACAGCCCCATCCAGCGTCCGGCGTCGCCGCGCCACGCGAAGCCCGGGTACAACCGTTTGGCTTCCACCAGCATGTGGGTGCCGACTTCCAGGGCCTCAACGCGGGCAGGATCGGTGATGTGCACCTGGACTCCGCCGCAGATGACCCCCTGGTTCTTGGAGAGCGTGGGCTGGAAGTAGGCCTCGCGGAAGGTGACGCCGGCGAGGCCCTTGCCGTTGAGCGCCTCGGCCCAGCGGTAATCCACGTAGGGGGCGCCGATCAGTTCGAACGGCCTGGTGGTTCCGCGGCCTTCGGACATATTGGTGGCCTCGAAAAGTGCCGTGCCCGGGTACAAGAGGGCGGTCTCCGGGGTGGGCATATTGGGGCTCGGCAGGATCCACGATGCCCGGTTCTCCGGGCCGGTCATCTCGCGGCGCCACCCCTGTACTTCAACCACGTGGAGGTCTTGAAGGGGAGCGAGGCCCACGGCCGGCAAATGCACCGCGTTGAAGTACTTGGCGAGCTCACCCACGGTCATGCCGTGCTGGAGTGCGATGCCCAGTTTTCCTACTCCGGACTCGAATCCGCGCTGCAGGACCGGCCCCCTTGCCTGCCCGCCGATCGGGTTGGGACGGTCCAGGACGACAAACCTGGCACCCGTCCGGGAGGCGGCCTGCATGGCACCCCACATGGTCCAGATGTAGGTGTAGAACCGCGCCCCCACGTCTTGGATGTCGAAGCAGATGGTGTCGACGCCGGACTTTTCGTAAAAGCCCACGTAGTGGTCCACATCGGCGCCGTAGGAGTCGTAGACCGTGATGCCGGTGCGGGGATCCACGGAGGTCCCTTCACTGGCGCCGTCTTGGGCCGTGCCCCGGAAGCCGTGTTCGGGACCGAAGACTGCCCTCACGTCGACGCCCTTTTCCGCCATGTCGTCAACGATCGAGTGGAAGTTCGCCAGGACTCCGGTGGGGTTGGTGATGACTCCCACCCGGCGGTCGGCGAAAATGCCCCAGTTGTCGGCGGCGGCAACGTCGGCGCCGGTGGTAACTGTTCCAGGCTTTCCGGGGCGGGTGGCCAGTCCGGTGGCTGCACTGGCGCTCGGGGCAAAGGGCGACACGACGGCGGCCGCTGCCGCCAGTCCCGACGCGTGGATGAGTTTTCGGCGGTTGAGTGTCATGGGGAGCCTTTCCGGATGAGCAGGGCATGACAACTTTTGTGATGTCGCTTACATCGACCGTATTCGCTGGGATGATCTGCGTCAATCGTTTACCTCCGACGCCGCCCTTGGGTAAATTACTTACATGGGCCTGCCGCTACCGTGGATTGGCTGGGTCGGCTGGAAGGAAACACCATGGAAGAGGCACTGAGCGGGCAGTTGTCACGGACCGTCTTAGTGCGGATACGTTCGGCACTGCCGACGTTGCGCCCCTCAGAGCGCGCCATTGCCGAGCTCGTCCTGGCGGATCCTTCCCGTGCGGCCATGATGTCCATCGGGGATCTTGCCGAGCAGGGCGGGACGTCCACCACGTCGGTTGTCCGTTTCTACAAGAAGGTGGGCTACACCGGGTACTCGGATCTGCGTCTGGACCTGGCCCGGGAGACCGCGCGCGAGAGCCTTGCCAACAATGTGCCGGCGGGAGTCTATGAGGACATCAACACGTCCGATTCGCTGCGCGACATCGTCTCCAAAATTGCCTTCAACGAGACCATGTCCATAGCGGACACGGCCCAAGTGCTCGACGTCGACAAACTCGCCCAGGCGGTGGAGGTCATCTCCACCTCGCGGAAGACCGATATCTTCGGCGTTGGGGCGGGTGGCTTGGTGGGCGAGGACCTGCAGCAGAAGCTGCACAGGATTGGCCTGACGTCCTTCAGCTGGGCGGACCCCCATGCGGCGCTGGCATCTGCGGCCCTTCTGGACGGCGACGGCGTTGCTGTCGCCGTCTCCCACTCGGGCACAACCGTGGATACGGTCGACTTCCTGTTGGCGGCGAAGGCGGCAGGAGCAACCACCGTCGCGGTCACCAACCATGCCGATTCGGCGCTGGGGCGGACCGCCGACATTGTGCTGAATACCGCCGCGCGGGAGACGCCCTTCAGGTCCGGGGCCATGGGTAGCCGCATCGCCCAGATGATGGTGGTTGACTGCCTCTTTGTTGGAGTGGCCCAGCATTCCTACGATGCGTCCGTCTCTGCGCTGAAGAAGACGCACGCAGCGGTCCAGGGCCGTAAATTGGCTTGACAAGAAGTTCGGGTCAGCGGGGCCTAGAGTCGTCACCATGCTTACTCTTACCGCTCCTGACGTGTCCCTCTACGAGTCATTCATCGAGTCGCACCGCGAATGGGACGGCGCCCACCAGGACGGCGCCGGGCTGTTCGCCGGCGATGACGTCAGCACAGCCGAAGGCTTTGCCGCGTGGGTCCGAAAGTTGGCGGACGCTGAGCATGCCCAGGAAGTGAACGGCATCGTCCCCTGCACCTTTCGCTGGATAACAGAGGATTCGCGATACGTGGGCTCGATTGCCTTCCGCCACTACCTCACGCCTTCCCTCCTGAACTCCGGCGGCCATATTGGATACGGCGTCCGCCCTTCGGATCGCGGCCGCGGTGTGGCAACCTGGGCCCTGCGGGAGATGTGCTCCAGCCTGGCTGCAGGGGGAGGGCCTGAGCGGGTACTCCTGACCTGTGATGACAACAATGCGGCTTCTGCGAGGACCATTCAGCGAAGCGGCGGCGTGCTGGAAGATGTGCGCCTGGACGGCGAGGGCAAGGCCTTCCGCCGCTACTGGATTGAGCTTGCCGCCCCCGCAGGTGAGTGAGGTGTCACCCGGGGGTTGACACCTCACTGCCGTGTGAGGACTATGGACTCATGACAAGTCAACCCGGGGGTGACAAAGCAGCTTCCCAAACCCTTGATCCGCAGTGGCAGCACGTGCTCACCCATCGTCGGGCCGACGACGGTTCCCGCGACACCGCAGCCAAGAGGTTTGTGGACCGCGGGATCACCCCGGAACAGCTCCACGCCGTCCTGACCGATGGCGGGGATGCCCTCTACGCGGCAGCCGCAGCGGGCGGCCAGGGCTGGGCAGAACCGTTTGGCGGACCGTTGGCCGTGGCCCTGCTGTCCGCGGAGGTCAGTGTCTTTGCCGCACATCTCAATTCCAGGGCATCCGGAATCAGGTCAGTGGCTGTCGCTGAACTCCTGGACGAGTACAGCGCCGTGACGGTGGCCGCAGAGCTCGGAGTGGCGCGCCAGAAGGTATACGACATTGCACGGGCAGGTCTTCGTCCGCCCTGCATTGAGCAGGTCCCTTGGAGGACATCGTGAATCCCATCGAAGAGAAGGTCCAGCTACCGGACCCGAAAACCCGCTTTCTTGTCCATCCCCTTGACCTTCCCGGAGCCCGAAAGGAATTCCTGCTGGGCTGGTGGTTGGGAGTCTTCGCAACGCCCCAGGTCTACACAGCGCTTCTGGCCGTCTTCTGGGCCGTCAGCAACAACTACGTCACGCCCGTGCTGGTCCCACTGGTCCTGGTGGTGATTGCCGGGTGGATCAGTGTGAAGCTCACGCGCGGCGCGTGGGACTACATTCCGGGGAAGCGCCACGACAAGGACCGGCGCATGGCGGGGATGACCATCACGGCGTCCCTCATCACCTCGCTCGCACTCTTAGCGGGTCTGCTGATCTTCATGGCGTGGACTGCATCGCAGGATTTGGTTCCGGGGTTCAGCGCCTATCCGCTGGGAATGGGGTCTGCCATCGCTCTGATCATGGCAGGAGAGCTGGTGATCAAGCTGGTTCGCCGCAGGTCCCTGGAACTGGTGTCCGACGCCATCAGCTTGGTGGTGGTGGTTGCCGCTGTATGGATCGGCTTCGGCTTCCTCCCTGAAGGGCGGGATATCGAACCACTGGACCTGCTGCCTGGCGCCGCAATCCTTGTGGGCGTCTGGTTGGCCTGGCTGCTGTTCACCACAACAGAGGACCGCCGCAATCACGGCTGATGGCCGAAACCCTGTTCATATTCCCGTCACCATCCGTTGCTAGGCTGCCGCGCACCACACGGCTGACCAGGAGGACCGCATGACGGAGGCAAACTCACTATCCACATCACTGGACGATTGGTGGGTCAGGGACAACCTTCGGGAGACCATCGATCACCTGGTGGAGTTGGGCTACACCATCAGCGGCGGGCAAGGGGAGGACCCCGACCTGATCGATCCCGGTGGATCCGCTGTTGAAACGTGGAACGAGGACTATCCGTACCAAGAGCGGATGACCCGCGATGAGTACGAGGTGGAGAAGTACCGACTCCAGATTGAGTTGCTGAAGTTCCAGTACTGGGGCCAGGACCGCGGACTCAAGCACGTGATTGTCTTCGAAGGCAGGGACGCCGCCGGCAAGGGCGGCACCATCAAGCGCTTCACGGAGCACTTGGATCCCCGGTCCGCCAGGACAGTTGCGCTGGCCAAACCCTCGGACCGGGAGCAGGGCCAGTGGTATTTCCAGCGCTACATCCAGCACCTTCCGACAGCCGGCGAGATCGTCATGTTCGACCGCTCTTGGTACAACCGGGCCAACGTGGAGAAAGTCATGGGCTTCTGCACAGACGACGAATACGACACCTTCATGGGGCAGGCGCCGGTCTTCGAAAAGATGCTGGTGGACGCCGGGATCCACGTGACCAAGTTCTGGTTCTCCGTCACCCGGCAGGAGCAACGGACCCGCTTCGCCATCCGCCAGATCGACCCCGTCCGCCGCTGGAAGCTCTCGCCCATGGACCTTGCATCCCTGGACCGCTGGGAGGAGTACACCGAGGCGAAGGAACAGACGTTCCTGCACACGGACTCCGACCACGCGCCGTGGATCACCATCAAGTCCAATGACAAGAAGCGCGCCCGCATCAACGCCATGCGCTACTTCCTGAACCAATTCGACTATGAGGACAAGGACACCTCGGTGGTTTACGACGCCGATCCTCTGATCCTCCGCCGTGGCCGCGACGCCGTAGGCGACTAACGCTGCAGGCGATCAACGCCAAACCGCGACGTCGGCACTCACCGTGAGTGCCGACGTCGTGCTTTCCGTGTGTTTTCCCAGGGCTCGTTACACTTTTCCGATTGCCGGACATTAACGGGGTATGAGCTTGCAAACGGAGGCGCCGAACGGAGGGTGCGTCCACGGCCGAGGACCTCACCGCAGACGTTTTCCGGATTGCGTGGGAAAAGTCCCGACAGGACCAGGAACTCTCTGTGCTTGTGGTGTTTGGCATTGCCCGCAACGTCCTCCGAAATCATTACCGTTCGACCGTCCGCTCGCAGAACCTCACGCAGCAGTTGGAGCGGCAGCGGACGGCTGAGTTGGGATCCGACGACGGACTGGTGAGGGAAGCGCTGGACCGGCTCAAGCCCGAGGAACGCGAGGTCCTTCTCCTGACGTACTGGGACGGATTCAGTTCCGCCGAGGTCTCAAACCTGCTCGATGTCACCGCTACGGCCGTCAGGATGCGTCTGCACCGGGCACGGAAGGAACTCGGCACCCTGCTTCGTACAGACCACATCACGGAGGATCCCAGAAATGCGTAACAACGAGATGTCCACCCTGGATCGCCTGACCGCGGCCGATCCCGCCCTTGCGGTGACGGAAGATGAACTGGCCCGCAGCCGGGAGATGAGTTTGGCGGTGATGGCCACCGACGCCGAGCAGCTTGCCGTGGGTGGGTCCATCGGAGATGCCCATCAACGGCCCGTCAGGCGGCCTCTTCCCGTGCTGGCACGGTATGGGCTGGCGGCAGCGGCCGCTGCGGTGATGGTGGGGGTCGTTGTGACCGCATCCCTGCCCACGAATACCCTCCTGGAGGATGTGCCCGTTGGGACGCAGCCTGCCGCCGAGCCGCACAACAGTGCGTCCAACCCGCCGGGTGTTTCGCCGCTGCCCGAGATTACCGGCTCCCCGACGCCCACAGTGGAACCGGAGATCGTCACAGGCGGGGCAGGAAAGCTGGCCGCTGCCACCACCGGGATCGATAACCTCATAGCCGGTGGCATCTACATGCGCCCGGACGTCCTCCGAACGGAGAAACTTGAGGCAGACCAGAACGGGTGTATCGGCAACGGCCTCCTGTTTCCCACGGGAACCAAGGTCACCGACGCCGGTTTGCTAATGCCCGATGGAGCGTTCTTCAGCATCGGCGATGTCATTTCCTATGGGGGCCTGGAGGTGAACTCCAAAGACGTGGGGGCCTGCGCCGATGGCCGGCCGCTCATCTTCGTCGAGGATGTGCGTCCCTACCCTCATGGCATCCCGGGCGCCTGAACCACCGCGACGTCGGCACTCACCGTGAGCGCCGACGTCGTGCTTCCTATTCGGCGGTCTCTTCCTCAACAACCGGATCCTTCAACAGCAGGGCCGTGCCCTGGAAGGCCGGCAGCTCGAGATAGAAGCTGTGGAGGTCGTCCACCTGGCCGACGTCCTCGCCGCTGAACAAGTCATGCACGGTAGCTCCGGGCACGAGGTGTGAGGACTGGATGCTGCCTGCAATGTCCTGGTCCGAGAAGTTCAGGACCGTTACCTGCAGTGCTCCGTCGGCCAGCTGGTTGACCATCACCAGCAGTCCCCGGTTGGAAACGTCCGGCACGTCCAGCAAGGTGCTGGTGGCAATGCCCGACTCCTCCCGCACTGTGAGGATCTGCTGGAGGCGGCGAGCGTAGGAGCGTGAATCCTTGAGCTGCTCGGGCAGGGAACCGTAGAGGCTGCGGGCCCGGGCCATGCCGGCCAGCGAGGTCTTCGCGTCCGGGCTGGTGCCCATGAGGTCGTGGGCTCCACGGTTGATCCAGCGTGTGTCACCCTGCGACGTGAGTTCCTTGACGGTTTCGCGGTCCAGGGCCGTGATGCCGGTGAGGTCCCAGCCCGAGAGTGCGAAGACGCCCGGCTGCAGCGCGTTGTACATGGACAACAGCACGTGGGCGTCCAGTACCTGGGCTTCCTGCTCAGGGGTGATGGCGTCCTGGTCCTTGATACCCAGCGCGGCCATGATGAAGCTGACCGTGGTGCAAGCGATGCCGTTGGTGGTGAACAGTGCGTTGTAGGGCCCATTCTCGCCCGTGAGACGTTCCCGCAGGGTCTCCTGCACCTTCTCCGCAACTTCGGCTCCGGTCAGTTCTTCACCGCCAAGCTCGAAAACGTCGTCCCTGTGCCCGGCGGCAAAGTGCAGCAACTCATAGGTCAGTTCGTCGTGGTTCTGGAGGGCGTGGACCAAAGAGGCCTGGTCCACCCCGATCTCCATGGAGAGGCGCAGGGTCAGGCGCAGGAATTCGGTATCGCCTGTGACGAATGCGTAGTGGTATGCGGGCCGGGTAATGAAGTCGTATGAGAGGTCGGGACCCGATTCTGACTGGGCCTTGATGTCGTCGATAGTGAGGTTGAGTTCCTGGAAGGAGAACCCGCCCACCTTGCGGATCATGGAGCCGATCAGCTGGTTTGCCGCCTCGGACAACGGGTGGCCCTCCGACCATCCCGGCTCCTCTTCCGCGCTCTTTTCGACGCCCAGGAAGCCGTTGGCATCAAGCCGCAGCGCACCGGTGCCGAGGTCCAACAGTGAATGCAGTGCGTCACCTACCACCAGGCGCATGCCGGCGAACGTTGGGTCCAGCCAGTTGATGGACGGCTGGCCGGACTTGAAGTAGTGGAGGTACACCCAGCGTCGGGTCTTGCCCGTGGTGTCGATAATGGGCTTGGTGGCGCTCCAATTGGTTTCCTTGACACCGGGTTCGTAGAAAATGACCCGCTGCAGCCGCCCAATGATGTAGCCCGCCTTTTGCAGGGCTTCCTCAGCGGCCGGGCTGATGTTCACCGAGTCTTCGCCCTCGGGAACGTCCGGCAAAAGGTGCCAGTCCTCCTCGGGGATGTCCACCATGTGATAAATGCCGGGGTAGTCCCGGAAGTTCATCTCAGCCAGCCGGAAGTCCGCGCCCTTGCCTGTGTGCCCGGGGACGATGTCGTCAATGATGGTGCCGCCGTGCTCGTTGGCGACCTCGCACATCTGACGGAATTCTTCTTCCGTCCCGAACGCCGGATCGATCGCCATGGAAATGCGGTCAAAATGGCCGTCCACGCTGGGTGTCTGCGACCAGCCACGGATGCCGCCAGCCAGCTTCACAGGGCCCGTGTGCAACCCACGGATGCCAATCTTGCTGAACGCATCCCAGAGCTCGGGATCACCCAGCGCCGAAAGGAAGGACTGGCCATCCTTGGTGATGAAGGACAACGGATAGGCGGTGAACCAGACAGGTGAACGCTCAACGGCTGCGCGCGGATTGGGCCTGGCGTACGAGTTCTGCCACATGCTGGCCTGCCCGGACAACTGGCGGGCCATAGTGTTGGCATCACCCAGCATGGATTGGTTCCTGAGCCAGTCCACATAGGTTGAGTTCAGGCCGTCGAATTCCAAGGAGGGCCGGGCGGCAAAGAACTGGCGCCTTCGGGCGATTGGCCGGAGCGCCTTGGGCCGGGCCGGGTAGAACTGCTCGTCAAAGGTGATTTCCGCCGGTTCGCTTGCGATTTCATCGGGCGTTTCCTGTGGCGTCTCCTCCGGATTTTCTTCTGGAGTTTCGCTGATTTCTGACACGCTCGTGTTGACTGCAGGCTCCCGCACAGTTGTCTCCTTACGTGGTCGCCGCGTCAACGCCGACCGTCCGAGGGGGGTCGTTCAAGAGGTCACGTACCCGGGCTTGCCCGGACTATTCATGCTAGTCGGGGGAGCCTGCCGTTTGTCTAACCCTGGAACAAGTAAGTCTCGTGATGAGGTGCCGGTTTGACGCGCCGCCCTGGCGCGGACGTATAGAGTTCCGGTTCCCGGACAGGGCTCACGCCTGGGTTTGGTGCGTGGGTTCCGTGAGGCGTGCGGAGAGGCCGGCAAGGAGGATGGTGATGCCTTCATCGAGCTCGTCTTCACCGTCATAGTCGGCCAGGAGCGGGGCGATCGCGCGGAGGCGCGGGAATTCCTTGGCGGGCAGGCGGTGGAGGCCGAGGCGCAGGAGAGCTTCGTCCTCGTCAGGGTCGACGATGAATTCCTGCAGCTCGTTCAGGATGTGGCCGTAGAGGAAACCGTAGTAGGCGCGATAGACGTGCAGCGCGTCCGAGGGGGCGAACCCGGCCTCAATGAGTAAGTCCAGGATCTGTTCGAGGGGGCGCAGGGTGCCGACCGGGCGAAGTCCCATGGGGGTGGATAGGGGGCGCGTGACCAGGAGGGGGACGACATTGGGGTGTCGGAGTGCTATCAGGCGCAGGTCGTGGGCGATCCGGCGGAGTTGGCCCTGCCAGTCCGGGTCGTCCGGAAAGATGGTCCGTTCGTTCAAGACCAGTTCGGTGACTCCGTCCAGCAGTTCCGTCCGGCTCTTGGCGTAGCGGTACAGGCCCATGGGGTCCCTGCCGAGTTCCTGCCCGAGCCGTCGCATGGTGAGAGCGTCGAGTCCTTCAGCGTCCACCAAGGCCAGTGCGGTGGATAAAACCAACTCCCGGCTGAGCGCCTGCTTCCTGCCCGGTGCCGCCTCGGCCAGGGGTTTCGTTGCCGGAGCCATGGTTTTCCTCCTGTTGGATGCTTTGATACGGGACCTCCTTGAGGAGGGAAGCAGCGGCTATCAGCCACTACAGAAACAGTCTACATTGTAGTGAATATGCATTGTCTATTTAGTAGTCTACGTGTATTGTCTACAATGTAGTCAGTTGATGTAGACGGTTCAGTATGAGGCCCCAGAGCCCAGGGGAACCGGCCATGATGTTTCCTTCCGGATTCGCGAGAGCGCCCTTCCGGCCCCCTCCAGATCCCCTGTGCAAGGTCTGGAGGCCCAGCCGCCGTTGCCCTACGGCGGAACCAAGGTCACTTGAGCGGAAAGAGCCGCGCATGGCACGTTCCGGGCAACACCAGTTCTACGACGGATCCCCACCCATGGCAGCGGCACCTGGCGCTTACCGCACCAGAGAGAGCCGCAGCAGTGACTGCCCCCGGGTAGCTGCCCGGCCTGTGGACTCCTTGAGCAAAAACTCTTACACCGCCCCAATATCCAGGAACGAGGCCAATCGTGGCGCAACAAACCCTTCTGCCCGCGAGTTACGTCGTTGACCGCATGCAAGATCTTGTCCTGAAGACACAGGATGTGAAGGAAATGCTGGATGAACTTGCCGATTTCTCAGCGGTCACTTTGACCGACCCTGCGCTCGCCTTCTGCAGCATCACACTCATGCGTCGGAAGAAGCCCGTGACAGTAGCAAGTAGTGAAGAACGGGCAATGCGCCTCGACCAAACGCAATACACGATAGGTGCTGGGCCTTGCCTTTCGGCGATCAGGGAACAGGTCGTCGTGCATGTGCCTGACTTGGCAAACGATGACCGCTGGCCCTCCTTCTCGTCGGCCGCGGTCCAGGTGGGGGTGGGATCCAGCCTGTCCGTTCCCCTGGCCCTTGAGGGGGAGGCCGAAGCCGGCCTGAATTTGTACTCCACCAAGGCCCGCGGATTCACCGAGGTGGACATTGATGTGGTCCAGGCGTACACGTATCACGCGTCCAAGGCACTTCGCGTGGCGGTTCGTCTCAGCCAGTTGGCCGAAACAAAGAAGCATCTCCTCGCCACCTTGGAATCCCGGACCACCATTGACCTGGCAACCGGCGCCATCATGGCCCAAAACCGTTGCAGCCAGGAAGCGGCAATGAAGATCCTGCAGGTCGCTTCCAGCACACGCAACGTCAAACTCCGGGACCTTGCCTCCTCGGTAGTCTCCTCCCTGACCAAGGACCCGAAGGTCCGGACCCACTTCGACGCTTAGGAGATTTGCCCGGAGACGTGGAAGCCGCCCGCGGTCCCCGGAACTCGTGCGGACCTACCGATCACTCCCACAAGCCAGTACCGTGACTCGTGGAGATCGGAGAACCCATGAAAATCGTACTTATCGGTGGCAGCGGCCATATTGGGTCCTTCCTTGTCCCCAGGCTTGTGCGCGCCGGACACGAGGTCGTCAACATCAGCCGCGGAAGCCGCCTGCCCTATGCCGATTTCCCCGAGTGGGAGCAGGTCCGCCAGGTCACCGCGGACCGTGAGCTCGAGGACCGCGAGGGTATCTTTGGTGACCGTATAGCTCAACTGGGCGCCGACGTCGTGGTTGACCTCATGTGCTTCACCGTTGGGTCGGCCACTGCGCTGGTGGATCGCTTGCGCGGCGAAACAGGCCATCTGCTGCACTGTGGCTCCATCTGGCGATACGGCGTCAGCCTGAAGTTGCCCCTTGCCGAAGGAGCGGACTTCGCCGAAGAGCCGGTGGATGAGTACGGGATCCAGAAGCGTGACATCGCGCGCATGCTCAAGGAGGAGACTGCTTCCGGAGGGTTGGCCACAACATCGGTTCATCCTGGGCACATCGTGGGTCCTGGATGGCAGCCGATCGGGCCCTTGGGCAACCTCGATCCTGGAGTGTGGCAGACGATTGCCTCAGGGCAGCCACTCCGGATTCCCGGAATCGGTAATGAACTGATGCACCATGTGCATGCCGACGACGTCGCGCAGGCCTTCGAGAAAGCCATCCTGAATCGGGACGCTGCGGCCGGGGAGGACTTCAATATTGTTGCTCCGAGCGCACTGACGGTGCGCGGTTACGTGAGCGTCGCTGCTTCCTGGTTTGGGCAGGTGCCCCGCATGGAAACCGTGGGCTGGGAGGAGTTCCGGCGGACCACCACCAAGGAATCTGCCGATATCAGCTGGGCCCACCTCTCCCGCAATCACTGCGTGAGTATCCACAAGGCAACCTCGCTGATCGGGTATACGCCGCGCTACGAACCCGAGCAGGCAGTGCTGGAATCTGTGCAGTGGCTCATCGGCAACGGACAACTCGACGTCCCGAAACTGCTGACATAAACCTGTACAACTGCCCACCCGAGGCCCGAAGCTTAAGGGGCCACAGGGGGAGTTTCATGGATAAAGTGCCGAACAACGGCGTCACGGACAGCCGGCTCGATCACGGGTTCTTCGTCCTGGGTGGAGTTGCCGCGGTGTGGCTGGCCTTCCTGCTGGTGGGGGAAAGCTTCCACCTGGGGTGGGGCCAGCTGTGGTTCTCCGTTGTCTTCTGGGCCTTCCTTGCCTACCTGCTTTTGCCGCGGCTGCACCGGATCCTGACCACCATTTACGTTCCGGGCTATTTCATAGGCCGCGCACGCACCAGCGATGGGCTGCTGGGCGATCCCGTCAATGTTGCGTTACTGGGAGCCGAACCCCAGGTCCATGCGATCATGAGGTCCGCAGGATGGACCATGGCCGACGACGTCACTTTCGCCAGCAGCCGCCGCATCATAAGCTCCACCATTTTCCGGCAGAGCTACACCGAAGCGCCGGTCAGCCCCTTGTATCTCTTCGACCGGCAACAGGATTTCGCTTACCAACAAGAGGTCAACAACACCCCAGGAAAACGCCACCACGTCCGCTTCTGGCGTTGCCCTGAGGGGTGGCTCCTCCCCGGTGGGCACAAAGTGGATTGGCTCGCGGCAGGCACGTACGACCGCAGCGTCGGCTTCTCGCTCTTCACCCTGCAGATCACGCACAAAATCGAGCAGAACACGGACGTGGAGCGGGACCACATCGTTTCCACCGTTTGCGCTGCCGAGCCTGCCGTCACGGTGCAGGTGATCGAGGACTTCTCCACCGGATATCACACCCGCAACGGCGGCGGTGACTCCATCTCCACCGACGGCGACCTTCCCATCATCGACGCCAGCCGTGTCCAGGTCCCCGCCGACCAGCCGCCCAGCCGGACCGACAGCCGTGACCGGCGCCCGGCACCTATCGTGACCGGCGCTGTCCTGGTTGGTATCCGGGCGATTGCCGCTTTTACCTTGGCGATGACACTGCTGGGCTCCGGTAGCGACATCGGACTCGAAGACGTCGCCCTGGACCCGGAAACCACGACGACGGCGATTGTCACCATGGCGGTCATCGTCCTGCTCTTCGGGCTCGGTGAGGTGTTCCTGGCATGGCGGATTTTCCTTGGCAGCAACGGCGCCCGGGTAATCGCAATGGCCCTGAGCTCCATCTCGATCCTGGTGCAGGCCGTCGACTACTCCACCGGGACCGCGAATCTCACTCTCGAAGCGGGTCTCTCCGGACTTGCCTCGGACATCCTGGTCCTGCTGGCGTTGTCCAGCCAACGGGCAAGGGTCTACGCCAAACGGCAGCGCATCCCGGCCGTTCCGGCATCCGTGGTGGGGCGGCGTGTGTCCTCCTGACCTTCTTTGAGCGTGGGCTCTGTCCGACACGCCGTCGTTTGTGGCGTGTCGGGGTGGTTTCAGATTCAAAGTGGGTGGCGAAGGCACGGGGCAGGCAGGGCGTGCGGAGGTCATGAAGATCCACTGAATAGACTGGCTGCCAATCTCAACGTTCTGGTTGTCGATGACAACTCTCCCGATGGGACCGGGGCTGTGGCTGATCGACTGGCAGCGGAATCCAGCGGAAGAGTGTCAGTCCTCCATCGGAAAGAAAAAGATGGGTTGGGCAGAGCGTACGTGGCAGGAATGACCCGTGCTCTGGCCGATGGCTCCGGGATCGTCATCCAGATGGACGCAGATCTGTCCCATCCCGTGCTGGCAATTCCCACCATGCTTGATCGGATTCAAACCTCCGGCGCGGCGCTGGTTATCGGCTCACGGTATGTCTCCGGGGGTTCCACGGCTGCTGAATGGCCTTGGCATCGCAAGGTCCTCTCCGCTTGGGCGAATTTCTATGTGAGTGTGGTCCTGGGCTTGAAAGTCAAAGATGCAACGGCGGGTTTCAAGGCTTGGACCGCCTCTGCACTGAACGAGATTGATGTCCAGGCGGTTCGAAGTGACGGCTACTCATTCCAGGTTGAGATGAACTACCGGGCGGCAAGGCGAGGATTGGCAATCGCCGAAATTCCCATCCACTTTGAAGAACGCGTGGAAGGTGCCTCGAAGATGAATCTCCGCGAGCAGTTGGAGTCGGCGCTTACGCCGTGGAAGCTCCGCTTTCACAAGTAGGCCGTCCCGCAACCACCGACTTTGAATCCGCTGACGGCTGGAGACGCCGGTGAATGCGGCGTGTTGCACTGCCCGGAGATTCAAAGTGGGTGGTGAAGGTACGGGGCATGAAGCCAGCCACACAGTGAAGGCTGCCCCTAAGGTCCGACGGCGGCACTCACCTGGGCGCCGCCGTCGTGGGGCCGAAGGGCGCGGGGGTGGGAGAGCGTTCCAGGGTTAAACAAAAGAGCTCCGGAGTGCGTTATTGGGGGATACGCACTCCGGAGCGGTCTTTGAGCAGGCGCTTTCGCTGACCTGCAGTAATCACTCTACGTTGCGCGCAACCCCTTCGCCACCACCTCGAATAAGTACTTTCGCTTTAGTTTCTATGGGCAGCTTCCGGCCGTTTTTTCTGGGGGACAATCAGCACCGGCCGGCGTTGGTGATGGCTCAGCCACGCGGCCACTGAGCCGTTGAGTGCCTCGGAAATCCTGTGCCCCAAACCGGGCTCGGGCGTTCCCACAATGATCATGGACGCGTTGATGTCCGCGGCGAGCCTGCCCAAGGCCCGCGCCGGGTCACCTGCCAGCAGGCGCAAGGTCCAATCTGCCGTGCCGCCGTCCATCGCCTCCCCGATCACCCTGCCGAGGTCGCCGCGCACGGCCTCGACGTCGGCGTCTTCCTTCTCCGGGTGGAGCGACATCCGGTGTGTCTCCCGGGACGGGTCCCACTCGACGAGGTAACTCGCCTCGTCCACATATGCGCACACCAGCGGGACGCCGAGCCGCTCAGCCAAGGTCCGGGCAGTTTGGAGTACTTCCACATGCTGGTCCGGGAGAACCCCCACCACCAAGGGAATCGGTCCGCTGAAATTTTCCGCAGCCATACCCTTATTGTTGCGCCGGGGCGATCCAAAAAACAGGCTGTTGAAGGGGCCGACGTCAGGTTTCCGCCGGCTTGTTCCACGTGAGGCGCACCTTGAAATTGGACGCCGTGCTTGCCGACGCGATGAAAGCGCCCGCCTCGGCATGAAGGTCAATGCCGAACTCCACGCTCACCTCATCCGGACGGTTCTCCAGGCTCAGGAGCTCATCGATCACCCCCTGCACCGCTGGACGCACATGCGCCAGGGCCCGCTCGAACGTCTGCTGCGCCCGCGCGAACACCCCCGAATGGTCCCCCGCGTGATCACCGCCCCGGGTTACCAGGCTCCCCGCTGCGTTCGCGACCTCCACAACAACCGTTCCGCCGTCGTCGGTGGTGAATTCAACCAACCTGCTCATGTTCCTGTCCCTTCTCCGACGCCCGCAGTCGGCGGGCCGCTACCACGAAACCGATCCCGGCTGCGCACACAACCAGCAGCTGAATCAGCACAAAGTAGGCGTGCGTCCGGTACCAGGACTCAAGGAAGACACCCTTGTCCTGGACCCAGACCAGCGGAACCGTCACTGTGGGCCACAGCAGCAGCCACCCGTACGGCTCGGAAGTGCGGGAGCGCAGGGCAAGGATCCCCGCCCACAAACCGAAGCCCGCATGCACAAAACCGGCGACCACCGCAGTTGGATCCACCGTTTCGGTGAGCCCGGAGAGCCCAAAAAGAGCCCCCGAAACAACAACCCCCGTAATGACCACCCGGGCCATGGTGGTGCGGGCAGGTAGGCCCGCGCCCGCCAACAGCAGGTACCCAAGAGGTGCCACAAGGCCGTAAACGATGCGGAGGGAGCCGTCGCCGCCGCTCTCGTACCAATAGTTGTCGTCCAACCACAGGAAGTAGACCGCGAAGCACGCCCCGAGTCCGCCCGCCACGATCAGTGCGACGCCGCCCCACAGCAGGGGCGTCCGCAGGGGTGGAGCAAACCCGCCAACGGAGACGGGTGCTGGGACGCCGGGTGCTGACCCCCGGAGGCCAGCGGTCGACGGCGGGACCCCAGCGGGTGCCTCGGCTTTGGTGACGGAAGGGGCTGGGTTCAGTACTGAACGCGGTTGGGAGCCGGGGCCGGGGGCGGTGTATGGGCCGGGGTTGGCGCGGGTCGGGTCTTTCGTCCGTGCTGGCCGCTCCGGTAGATCCGCCGCCGTGTACGAACCGTGGGGCCTCTGATCGCCAGGCGTCGGAGGCACCTCAGCCGCTTCAGCGGGAGGTGGCTCTTTCGGCTTGGCCTTTTCGATCTCTGCCCGGGCCGCGGTTGCGAGCCGATCGGGATCTGCGGCATTGGGGTCCACGGTGGCCAACTCTGCCGACACGTCCAGCACTGCTTCCCAGGATCCCAGGGAGGAATGGTATCGAAGCTCTCCTTGCAGGTCCGATATCCGTTGCCGGCGCTCGCAGTCCTGGCGTCGGGCGGCGGCGTCAGGGAACCCGGGGTCCTCCTGCACCGCGGCGAAGCCATCAGCCGCGGCCAGCCAGTCTTCGGCTTCCTCTGCTTTGAGCGCTTCACGGTAGGTGCGGTCCAGCTCCAGCCGGTGCCGGGCGCTGTCTCTGAGCGCCGTCGCGTCCCGGTATCCAGGCTCCAGCGTGAGGAGGTCTTCGAACAGTTCCACTGCCTGTTCCAAGCGCCGGGCCCGCAACTCAGCGGACGCCTGGACATACAGGGCCCGCAACTGCGCCCGTTTCATGGCCTGCCCGGCGTTGGCCTGCGGTTCTGTGGCCGGCACCGGCGCCGCCTCGGCCGGCGTGGATTGGTCCTGTCCGGTTCCGGGCGGTGAGGCCGGCGCAGATGCGTGGGCTGGTTCCGCAGCTTGACCGCCCGGGGCCCTTGCCGCCGTCGAACTTTCAACCGAAGCCGGCGCGCGCGGTGTTCCTGTGAGTGTGAACAGCTGGGTGGTGCCGCCGCGGACGTAGAGGGCCGGGGTGACCCATTCGAGCGTTCCGTCCGGGCTGGCCATGACAGAGATTCTGCCCACCCGCGCTGCCTCGTCCACGGTGCGACCGTTGGCGATTGCTGCGTAGAAGCCGTGGGCGAAGGCGATGGCGGCGGAGTCGCTGATGGCGAACTGCATGGCAGCCACGGCGCCGATCCCGCTCCGGACCAGAGCGGACGCGGTGCCGGAGAAGAGGTCCGACTGCCCCATTTCCCCGGAGGAACACGAGTTCAGCACCACCAGCCGTGGGCGGGGAGCAGCGACGCTGAGCAGGGCCATGAGGCGGACGGCGCGGACCATGGCTGCCCTTCCGTCAGGTCCCACCAGCGCGATCCTGCCTTCGTCGGTGCGGGAGTCGTAGTCGCCGTGGCCTACAAAGTGGACCACATGCCAAGGCCCGGCCAGCAGCATGGATTGCACGTCATCCCAGGTTCCGCTTTTCGCCCAGACCAGCTCCACCCGGCCTTCGGACGCCGGCCCGGCCAGGGCCCGGCTCAGATGGTCCTTCTCGGCGGTGACGTCCAAGCTGGGCAGGTCCCGCGGCGAGGCGACGATCCCCAGAATGCGCAGGGGAGGAGCCACATCCAGGGGATTCAGGTTGTAGTCAGGCGCTGGGACATGGCGGAGGAGGGGCTCAGTCTGGCAGAGGTAGGTTTCGGTTTCGGGATCAAACAGGGTCTCCCACGGCATGGTTGCCAGTTCAGGGGCGGACAGCCTCAGGACCACCCTGAGCTGCTGGCCTGCATGCTGCGCCGCGCCGAGGCTCGCCCGGTAGGTGCCGTAAACCTCGCGGGTGAACAAGGCCTGGAACAACTGCTGGCCCACTTCACGGACGGCCATCTCTGCCACGGGCATGGTCCTGCGGGCGGCCACAGCGGACGCCAGGACGGTGGCTTCAAGCTGGGGGAGCCGTCCAAGGATGCCCTCCACGTCCAGGGTGAACATGCCCGAGGCATGGCCTCCCGCCGGTGCACGGACCACGCGCACCGTGTATTCGCCGCGTGCAGAGCCGGCATCAATCTCCAGCTCGATGTCACAGTCCATCGCGGATCCCTTGTGTGACGGGCGGTCCGGCCGACCATCGAGTGGGCCGGGAGCACCCTTAGGAATAGATTGGCCCTAAGCCCGGCCCGCCACAAGAGCCGGACCCTTGTAGACGCTCCTGACCCGGCCTACGGTTAATCCGGGCCCACGGCGCATCAGAACCCATGGCTCATCTGACGGAAGGCGGTCCGCGATGGAAATTTTCATGTGGTGGCTCGATCTGCACCTCGACAGCAAGGAATGGCTGCGTGAGAACCTGCGCGCCGACGAACTTCCGCTGCCCGTGCTGCAGCATATTGCTGAGGCCGGCGGGCCCCATCCGGACAAGGTCAGCGGCGTGCTGACAGATGCGGATTGGGACTTCATCGAGACACAATCCGAGTTCGTGGACTGACGGGACTGACTGGCTGGCCTGACTGACGGCGGCTTAGCCGGCGGGCTTCCAGCCCAATGCCGGCCCCAGTTTGACTGCAATGTCGGTGAGGATTTGTACGTAGTCCTCATGGTCAAAGCTGAAGGGCAGCGCGAAGGCCACTTCGTCCACTTCCTGGAATCCTCGGTGGGCGTAGAGCTGCTCGGCGATGTCATCGCTGGTGCCGATGATGTCCTGTGCGAACATCATGCCCTTCGGCCCTTGGGGCGCGCGGGTGCGTGGCGTACGTTCGTCGACGTAGCGTTGGTACTTCTTCCGCTGGGCAGCTGAGGCCGAGTCTGTGGGAATCACTACCAGGCCTTGCGAGGCCCGGGCGGTGTTCCCCGACTGGGCTGCGGCTTCACGGTAGGCGCGGATCTGTGACTGCTGGACCCCGGCGAAGTCCGGTTCTTGGTCCTTGTCCGGGAAGATCACACTGCTGGAGAGAAGATTGAAGCCGTTTTCCCCTGCCCACACCGCCGATTTCATACTCGCCGCCCCATACCAAAGCCGCGAACGCAGCCCGGCGGAGTGTGGTTCCACGCGGTTGGAGAATTCTTCCACCACGCCCTGCTTACCGGAGAAGTCCCGCACTTTCTCCCCGGCGATCAGGCGGGCAAGCCGGCTCACGCGGGCGTAGCTGAAGTCCTCCACGCCGGCAGTGTCCGGGTAGAGCTCATGTTTTACGGTGTCGTAATTCATGGGTTCGCCGACGCTCAGCCCCGGATTGATCCGGCCGCCGGAGAGGAGGTCCACGGTGGCCAGGTCTTCCGCAAGGCGCAAAGGGTTTTCCCAGCCCAACGGAGTCACCGCGGTGCCCAGCTCAATCCTGGAGGTGCGCTGGCTTGCCGCAGCCATGACCGCTACCGGCGAGGAGATCCCGAACTGCAGGTGGCGGTGCCGGAGCCACGCACTGTCGAAGCCAAGCCTCTCCCCGAGCTCGATGATCTCCAACGTGGACTGGTGTCCGGCAGCGGGATCCGTGGGATCGAAGAGGCCAATAGTGAGGAAACCAAGCTTGCGCAGGGGATGTTCGGGGGTGGGCATGGGCTTCCTTCACGGTAGGGCGGCGGCTACTTGCCCAGAATAGGCTCCGGTCCCGCTGACGACGGCGGGACGTTACCTTTTGTGATGCCCGGACCGTTCACAGCGGAAGGACTGCTCGTGGCGGCGGGGTCAGGCGCGGCGTGCGGTCGGGCTAGGCGCAGGTGGCGACTGGGCGGGCGGCGGCGACGATCACCTGGGCGGCAGTGTCCGGGGCAAGAGAGTGGATCTCGTGAGCATGGGGCGTCACGTGCTCAGCCTGCATGGGCTGCACAGGACGCTGCGCGGGGCCCTCCTTGGCCCGCATCCGGAGAAGCGCCACAGCGGAGATCAGGAACCACGCCACGTTGGTCACCACGGAGGGCCAGGCCCCATGAAGGGTGCCGTTGACGATGAAGGCGCACGAACCAAAGAGGTTCACGGTCTGGAAGGTGGTGCCCGCCTGCAACCAGCCCATGGACACTGCCATGTAGCCGCCGAGCATTGCCACTGCGCCGGCCCAGCCGGTGATTTCGAACAGCAGTTCCATGGGAGTCCTTTCAAGATTTTGGGCACCCCGGTGACGCCGGCGGGCGGCGTGTGGTCCGGAGTGGAGGCTTGATTCGCTAGACGTGTTGCGTTGCTGAATCGTGCTTTTGAGTCAATACTGAGTGACGATGACCTTTAGATCAATTGCAATATTCTGAAGACCGTGTTTAGGAGTGCTTAACATGGATGTGGACCCACGCCGGCTGCTGGTTCTCCTTGCTGTCGCCCGCACTGGAGGCGTTCTGGCGGCGGCTGACGAACTGCGGATTACGCCGTCTGCGGTGTCGCAGCAGCTCAGCAAACTCGAGACTGAGGCAGGTCAGGCGCTACTCCTGCGCACCCCCAAAGGATCAATGCTCACACCCGCCGGCTTGGCCATGGCAGAGGCAGGGGAAGAGATAGAACGGGCACTCAACGTCGCCCGCGCCCGGATGCAAAGCGAGGTCAACATCGCAGGAGTCGTGCGGGTGGGCGGATTCACCAGTTTCATGCGCACAGTGGTGATCCCGCGACTTCCCGAGTGGCGCAGCCAATACCCTCAGCTGCAGATACAGATCGTTGAGGACAGCTTCCCGGCGGTGATGCGGCTGCTCCGCCAGCGACAGTTGGATGCTGTGGTCATCGAACAGGATTCGACGGCGGCAGAGCAGCATCCGATGGCGGCCGGAATGGTCCAGGAGCCCCTGCTGGATGAGCCGTGGAAGCTCGTGGTGCCCGCAGGAAGCCTGCTTGGCACGGACAACATCGACCTAAGCCGCTTGCACTTGCCATGGCTGGGGGTGGAGCCGTCAGCAGCCAATACTGCAGTGCTCGGACGCCTCCGCCACTCGACGGGAGCACGGATTGAGACTGTCCATCAGTACCACGACACCCTCACCGCGCTGGCGCTCGTCGCTGCCGGCGAGGGGGTGGCCATTGTGCCCACCCTGGCGCTGACCGGCGTTGTCCACGACCATGTAGACATCCTGGACGTTCCTGGGCTGGGCACCCGCCATATCGCCCTGCGACGCTTCGATCGGCGACGGGCAGCGAGTCTTCCTGTGGACACGGTGGCCCGGCTGCTGAGGGAATCCGCGGCGGCGTTCGATACCCGATCGGCCTCCTGACCTGTCCCGCCTTCGAGGACGGGACAGGTACAGGCAGGCACACGCAGGCGGCGCTAGTTCAGCGCCGGAGTGTCGGCAGGGATGACACCGGAGCCGTACAGGTCCGAGGCCAGATCCTGAAGCGCACGCAGGGCCACCCGCTGGGTGAACGGACCGTAGGACACGCGTGCCACGCCAAGTTCCTGAAGCTCCGCGGCCGGCAGCGCTCCCGGTGCGCCGATCACGGAGAGCTTCCCGTGCCCGAGGCCTTCCACCAAGGGCTCGATGACCTCACGGGTCATGGCACCTGGCACGAAGACCAGCGAAGCTCCGGCGTCCAGGAAGGCGCGTCCCCGGGCGATGGCGTCCTGGATGCTCTCCTCAATCGGCCGGTCTCCACCCCGGGCAATCGCGTCGGTGCGCGCATTCAGCTGGAACGGGATGCCTTCCCCGGCAGCAGCCGAGATGATGGCCTGTACGCGGGCAACGGCCTCGTCGAAGGGCCGCAAGCGGTCTTCAACGTTCGCGCCCACCACGCCGATCCCGATCGCCCGGCGGATGGTTTCGGCAGGGTTGTCGTAGCCATCGTCCAGGTCTGCGGTGACCGGGTGATCCACGGCGTCGACAATTCGCTTCACACCGTCCAGCGCCACGTCCAGGGGCATGGTTCCGTCGGCATATCCGAAGGCTGCCGCAATGGAATGCCCCGCAGTGGCGATGGCCTTCGTTTCAGGAAGTCCTGCAATCGTGCGGGCACTGATGGCGTCCCACACATTGACCACACTCAGGATTTCAGGGGCTTCGTGCAGGGCTTTCAGCTGTTGTGCACGTGCATTGGTGTTTGCTTCAGTCATCGTCGCTCTCCGTCACTGTTGTTCTTCGTGCTCCACGGGTGGGACCAATCCCACTTGCCTCCCACAGCCTAGGCATAACGTCACGTAACGCGATACCAAGCGCCCGCGGGCAGTGAACGGCCTACCCTTGACTCGCCGCTTTCTCCAAGCCCGGCACCGCCGCCGCGGAGCCGTTGGCGTTGGTGCGCTTACCGATGGCCAGATAGGCGGAGTCCTGAATTACGACGGCGGGTGGCTGGCTTCAGCTGCGGCTTCCGCGTCCGCGGGGTCCGCACCTACAACCCTGTTCCGGCCCTGGGCCTTGGCACTGTAGAGGGCGGCATCTGCCACATTGATCAGGAAGGCCAGGTCCTGGACGTCCGCGCCGGTGGACGTCACGCCGTAGCTCACTGTCGGGAATGGCAGGCCATCCGGACCCTTCATGGCCGCCAGCCGACCACTGATGTCGGATGCGATGGCTTCAGCCCGCTGCTGTGTCGCTCCCGGCAGCAGCAGGACGAATTCTTCCCCGCCATACCGCGCCACGAGGTCTGACGACCTGACCGAAGAAGTGCAGGCCGCAGCAAAAGCCCGGAGCGCGGAGTCGCCGGCTGCGTGACCATGCTCATCGTTGACGGCTTTGAAGTTGTCCAAATCCGCAAGGATCAGCGCTGTACCTCGTGGGGACGACTCCGCAAGAGACCGGGCGGCCAGCTCCAGGAAAGCACCCCTGTTAAGCAAGCCCGTCAGGTGGTCACGATCGGCACGTTCCCGGAGGCGTTTGATCAACTGCTTGTTGCTGAGTGTGTTCATGGTGGAGGACACTGCCACCAGCAGGATCAAATGCATCAGAGCGGCCGGCGCATACCCAAAGAATGTTCGGAAGACCTGGCTGGTGGGCCCGTCCAGGACAAAGCTGACGGTCCGGAACAGGTAATACAAGGCTGTCAGCCCGGCAATGATCGACAGAAACCTGGTAATCCTGGACCGGACGGGTTTGGCGAACCACAGTTCCAGCCCCGCCAACGTGATGCCCAACGTTGTCAGGCCCAGATACACCAAACCGCCGGACCATACGCTGTTTCCCGGGTCATCCAGTGCAGATGCAACACCGCTGGGAATGGACGCAGCCGCCAGGAACCAGGGATGCACTCGGTGGTCGCGCAGTGTGCGCGCTCCCGCCCAGATGCAGAAGCTTCCGGCAACAACCAGGACCTTGCCCACGGGGTTGGCCCACAGCTGGAAGTCAGTACCGTTCAGCAGGAAAGCGGCATTGCCCACCAAAAAGAGGCATAAAGCTACGCGCCACCACTCGGCGTAGGGCGAGCGTCTCCGCTGGGACGAGACACAGGAAATGACGATCAGGGTCAGAATGACCAAGCCGAGGACCATCCTGACGGAGAAGGGGTCCAGAACAATCGTTCCCTCTTGCAGCGAAACTGCTATCACGACGCGGCCCCGCTACCGGGCTACAACCGCGGAGTTCCCTCGTGATGGCCTCATGGCTCTTTGACCTCGCAAAACATCTGATCCCCCAGCAAGTTGTTTCGGTCTCATGACCGCAAAACCACAGTCAAGCACGTTTTCTCCAGTGCAGGTGGAGGTTGGTCGCTTTAACTCCCTAAAAGTTTTCTCGATTTTTGCGTCACGATCTGGAGTTTGACCACACTGTAACCGTAGGGGTTGTTCTTGCCCTGCAAAGGGGACTATCCACATAGGCCCAAAAACCGTTGCCACCCACCCGCCCTGGTGGTTCGATGGGACGCATGGCAACCGCAGATACCGCAGAGAGTTATGTCATTGCGATCGGGACCAAGAAAGGCCTGTGGCGGGCAACCAGCCCCGACCGGAAAGAATGGTCCCTTTCCGGCCCGCACTTCCTGATGAGCGAGATTCCCAGCATCGGGATAGATACGCGGGACGGCAAAACCCGGATTATGGTGGGCGTGAGATCAGAGCATTGGGGACCCACCGTGGCCCACTCTGATGACCTTGGCGACACCTGGACCGAGCCCGAGCAAGGTGCCATCAAATTCCCGGACGGCACTGATGCCGCCTTGGAACGCGTTTGGCAGATCTATCCCGACGCCGACTCCCGCCCTGGCGTTGTCTGGGCCGGGTGCGAGCCGATTTCAGTATGGAAGTCCACCGACGGGGGCGAACACTTCGAGTTGAACCGCGGGCTGTGGGACCACCCGCACCGCAGCGAGTGGGGTGCCGGCTATGGCGGCGCGGCGGCGCACTCGATTGTGGTTGATCCTTCCGGCGAGAAGGTCCACATCGCCATGAGCACGGGCGGCGTTTACAGATCGCTCGACGGCGGGACCTCCTGGGAGCCCCGAAACAAAGGCATCTCGGCCTACTTCATGCCCGATCCCAACCCGGAGTTCGGTCAGTGCGTCCACAAGATCGCAGCGGACGCGGCCGTCGAAGGCCGTTTGTACGCGCAGAACCATCACGGCGTGTACCGCACGGATGACAACGGGGAGAACTGGGATTCCATCGCGGACGGGCTGCCTGCGGACTTCGGCTTTGTCATGCTGACGCACCCGCGGCGTGAAGGAACAGCGTGGGTGGTTCCGTTGAAGGCCGATGGAGAACGCATCCCGCCGGACAGCAGGCTCAGCGTTCACCGCACCAACGACGCCGGCAACACCTGGACAGAACTTCATACCGGCCTGCCGGACCACGAATACAACGCCGTACTGCGCGACGCCGCGTCCGTGGACACCGCCGAGCCCGTCGGCGTGTATTTCGGCACGCGTGGCGGTGCCGTATATGCCAGCGCCGACGAGGGCGGGACCTTTACTGAAGTGGCCTCGCACTTGCCGGACGTCCTGTGCGTGAGGGCCGCCGTCGTGGTGGGAAGCCCCAGGGGCGCCGCACGTGCAGGGCAAGCCAGCGCCCCGGTACCTGGTTAGGCCCGTTGTGGCTGACTTTACGGTCCTGTTGCCTGGTGTCCTGCAGCCACTCGTCGGCGGACAGTCCTATCTGACTGCGTCCGCCGACGGGGCTGTGACCGTTGGACAGTTGCTTGATTCGGTGACCGGAGATTACCCGGTGCTGGCCAGGCGCTTGCGTGATGAAACCGGGGCGCTGCGTCGTTTCGTGAATATTTACGTGAACGGTGATGAGGTCCGGCGTCTGAAGGGTCTTGATACGGAGGTTGCAGCCGGCCAGGAGGTCCTGATAGTCCAGTCCGTGGCCGGTGGCTGAGCGGGGTTTGGGGTCAGGCCGGTTCAGGCGACGCGCCAAACACTGCATTCGTCGGTATTGATGGCTTTCCTCATACCGGAGGCGTGATCCATGATCCAGACAACGCCGATACCCGGCGCGGTTTCCTGGACCTGTCCGCGGCGGATGACCACGTCATCATAGGCGGGTCCCACGGACAGTCGGGCTTCGATCTCGTCTCCACGGTGGAGTTGGCTGATCGCGCGTACTCGTGTTGTGTGTGTTGTGACTTCCTTCAACATGGTGGCCTCCTGGGCTGGAGCTGGTGCCTGCACTTGCCGGCCCTTCCAGTGTGGCGTGGCAATGTTGCCACGGTATTTCGGGGTGGTTAGGGTCCGGTTAGCATTCCGGGTTGGTTGCATTTCCGGTGACGCAGCCCCGCCTTCCCGGCGCATCGCGGGTGCGGCTGTAGCCTGATCTCGGTTCTTGAGACTCACAGGAACCACAGGCTCCGTCCCCGGGAGATTTAATGGGTGTTTTGCGGCGATCAATCGCGTTGTCCACAGGCTTGGTGGTGTTTGCCACCGGCCTGTTTTTTGTTCAGGCCCCCGCCACGGCCGTTCCAGTGCCGGGTCCGGATAATCCGAACGTCCAGTTCGTCGAGGGCACCCCGCATTCTGATCACACGTTCGAGACGCCGCCGGCTGACGATGCACCCAAGGGACAGTCCGACGTCGACTCCCTCCTCCGTGACGGTGCGGCAGCGATTGGCCCCGCCGGGGACATCCGTGTCCGGCTGGTGACGGCAAAGCTGGCGGACAACGCCAACACTGTCTCCATGGCCGACGCCGAAAAGACGGTGGAGGCCGCCAGCAAGTACTGGCAGGCGATGTCGGCCAACAAACTGTCCATGACGGTGAACAGCAAGGTTGCCGGGCACCAGTCCAGGGCGAAGTCGACCGACAGCTACAGCTCCATCATCGCCACCATCACCAGCGAGCTGAACTGGTCCGCGAGCCCGTACACGGCGCTGGTGATCTACATTCCCACCACCACCCTGTCCGGGAACGCTCTCGGCGCCGGCTACAGCAGCGGCAGTTACAGTGGCCGCGTCTTGATGCCGCAGATCAGCAACTTCTCCAATAACGTGATGAGCCATGAGTTCGGGCACGTCATTGGCATGATGCACGCTGATGCCCTGCAGTGCCGCAGCGGGGCATCCGACGTCGGCGTCAACAGCAATGGCCAGTTCACGGACCCGTCCTGCTACATCCGCGAATACGGCGACACCACAGACATCATGGGCGCTGCGCAGTGGAACTCGCCGGTCATCAGCTCCACGTTTTGGGACTACGGAGGCCTCGGTCGAGGCGACGAAATCCGCGATACCGGCGTGGCCACGGGAGTCAAGAGTTACACCCTGAAGCCCTGGGGCGGCACAGAGGCCCAGCGCGCCATCAAGTTCACGGATCCTGTCAGCCGGGAGGTCTACTACCTGGAACTCCGGCAGCCTGTGGGTGCTTACGACAGCTACCTCTCTGGCGGCAACAAGGGCGTCAAAATCGTCCAGCGCGGCGGTGCCACCATCGCCTCGTCACTGATTCTTATGCCGGACACCACCCCTTTTAATGGTTGGTACAGCCAGAACCATGCCTGGCAGGCAGGCAGCACTTTCACCACCTATACGGGCACCAGGGTGACCATCAACTCGGTCAGCGCCACGTCGGCCACGGTGACCATCAACGCTGACACCAAACTGAAGACGCGGATGAGCTTTTCCGCCGGCGATTTCGACGGCGACAAGCTTGCCGACGTCCTTTCCCGCGAAGCGGACGGTTCGCTTCTGCTCTATGCAGGACTGCCCGGAAACCGTCTTGAAGAGCCCGTGCGAATTGGCAGTGGCTGGGATATTTTCAACGCCGTACTGGGCACCTCCGATTTCAACGGTGACGGCTTCGCTGACATTCTGGCGCGCAGCAGCGACGGCGCTCTGTGGCTCTACCCGGGCAACGGCAAGGGCGGGTTCCTGCCACGCCTGCAGGTAGGTATTGGCTGGCAGGGCTTCACCCAGTTGGTGGCACCTGGTGACTTCAACGGCGATGGCCGGGCAGACCTGGTGGCAAGCGGAACCGATGGCCGGCTGTGGCTCTATCCCGGAAACGGCTCCGGAGGCTTCCTGGCCCAGCGGCAGATCGGCCAGGGCTGGGATGCGTTCACCAGTCTTTCGGCGGCGGGAACGTTCGGGGGCGGTATAGCAGGACTCCTGGCCCGTTCGTCGGACGGCACCCTCTACGTCTACCCCGGCGACGGCAAGGGCAGCCTCCTGCCGCGTACCGCCGTCGGGACTGGGTGGAACCTGGCGGGCGACATCGTCGGCGGGCAGGAATTTACCGGAGACGGCAAGGCCGACGTCCTCGGCGTCGGTTCACGCATGACCCTTTATCCCGGTGACGGGACCGGCTTCGCGGACCGCTTGGCGATTGGAAACGGTTGGAACCAGTTCAGCCAGGTGTGGGAGGCGGGGGATTTCGACGGCGATGCTGTCGCTGACATTTTGGCCCGCGGCACCAATGGCATCCTGTGGCTCTACCCTGGCAACGGTTCGGGTGGTTTCTTGCCGCGCGTGCAGGTGGGGACGGGCTGGAACGTCTTCACGTCAGTTTTGAGTGTGGGCGATTTTGATGGTGACATGCACCCGGATCTTGTGGCCAGGGCCTCCGATGGGACGCTGTGGCTGTATCCGACCGACGGGAAGGGCCAGTTCCTTGCCCGCAAACAGATCGGCACTGGCTGGCAGGGCTTCACGCAGATGCTGGCGCCGGGCGACTTCTCCGGTGATGGAAAGGCTGACATCCTGGCGCGCGCCGCGGATGGAACCTTATGGCTTTACCCAGGAAATGGGGCCGGGGGATTCCAGCCATGGAAGCAGGTCGGTACCGGGTGGAATATCTTCAACGCGGTGATGCAGGGCAGCGACTTCAACGGTGACGGCCGGGAAGATGTCCTTGCCCGGGGGACGGACGGGGCGCTGTGGCTTTACCCGGGCAACGGCAGCGGAGGGTTCCTCGCACGGCAGTACCTGGGCTCTGGATGGAACATGTTCACCTCCTTCGCTGCCCTCGGCAACGCTTTCACGGGCACAGGCGATCCGACCCTGGTTGGCGTAGCCGGCGACGGAACGCTGCTGCTTTACTCCGGGACGGGCACGGGAAAGTTCAAGCCGGTGGCGGTGGACCCGCGGTAGCATCGGCGAGGTCTGGCGGCTCCTTCCCCGTTGCCATAAGCCCTCAGGTTTAGGGCAAGCAAAAACCCGGAATGTCTCGTGACAGTCCGGGTTTTCGCTGCCTTGGTCCCAGCTCACTGGGAAGAAGCGTCGGGCTTAGGCGTGCTGGGCTTGCTTGGGCAGGCCGAGCTCCGCAGTTGGGGTCTTGGCTGATTCGCGGGCCGTCATGGCTGAGACGGCTGCGATCACGCAGATCACGGCGGTGAAGATGGAGATCTGCACCCACCCGCCGGGCTTGGTTCCGCCCAGTGCAGTCACGATTGCCGGGGCGAACCCTGCCATGAGGAAGCCGAGCTGGGTGCCGATAGCCAGGCCGGAGAAGCGGACCTTGGTGCTGAACATTTCACCGTAGAAGGACGGCCATACTGCGTTGGCAGCGGCGTACCCGAAGGAGAAGAACACCACGGACACCAGGAACATCAGCGGCACATTGCCCGATTCCAAGGTGAGCAGGAAGACCGGGGTCATGACGGCGCTGGCAAGGGCGCCGTAGATGAAGACGGGCTTGCGGCCGATCCTGTCCGAAAGCATGCCGAACAGGGGCTGTGTTCCGAGGGCCACGATGTTGGCTACAACTACGAGCCACAGGGTGATGGTGCTGTTGACCCCGGCGACGTCCTGGGCGTACTTGATGGCGAGCGTTCCGAACACGGTGCTCACTGCGGCGATGAAGGCGCAGCAGACGACGCGCAGGACATCGCGCCAGTGCAGGCGGAGCAGGTCGGCAACAGGGAGCTTGGAGATTTCGTTGTTCTTCTTGGCTTCTGCGAATGCCGGGGGCTCGTGCAGCGTGCGGCGGATAAAGAACGCCACCAGAACCACGACAGCGCTCAACCAGAACGGAATACGCCAGCCGATGCCGTACTTGATGTCGTCCGGCAGGGCCACCACAGGAATGAAGACCAGCGCTGCCAGGATCTGGCCGCCCTGGGTGCCGGTGAGGGTCCACGAGGTGAAGAACGAGCGGCGGTTGTCCGGAGCGTGCTCCAGCGTCATGGACGAGGCGCCAGCCTGCTCGCCGGCGGCCGAGAGGCCCTGGCAAAGACGGGCCAGAACCAGCAGGACGGGCGCCCACCAGCCGATGGTCTTGAAGTCGGGGAGACAGCCGATCACAAAGGTAGCTGCACCCATCAGGACCAAGGTGAACATGAGCACCTTCTGCCGGCCGATCCTGTCACCGAAGTGGCCCAGGATCACCGCGCCCACGGGGCGGGCAACATAAGCGAAGCCAAACGTCGCGAAGGACATGATGGCCGCGTTGGCATCGGCGGACGGGAAGAACACGTGGGGAAAGATCAGGGCCGCGGCCGAGCCGAAGATGAAGAAGTCGTAGTACTCGACGGCGCTGCCCAGGAAGCTGGCAAGCGCGGCTTTTTTGGGGGTTCCGGCGGCGGTTTCAGTGCCTGGCGTCGCTGACGGCATTGTTTGGCTCATGGGTGGTTCCTTCTGTGACGACGATGTCGCGGATCTGGCTTTCGTGGGGAGACCCAAGCGAGGTGCGGCCGGTCAATCCCAGACAAGTAACCACATGGTGAGAGTTACTTGTGCAATACAGCAATAGTGGCTGTGAGTGGGGTCACTTGTCAAGAGAAGTCACCACCATCTAGAAATAGCTCTCACTATGTGAGAGCATCGAGCTATGAGTGTGAAAGAGGACACAAAGACAGACATGGTCGGCAAGGCACTGAGCTTGTTGGTACTACTGGGCGATGAGCCGCGCGGCGCCAGTGCGGCGGATCTTGCGAGGAGTGCCGGGCTGCCGTTCAGCACCACATACCGCCTGCTCGGCTCGCTGACGCGCGATGGCTTTGTGGATTACGAGCCCGACGGGCGCCGGTATCACTTGGGCTTGCGCGTCTTCCAGCTCGGTCAGCGGGTATCGAACCACCATGGGTTCGCCGCCACTGCGCTGCCCGTCCTGCAGCGGGTTACCGATCGCACGCATGAGGCCACCATCCTCTCCGTTCGCGATGGCAACCACCATCTGACGGTCAACAAGGTGGACGGCCCCAAGACCTTCCGCGTCACCAGCGACCCTGGCCATCTCGGGGCGCTCCATACAACTTCGGTGGGCAAGGCGATCGTGGCGTTCGAGGATGAGATTGAGCGCAAGCGGCTCTTGGAGGAGCTCCCCCTGGATCCGCTCACCCAGCATTCCATTACCGATCGCGACACGTTTCGTGAGGAGATCGAGCAAGTCCGGCGGCAGGGCTACGCCGTGATGGACGAAGAGAATGAGATCGGCATGCGCGCCGTCGCTGTTCCCGTCCTCAATTCGCAGGGTCACGCCTTCGCCTCGGTGGCCGTCGCCGTGCCGGTGTTTCGCATGACCATGGAGGAGCTGATCGCCCACGTGCCCACCCTGCAGGAGGCTGCGGCTGAACTCGCGGCCCGCCTGCCCCAGCGCTAATCCCAACCAGGTGACAGCAACTGTCGCTATGAGCCCCCAGTGGAGCGTTATCTGTTACCTGGTTGGGAGTGCCCTTCGCAGATGTTCGCGATAAGAACATGCGTGCGGAATATGAACACTTGTAGTAATCTAAGAACACCCGGTCAGGCGGCGCCCCCAAAAGGCGTCGAATCCCGCGGTGCTGAAGTCAAAGGAGCTTTAGGATGAGCAACCGAGCCGAGTCCGTTCTGGTGGGCCTCATAGGCGAAGGCGTCATGCCCTCGCTCACGCCGCCCATGCACGAACGCGAAGCCGATGTGCAGGGCCTTCGCTTGCTGTACCGCCCCATCGACCTGCTGGAACTCGAGTTGCCGGCCACCGCCGTCGGGGATCTCCTGACTGCCGCCCAGCGCATGGGCTTCAACGGCCTCAACATCACGCACCCGTGCAAGCAGCTGGTGCTAGAGCACCTTGATGAAATTTCCGACGACGCCCGTCGCCTGGGTGCCGTCAATACAGTCTTGATTCGGGACGGTCGGCTTATTGGCCACAACACCGACTTCTCCGGCTTCGGCTCGGCGCTCGCCGACGGGCTGCCCGGGGCGACGCTGGACCGCGTGGTCCAGCTGGGCGCAGGCGGCGCCGGCTCGGCCGTGGCCTACGCGCTTCTCACAGCCGGCGTCGGCACGCTGGACCTCGTGGACATGGATCCTGCGCGTGCTGCGGAACGTGCCGCAGAGCTCGGCGGGCTCTTCCCCGAAGCCACCGTCACGCCGCGGAGCACCGACGAACTCCCGCAGATCATGCCCATTGCCGACGGCCTGGTGCACTGCACGCCGGTCGGAATGGCCGCCCACCCCGGCCTGCCGCTGGACATCGATCTCCTGGAACCTCGCCACTGGGTGGCGGACATCGTCTACCGCCCCATCGAAACCCAGCTGGTCCGCGAAGCGCGCGCCAAGGGCTGCGACGTCCTCGACGGCGGCCGGATGGCGGTCGGCCAGGCGTCCGACGCCTTCAGGCTCATCACCGGACGGGATGCCGACCGCGACCGCATGCGCGCACACTTCCTGGAGCTGATCGCCGCCGAGGATGCAGCAGCCCCGGCACTCGCGAAGGCAGGCCGCTGATGCGCACAGGAATCGCCACCGTCTGCCTGTCCGGCACTTTGAAAGAGAAGATGCAGGCCTGCGCCATTGCTGGCTTCGACGGAATCGAGATCTTCGAGCAGGACCTTGTGACCTCGCCGCACAGTCCGGAAGAAGTCCGGAAAATGGCGGCGGATCTCGGGTTGGGCTTGGATTTGTACCAGCCGTTCAGGGATTTCGACGGCGTCACTCCGGACTTGCTGAAGGCCAACCTTAAGCGCGCCGAGGCCAAGTTCAACCTGATGGAACGCCTGGGCATGGACACCATCCTGGTCTGCTCCAACGTCGCCACGGCAACCATCGACGATGACGCGCTGAGGGCGGGGCAGCTGGCCGAACTCGCCGAACTTGCGGGGGCCCACGGCGTCAACGTTGCTTACGAAGCGCTGGCCTGGGGCAAGTATGTCAACGACTACGAGCACGCCTACCGCCTGGTGGAGATGGTGAACCACCCCAACCTGGGCACCTGCCTGGACTCCTTCCACATCCTCTCCCGTGACTGGGACACCGCGCCCATCGAGGACATCAACGCGGAGAAGATCTTCTTCGTCCAGGTTGCCGATGCCCCCAAGCTCTCCATGGACGTCCTCTCCTGGAGCCGCCACTACCGCGTGTTCCCGGGCGAAGGGCAGTTCGAGCTCGCAAAGTTCATGGGCCACGTCGTCCGGGCCGGCTACACGGGGCCGGTCTCCTTGGAAGTCTTTAATGACGTCTTCCGGCAGTCCGACACGGATCGCACCGCCGTTGACGCCATGCGTTCGTTGATCTGGCTGGAGGAGCAGAGCGCCCAGTGGCTTGCAAGCAGCCCCGCGGGAACCGAAGCAGCCGGCAACGAAAGCGCGTCCCGCCGTCGTTATCCCATGGAACTTGCCACGCTGCCCAAGGTGAACGAACCCGCCGGCTTCAACTTCGCCGAGGTCAAGGCTGACGACACCGCGCAGCTGGAGAAGCTCCTGGGCCAGCTCGGCTTCGGGTTCGAAGGCCGCCACCGCACCAAGGACGTCCAACTGTGGACCATGGGACAGGCGCGCGTGATCATCAACGAACAGGCGGCACAAAACGCTGAACCGGCCATTGCCGCTTTGGGATTCGACGTTGACTCTCCAGTGATTGCCTCCGCTCGCGCCCAGCAGCTCAAGGCTCCCGTGGTGGCCCGCAAGGTCCAGGCGGACGAGGAGGTCTTCCAAGGCATCTCCGCACCGGACTCCACCGAGATCTTCCTCTGCCAGGGCAGCCCGGATGGGACCGCGGCGTGGACGCACGAGTTCGGCGAAGGCCAGGAGCACGCCTCCAGCGCACAGAACGCAGTGATTGACCACGTCAACCTGGCCCAGCCGTGGCAACACTTTGACGAGGCTGTGCTCTTCTACACCAGCGCGTTGGCTTTGGAACCACAGCCGTTCGCTGAGGTTCCCAGCCCCAATGGCCTGGTGCGCTCGCAGGTCATGGAGACCAGCAACGGTGCGATCAGGCTGGTCCTGAACCTGGCGCCCGCGCAGCAGGCCCAAACAGCCCGTAAAACGTACCAGGAACACATCGCCTTCGCCGTGGACGACCTCGTGGCGGCTGCCCGCTCCGCCCAAGAAAGAGGCCTTGAGTTCCTGCAAATTCCGGCCAACTATTACGAGGACCTGGACGCCCGGTTCGATCTTGAACCCGGTTTCCTGGCCACCCTCAAGGAGCTCAACCTCCTGTATGACCGGGACGCCAACGGCGAATTCCTCCACTTCTACACCGCCACCGTGGGCAGTGTGTTCTTCGAAATGGTGGAGCGCCGCGGCAATTACGACGGCTACGGGGCGCCCAACGCCCCGGTGCGCCACGCCGTCCAATACGACTCGCTCCACCGGGTGTAAACCCGCCGCCGCCCCGCAAACCCAAGAGAACCCACCAACCGAAAGGAGCCGGCCGTGCCGCAAGAACAGACAGCACAGGCGCTCGAATCCGAGGAACTCGTGCCGCCCGCTGAGCCACACGCCGCAAATGCCGCCCATCCAGCCAAGAAGGTGGAAACCCAAGCGGATCTCAGTGCTGAGATCAAGGGCATCGGGGACCGCTACGCCGAGGCGTTGAAGAACGGCAAGGGACCGGAGACCATGCCGCGGCTGGACTACGCGCCGTACCGCAGCAGCATCCTGCGCCATCCCACCAAGAGCCTGCACCACGCGGACCCGGAGACCATTGAGCTTTACTCGCCGGCATTCGGACACCAGGACGTGCACGCCCTGGAATCCGACCTGACCATCCAGCACAACGGCGAACCGCAGGGTGAGCGCATCATCGTATCCGGCCGCGTACTCGATGGTGATGGCCGTCCGGTGGCGGGCCAGCTGGTGGAGATCTGGCAGGCCAACGCATCAGGCCGCTACATCCACAAGCGCGACCAGCACCCCGCACCGCTGGACCCGAACTTCACCGGCGTCGGCCGGTGCATCACCGGTGACGACGGCTCGTACAGCTTCACCACCATCAAGCCCGGCGCCTACCCGTGGAAGAACCACCTGAACGCCTGGCGCCCGGCGCACATCCACTTCTCCATGTTCGGTTCGGAGTTCACCCAGCGGATCGTCACGCAGATGTACTTCCCGGGTGACCAGCTCTTCCCGCTGGATCCCATCTACCAGTCCATCGTGGACCAGGATGCCCGCGACCGCCTGGTGGCCCAGTACGACCATGAGCTCACCAGCCCCGAGTGGGCCCTCGGCTACAAGTGGGACATCATCCTGACCGGTTCCAAGCGCACCTGGACCGAAAACGAAGCATACGGCGACGCCGGGGACGAGGAGTAAGCGCATGAGCAAGCTGGCACCCACACCGGGCCAGACCGTAGGACCCTTCTACGGCTACGCCCTCCCCTTTAACAAGGACAACGAACTCCTGGCTCCCGGCAGCCCCGGCAGCATCCGCCTCCAAGGCACCGTGTACGACGGCGCCGGTGATGCCATTCCGGACGCCATCCTGGAAATCTGGCAGCCGGATTCCGACGGCAACATCGTCCAGCGCACCGGTTCCCTGGTCCGCGACGGCTACACCTTCACCGGGTGGGGCCGTGGCTCCGTGGGCAACTCCGGCGTCTACACGTTCACCACCGTCAACCCCGGCCCCACGGCACCCGGCGCAGCACCGTTCATCTCCGTGGCCGTGTTTGCCCGTGGCCTCATGAACCGCCTCTTCACCCGCGTCTACCTGCCGGAGAACGAGGAAGCCCTGGCCAACGATCCTTTGCTGAGCTCCCTGGACCCGGAGCGCCGCAAGACGCTCATCGCCCGCCGCGATCCTGACGGTGGCCTCACCTGGGACATCCGCCTGCAGGGTGGCGACGAGACCGTCTTCCTGGATTTCCAGCAGGACGGCTCGCTGGATCTGGCGACGGACCAGGCATGACCAACGGCGACTTCGGCCTCCTCAGCCCCGTCTCGGCCTCGCCCACTGTGGCGGCGCTGACGGGCGACCGTGCCGTGATCACGGCAATCCTCGACGTCGAAGCCTCCTGGGCTGCCGTCCTTGAGGAGGCGGGACTGGCTCCCGCAGGATCCGCCGCCGTGGTGGCCGAAGCCGCCGATGCCGGTTCTTACGACGTTCTTTCGGTAGCGGAACGCGCCCAGGGTGGCGGAAACCCGGTCATCCCCCTGCTCGGTGATCTGCGGGCCCGGGTCCGGGAGTTGGATACCGCCGGCGTTGGCGCGAATTCCGCTGTCCACACCTCGCTGACCAGCCAGGACGTCCTCGACTCCGCGCTCATGCTGCTCGCCAGCCGCACCGTTACGGCGTTGCTGGCAGAGGCCAAGGGCACGACGACGGCGCTGGCTACCTTGGCGGAGCAACATGCGGACACGCTGTGCGTGGGCAGGAGCCTGACGCAGCATGCGCTTCCGTACACGTTCGGGCTCAAGGCGGCCCAGTGGTTCCAGGGCGTGGCCGCTGCTGCTGAGCGGTTGGAGTCCCTGGAGTTGCCGGTGCAGTTTGGTGGGGCTGGGGGAACGCTGGCCTCGGGTACCAAGCTGACTGCAGGATCGGCCGCGACGCCGTTCACACTGGCCGATGCGCTGGCCGCCGCACTGGGCCTCGCACCCGCTGCCGCTCCGTGGCACACCAACCGCCTCGCGATCACTGCCCTCGGCGACGGGCTCGCTGCACTGATCGATTCCTTCGGCAAGATTGCTGCCGACCTGCTGTTCCTGAGCCGCCCGGAAGTCGGCGAACTTGGCGAACCGTTGGCGGCCGGACGCGGAGTTTCCTCGGCCATGCCGCAGAAGCAGAACCCTGTCTTGTCGGTGCTGATCCGCAGTGCGGCGTTGCAGGCTCCCGGGCTGGCATCGCAACTCCATCTCGCGGCTGCAACTTTCAACGACGAGCGGCCGGACGGCGCCTGGCATAGTGAATGGCCGGCCCTCCGCCAGTTGCTCGCCTTGGCCATGGGCGCTGCGGGACACCTCCGCGAACTCGCAGAAGGCCTCCGGGTCTTCCCCGACGCAATGCGCCGGAACCTCGACATCTCGGGGCCGTTGCTCCTCAGCGAAGGGGTGGTGGCCGCCGTCGCACCGCTCCTGGGTGAGGAAGGAAAGCAGAAGCTGCAGGCCGTCGTCGACGAAACCTTGAAGGCGGCCGCCGCCGAACAGACCCGCATTTACACCAAACTGCTGCGCGAAACCGTTCCGGCGGACCAGCTCTCGGACGCCGGACTTGAGGCGCTGCTGGATCCGGCGAGCTACCTCGGCGAAGCGCGTGAGATCAGCCGCCGTATCCTCGCCGCGTACCCGCACTTTGCAGCGCCCACTAAAGGGATCGAAGCCTCATCGAAGGGAGCCACTCGTGGCTAAGCCAACTGTCAAGGCCGTGCTGCTCTCCCCGCAGCGCGAACTGGGAGCGAAGCCGCTCCTGGTGGTGGGCCCGTCGCTGGGCACCTCCACTGTGCTGTGGACGGAAACCGCTGCCCTCCTGGGCGACGAGTACGACGTCATCGGCTGGGACCTCCCCGGCCACGGCATCTCGCCGACCACCACCGAAGGTTTCGAAGTCGCGGAACTGGCGGACGCCGTCGTCGATCTTGTCGACTCTGTTTCGCCGGGCGCAAAGTTCCACTACGCCGGTGTCTCCCTGGGCGGGGCCACCGGCCTACAGCTCGGGATCAAGCACGGCGACCGCCTCCGCAGCCTGTCTGTCCAGTGCACCGGTGCCAAGCTCGGCACCCCGGAAGGCTGGCTGGAACGCGCGGAGACCGTTCGCAAACTGGGCACGCCTGTGATGATCCAAGGCTCCGCGGAGCGTTGGTTTGCGCCCGGATTCATGGACCGCCAGCCGGACATCAGCAGTCGCCTCCTGCACGCCCTGCGCGACGCCGACCGCTTCGGCTACTCGTTCTGCTGCGAAGCCCTGGCGTCGTTCGACGTCCGCGAGCAGCTCGGCAGCATCACCGTCCCCACGCTGGCGATCGCCGGCGTCGAAGATTCTGTTGCTCCGCCGTCGTTCGCCGAAGCTGTTGCCGCCGGTATTACCGCAGGCGGCGGTACCGCCCGGGCTGTAGCGCTCGACGGCGTCGCCCACCTCGCCCCCGCCGAGGCGCCCGCCGCCGTGGCGGAATTGATGCGCACCTTCATGAAGGAGAACGGACTGTGACTACTTCCGACCACAACGGCGCCGTACAGCCCGACGCTACCGCCCAGGACATTTACGACGCCGGCATGGTGGTCCGCCGGGAAGTGCTGGGCGATGCGCACGTGGACCGGGCCAACGCCACCAAGGATTCTTTTACCGAGGACTACCAGGACATGATCACCAGGATCGCCTGGGGTGGCATCTGGACGCGACCCGGCCTCAGCCGGCAAATGCGATCCGCGGTCACCCTCACAGCACTGGTGGCCCACGGTCACTGGGAGGAGCTCGCCATGCACGTCCGGGCGGCCCTCAACAACGGCCTCAGCAGGGACGAGATCAAGGAAATCCTGCTGCAGACCGCCATTTATTGCAGTGTTCCGTCGGCCAATTCGGCCTTCAAGACGGCCCAGAAAGTATTCGCTGACCTGGACGCCAACGAACCCAACTAAGTCCCCCACCCAGGTGGGAAGAACGAAAGAGAAACCCATGAACCAGGCTTTTGTGTACGACGCCGTGCGCACGCCCTTTGGCAAGTTCGGCTCCGGCCTTGCCGCTGTCCGTCCCGATGACCTTGCCGCCCACGTGGTCCGTGAGTCTGTTCGCCGGGCGCCGGGGCTGGATGTTGAGCGGATCGACGAGGTGGTGTTCGGCAACGCCAACGGTGCCGGCGAGGAAAACCGCAACGTCGCCCGCATGGCTACCCTGTTGGCTGGCTTGCCCGTTTCCATCCCGGGCACCACGGTCAACCGGCTGTGCGGCTCGTCCCTGGACGCGGCGATCATCGCTTCGCGGCAGATCAACGCCGGCGACGCCGACCTCATGCTGGTAGGCGGTGCCGAATCCATGAGCCGTGCGCCGTGGGTGTTGCCAAAGACCTCCAAGCCCTACCCGGCCGGGGATATGACCCTCGCTTCCACCACGCTGGGTTGGCGTTTGGTGAACCCGGCGATGAACAAGGACTGGACCATCTCCCTGGGTGAGGCCACAGAGCGGCTGCGCGAGAAGTACGGGATCACCCGGGAGCGGCAGGATGCTTTTGCGGCTGATTCGCACAATCTGGCCGACGCTGCGTGGAACGGAGGCTTCTACGATTCTTTGGTGTCGCAGGTTCCGGGCACTGATCTGGTCCGTGATGAGGGCATCCGTGCCGGATCATCGGCGGAGAAGCTGGCCGGGTTGAAGACGGTGTTCCGGCCTGAGTCGTCGGGGCCCGACGGCGGTACGGTCACCGCCGGGAATGCCTCGCCGTTGTCTGATGGTGCTTCGGCTGCGTGGATCGGTTCGGAAGCGGCTGCTGGGATGCTGGGCCTGGAGCCCCTCGCCCGCATTGCCGGCCGCGGCGCGCATGGCAATGATCCCCAGTTCTTCGGATTCGCCCCGGTTGAAGCGGCGAACAAGGCCCTCGCTAAGGCGGGCATCGGCTGGGACCAGGTTGGCGCCGTCGAACTTAACGAGGCGTTCGCCGCGCAGTCGCTGGCGTGCGTTGACGCGTGGGGGATCGACCCCGCAATCGTGAACCGCCATGGCGGCGCGATCGCGATGGGCCACCCGCTCGGTGCCTCCGGTACCCGCATCCTTGGCACGCTGGCCCGTTCCTTGCAGGCTTCCGGGCAGCGCTGGGGCGTTGCAGCGATCTGCATCGGCGTGGGCCAAGGACTGGCCGTGGTGCTCGAAAACGTCACTGCCGGCGCGTCGGCATAGAAAGGGCTGGTCATGTTGAACTTCATTGACACTGTGGGCGAGGCTGTCGCCGGCATCAAGGACGGATCCACGGTGATGATCGGTGGCTTCGGCAACGCCGGGCAGCCGTTCGAACTCATCGACGCCCTGATGGATTGCGGTGCCAAGGACCTGACCGTGGTCAACAACAACGCCGGCCAGGGCGACCAGGGCTTGGCGTTGCTGATCAAGGAAGGCCGGGTCCGCAAGATGATCTGCTCCTTCCCTCGGCAGTCCGATTCCTGGCACTTCGACGCCAAGTTCCACGCCGGCGAAATCGAGCTGGAACTTGTCCCGCAGGGCAACCTGGCCGAACGCATCCGCGCAGCCGGCGCCGGAATTGGCGGGTTCTTCACGCCCACCGGGTACGGGACCACCTTGGCGGAGGGCAAGGAAACCCGTTTGCTGGACGGGAAGTGGCAGGTGTTCGAGACACCGATCCACGCCGACGTTGCCCTCATCAAGGCACTCAAGGCCGACGGCAAGGGCAACCTCGTGTACCGCAAGACCGCCCGGAACTTCGGGCCCATCATGGCTGCCGCGGCCAAGCACACGATTGTGCAGGTCTCGGAGATCGTGCCCACCGGTTCCCTGGATCCGGAAAACGTAGTGACCCCGGGCATTTACGTCAACAGTGTGGTCCGCGTCGATTCTGCCGGAACAAAAGAAAAGGTGGCCTGAGCATGAGCACCCAGACAAGCATCCAGACGTCCGAGAAGCCGCTGGGCCGCGACGAACTCGCCCAGCTGGTGGCCCGCGACATCGCCCCGGGTTCCTTCGTGAACCTGGGCATCGGCCAGCCGACGCTCGTGTCCAACTACCTCACCGAGGAACAAAACGTCACGCTCCACACGGAGAACGGGATGCTCGGCATGGGCCCGGCAGCTGAGGGCGGTGACGTCGATGGTGACTTAATCAATGCCGGCAAGATCCCCGTCACCGAGCTGCCCGGTGCCTCATACTTCCACCACGCCGACTCGTTCGCGATCATGCGCGGCGGGCACCTGGACATCTGTGTCCTCGGCGCCTTCCAGGTCTCCGCCACCGGTGATCTCGCCAACTGGCACACCGGCGCCCCGGACGCCATCCCGGCCGTAGGTGGCGCAATGGACCTTGCCACCGGCGCCAAGGACGTCTTCGTGATGATGACTTTGTTGACGCGCGAGGGCGTGTCCAAGCTCGTGGAGCAGTGCACCTACCCGCTGACCGGCGTCGGCTGCGTCACCCGCGTGTACACAGACAAAGCCGTCTTCCTGACAGGCCCCGACGGCGTCACCGTCCGCGAGACGTTCGGCTGCACTTTCGAAGAAATTCAGGAGCTCGTACCGCTGCCGTTGAAAAAGTCGGCCTAACAAAGGCAGAGCAGGCCCCGCAAATTCGGGCTCCTCGTTGCGAGGCCCGCTGCGCAGGGTTTCCGGGGTGCTAACCCTGCAGAGTAGGCCCCGCAAGTTCGGCCCTCTCGTTGCGGGGCCCGCAACGCACCCTAGGATTGGTAACCATGACCGACTCCGCAGTTACCCCGCAGGCCAGCGACCAGTACGTCCAGTCGTTGGCCCGGGGTCTCGCAGTGATCCGGGCGTTCGATGCGAACAACCCGGTGATGACCCTCAGCGAAGTCGCCGCCCGTACTGACCTGACGCGCGCCACGGCCCGGAGGTTCCTGCACACCCTGGTGGAGCTCGGCTACGTCCGCACCGACGGCAAGACCTTCGCCCTCACGGCCAAGGTGCTGCAGCTTGGCTACTCCTACCTGTCGGCGCTGTCCCTGCCGCAGTTGGCCCAGCCGCACTTGGAGCAACTGAGCCTGAAACTGGGGGAGTCCACGTCCGCCGCGGTCCTGGACGGACCGGACATCTTCTACGTGGCCCGTGTCGCCACCCGCAGGATTATGAATGTCGGCATCACGGTCGGCACCCGCTTCCCCGCTTACGCCACCTCCATGGGCCGCGTCTTGCTCGCCGGCCTGCCGCAGGCCAAGCTGGAGGCTTACCTCACGACGGCGGAACTCACCCCGCTCACGCCGCGAACCGTCGCCAGCGTCCCCGACCTGAGGGCCGCCGTCGAACGCGTCCGTACGCAAGGCTGGTGCCTGCTGGACCAGGAGCTGGAGATCGGGCTGATGTCCATCGCCGCGCCGGTGTGGAACCACAACAATGGCGATAATGTGGCTGCGATCAACGTGTCCCTTCAGGCCCAGGCGGTAGCAGCCCAGCCGGATCCGGAGAAGTACCTCGATGCAGTGCGGCAGGAAGTGGTGGCCACGGCCAACGCCATCTCGCAGGACGTCTCGGCGAAGCACTAGGCCGTCACAACCTACTTCCGGATCGAAGCCAGCCGCGTCTCCAGGATCCGCCGCACCAGCGAGTCCGGGACGGGGTTGTCCGCCGAAAACCGCAGCGTCCCCGGCGACCATGAGTAGCCGCCCAGCTCTTCCGACATCTCAGGCAGGATCTGCCCACTGAACGGATACAGTGCCAGGTGCTTCTTGGTTTCCTGCACGCTCAGGAAGCCCTTGCCATCAACCAGCAGCGCGGGCATCCCGTAGCTGACGCCTTCCTCGGCCTCCGGCGCGAGCTCGCGGGCGATCCCCACAATCCGTTCAAGGATCCCGCGGTTGGCCTCGCTGACGTTCTCCAAGTATTCGGTGACAGTTCCCATAGGGACATGGTTCACCACAGGCGCCCGGTACGGCCAGAGGCTCAGCGCTCGGGAATGACCGCGATGCCCTGGATTTCGATCAGGGCCTCCTTCTGCCACAGCCGTGTGACACCGATGCCAGCCATTGCCGGATACTGCGATCCCGCCATCTCGCGCCAGATGCGTCCGATTTCGCGGCCGTTGGCCATGTAGTCGTCCACGTCCGTGAGGTAAATGGTCACGTTGACCAAATCCTCGGGTTCTCCACCGGCTTCACGCAGCGTGGTGATCACGTTGGAGAAGGCCTGCGTGAACTGCTCCACGATGCCGCCGGGAACAATGTTCATGTTCTTGTCCAGGGCCGTCTGTCCACCCAGGAAAACTGTGTTGCCGGCAAGAATGCCGTGCGCGAAGCCTGATGGCTTGGGCAGCGATTCCGGGTTGATCGTCTGGTGGCTCATGCTGTTCCTCCTCGTTGTGGCAACTGCAAAAACTTTTGGAAAGCCTCTGTGCAGATCATTTCCGCCGTGCTACGTTGAGCATATGTGACGATCGTAAAAAAGTCGACACATCGTAAAACTCGAAGGGAACCTGCAATGAAACTCGCCACCTTGCGCACGGCCAACGGAGGTACGACGGCGGCACTCGCTACGGGCGCCGACTCTTACCTCGCGCTGCCCGCCACAGACGTTGGGGCGCTCCTGGCCCAGCCGGAGTGGCGTTCTGTGGTGGAAGAGGCCGCTGCATCCACGGACCAGACCGTGATAGCAGCGGCTGACGCGGACCTCGCCCCACTACTTCCCCGGGCCGGCAAGGTCATCTGCTGCGGCCTGAACTACGGGGACCATATCCAGGAAATGGGCCGCGACCTTCCGGAGTACCCCACGCTGTTCGCCAAGTACGCGGACACCCTGGTGGGCGCAAACGACGCTGTGGAAGTCCACGGCAGCGGCCGCGTCGACTGGGAAGCCGAGCTCGCCGTCGTCGTCGGTTCTGAACTGTTCCACGCGGACGAAGGCCAAGCCCGTGAGGCCATCGCCGGGTACTCCGTGGCCAACGATGTCTCCATGCGCGACTGGCAGAGCCGGACGCTGCAGTGGTTCCAAGGTAAAGCCTGGGACGGCACCACTCCGGTAGGGCCGGTCATGGTCACTGCGGATGAATCCGGCCCCCATGACGTCGAGGGCTTCAACGTCCGTGGGTACGTCAACGGAGAGCTCGTCCAGCACGGAAACACCAGCACCTTGGTGTTCGGCCCGGCGCAGCTCTTGTCCTACATTTCGCAGTTCACCATCCTGCGTCCTGGCGACCTTGTCCTCACGGGCACGCCCGGGGGAGTGGGCATGGGGATGACCCCGCCCCGCTTCCTCAAGGACGGAGACGTCCTCGCCACCGAGATCGACGGGATCGGCCGGCTGGAAAACACGTTCCGGATCCACGCGCCTGTCGCAGTCCCCGCCTAAGAAACGTCACACCACACCAAAGGAGACAAACCCATGAGCCAGACCACCACCGAATACCGCCTCGAAGGCGACAACTCCATCTATGCCCAGGCTGACGGCAAGGTTGTTCCCGTTGTCACCCGCGCAGGCGCCGAAGACACGAATACCGCCCAGTCCGGTGACTGCATCCGCGTCTCCGGTGTGAGCATCCAGCACACTCCGGCAACCAAGATCTGGTTCGGCCAGGTATCCAACACCCCCGGATACCGCTCACTGCCGCACCACCACGGTGAGGCCGAAACCGGCGGCTACGTACTCCGGGGCCACGGCCGCATCTACTTCGGCGAGGACTACTCGGAATTCATCGACATGAAGGCCGGCGACTGGGTGTTCGTGCCGCCCTTCATGCCCCACGTAGAAGCCAACATGTCCGTCACGGAAGAACTGGTCTGGCTCACCGCGCGTACGCCGGAGAACCTCGTGGTCAACCTCGAAGACGTTGCCGACGAAACCCTCGCCGACTACCGCCGGGCCTAAGTCATGATCACTGGAACCCTAACGTCGGAGACCTTCCTGAAGGCCATCGAGCTCACGCCGGCAACGGCCGAAGTATTCGATGAAGCGTATGAAGCAACCACCCAGTACGTGCCGTGGCCAAAAGCCTACGGTGGAGACATGGTGGCACAGGCAGCGGCCGCAATGATGCGGTCCGTTGATGCTGACAGAACTCTGCATTCGATGCACAGCTACTTCATGCGTCCGGTGGATATCGGTTCCAGTGTCCGGTACGAAGTGGAGCGCCTGAGGGACGGCCGCGGGTACTCCACCCGCACCGTTCGCGGCTTCCAGAACGGCAAGCCCGTGTATGCCGCGATGGGTTCCTTCCAGGTTCCCGAGGACGGGCCGGACTTCCAGCCTGAGGCGCCTGCCGCCGTCGAGCCTGAATCGCTGCGGACGGCAGCGGAAGCGCTGGACGGGACCGAGGGAGCGGCCGCAGACTATTGGTCCACCGGTCGTAGCTTCGATATGCGGCATATTCCCGGCCCGGTATACATCGAGCTTGAAGGCGGTGCGGTGCCTCAGCAAGCCATCTGGGTCAAAGCCTTTGATGCCTTGCCCGACGACGCCGACCTCCACCGCGCGGCCCTCGCCTACGTCTGCGATTACACGATTTTGGAGCCGCTGCTCCGGGTCAACGGACTGAACTGGTCCAGCCCCCGACTCGCCACCGCCAGCCTTGACCACTCCATGTGGTTCCACCGGGACGGGCGTGCGGACGAATGGGTCTTATATGTCCAGGAAGCCATCTCCGGCCAGAGCAACCGGGGCCTTGCCATGGGCCGCTTCTTCGACCTGCAAGGAAGGCTCCTCGCCACCGTGGCCCAGGAGGGCATGATCCGCGCCGGCGCCTAAAGAGTTTTCTTCCTCCCCAACCATCAGCTTCAACGACGCACCACTGAAAGGAACGGCCATGAGCATGTTGCCATCGGCCCACGTGGACACGTTCACCCGCGACCACCTGCCGCCCGCCGATACCTGGCCTGCGCTTGAATTCACCCTCCCCGAACTCCACTACCCGGAACGGCTCAACGCTGCCGCTGTGCTGATCGACGACGCTGTCGACCAGTACGGCGCGGACCGCCCGGCCCTGTGGACCCCCGACGGCTCGGTCTGGACCTACGGTCAGCTCCAGAAGCGATCCAACCAGGTGGCCCAGGTCCTCACCGAGGACCTCGGTGTTGTTCCCGGAAACCGCGTGCTCCTGCGCGGCCCCAACAATCCGTGGATCGTCGCTGCCTGGCTGGGCGTTCTGAAGGCCGGCGGCGTAGTGGTCACCACCATGCCTATGCTGCGCTCCACCGAGGTGGCCACGCTCATCCAACTCACAAAGCCGACGGTCGCCATTTCGGACCACCGGTTTGTGGACGAGCTCGCCATTGCTGCCGGGGACGACCTCACCGTCCTGACGTACGGCGCCGGTAACGGATTCGACGACGACGGCGACCTCGCCTCCCGCTGCGAGCACAAGAGCGGCAAGTTCACGGCAGTGGACACAGCCTCCGACGACGTTGCCTTGCTGGGTCCGACGTCGGGCACCACCGGGGTGCCCAAGGTGACCATGCACTTCCACCGGGACATCCTGGCCAACGCAGATACCTTTGCCCGCTACATCCTGCAGCCCACCGCGGAGGACGTCTTCGCCGGTTCGCCACCCTTGGCCTTCACCTTTGGGCTGGGCGGTTTGGTGGTCTTCCCCCTCCGGTTTGGGGCGTCGTCGCTCTTGACCGAAAAGGCAGGACCTGTGGAACTGGCGGAGCACGCCTCGCAAGCCGGGGCCACCATCTTGTTCACCGCCCCCACTGCGTACCGCGCCATCCTGAAGGAGCAGCGCGGCGACCTCCTCCGTGGCCTGCGCATCGCCGTTTCCGCCGGAGAGCACCTTTCAAAAGAAACGTGGGAGGCCGTGCACCAGGCCACCGGGCTGCGGTTGGTCAACGGGATCGGTGCCACGGAAATGCTGCACGTGTTCATCTCCGCTGCCGGCGACGACATCCGTCCGGGAACCACGGGCCGCGCTGTGCCGGGATACCGGGCCACCATCCTGGACGACGACGGCAACGAACTCGGCCCGGACACCATCGGCCGCCTCGCCGTGATTGGCCCTACCGGCTGCCGCTACCTGGACGACGCCCGCCAAGCGAATTACGTGGTCCGCGGGTGGAACGTCACGGGAGACACGTTCTCCATGGACGCTGACGGCTACTTCACCTACCAGGCCCGCTCGGACAACATGATCGTCTCCTCCGGTTACAACATCGGCGCTCCAGAGGTTGAGACGGCCATCGACCAGCACCCTGACGTCGTGGAAAACGCCGTGATCGGAGTTCCGGACGAGGAGCGCGGGAGCATCGTCTGCGCGTTCATTGTCCTGCGTGAAGGCGTCACCGGCGACGCCGCGAAGCGCAAGGAAATCCAGGACTTCGTAAAGCAAACCATCGCCCCGTACAAGTACCCACGGGACGTCCGCTTCGTCACCGAACTTCCGCGCAATCCCAGCGGTAAGCTCCAGCATTTTAAGCTCCGCGACAAGGTCCTCACCGAGGATGCCACCACGAACGCGAGCCAGACCGAACAACTTACCCCCGCCGGCCAGAGCCAGGCCTGAGAAGGAGCAACATCCATGAAAATCGCAATTGTTGGAGGCGGCCCCGGTGGCCTGTACTTCGCCGCCCTGATGAAGCAGCTGGATCCGTCCCACAACATCACTCTCTGGGAACGCAACGCTGCCAGCGACACCTTTGGCTTCGGCGTCGTCTTTTCCGATGAGACCCTGGGCGGCATCGGCAACGCCGATCCCGTGGTGGCCGAGTACATGAGCCGCCGTTTCGCCCGCTGGTCCGATATCGACATCCACTTCCGTGACCAGATGATCACGGTGGGCGGACAGGGCTTCGCTGCCATGAGCCGCAAGGAATTGCTGGAACTGCTGCAGCGCCGCTGCATCGAACTGAACGTGGACGTGCGCTTCAGCACCTTGGCTCCTGCTGTTGAGGAACTCGAAGCCAACTATGACCTTGTTCTTGCCGCGGACGGCATCAACTCGCAGATTCGCGCCAAGTACGCTGACTCGTTCAAGCCAAACCTGGACCTGCGGACCAACAAGTTCATGTGGCTTGGTACGGACCAGGTATTCGAGGCCTTCAAGTTCTTCGTGAAGGAAACAGAGTGGGGCGTCATGCAGATCCACGGTTACCCCTACTCGGATGAGGGCTCCACGTTCATTGTGGAAATGCACCAGGACGTGTGGCACGCCGCGGGCTTCGACGAGACCGCCAACGAGGTCTTCCCTCCCGGTGTCTCGGATGAGAAGGCCATCGCCAAGATCCGCGAGATCTTTGCCGAGGAACTCAACGGCTACGAGGTCCTGACCAATAACTCCAAGTGGATCAACTTCACCACGGTCCGCAACGAGAACTGGCGCCACAACAACGTAGTGCTGCTGGGCGACGCGGCCCACACTGCCCACTTCTCCATCGGGTCCGGCACCAAGCTGGCCATGGAGGACTCGTTGGCGCTGGCCGCTTGCTTGCATGAGCACCCGGATGTTGAATCCGCACTGGCGGCATACGAAGCCGAACGGCGGCCTGTGGTCGCATCCACCCAGCGTGCCGCGCAGGCATCCCTTGAATGGTTCGAGCGCATCGGGCAGTACAAGGACCAGGACCCCACCCAGTTCGCCTTCAACCTGCTGACCCGCAGCCGCCGCATCACGCAGGAAAACCTGCGCCTGCGTGACCCGGAGTTCGCTGACGCCGTGGACCGCGACTTCGCAGAATCCCAGGGACTCACAGAGGTGGCTCCGGCTATGTTCCAGCCGTTCCGTGTGGGCGGGCTGGAGCTGAAGAACCGCATTGTGGTCTCCCCCATGGACATGTACTCAGCCACGGACGGCATCCCGGGCGACTTCCACAAGGTCCACCTCGGCTCCAAAGCTCTGGGCGGTGCCGGCCTGGTCATGACCGAAATGGTCTGCGTCTCCGCAGCAGGCCGGATCACCCCCGGCTGCAGCGGCTTGTACACGGACGAACAGCGTGACAGCTGGAAGGAAATCGTGGACTTCGTCCACAGCCGTTCCACCGCCAAGATCGGTGCCCAGTTGGGTCATTCAGGCCGCAAGGGTTCCACCAAGCTCATGTGGGAAGGCATCGACCAGCCGCTCGAGTCCGGCAACTGGACCACCGTCGGGCCCTCAGCCCTGCCGTACAGCACGGAGAACCAGACTCCCGTGGAGTTGGATCGCGCCGGCATGGACGCCATCAAGGCGGAGTTCGTCGCTTCCACGGTCCGCGCCGACGAGGCAGGCTTCGACCTCCTCGAAATCCACGCTGCCCACGGCTACCTGCTGTCCTCCTTCCTTTCGCCGGTGTCCAACAAGCGGACCGACGAATACGGCGGCAGCCTGGAGAACCGGCTGCGGTTCCCGCTGGAAGTGTTCGACGCCGTTCGCGCGGCGTGGCCCGCCGGCAAGCCGGTGACGGTGCGCATCTCCGCGACTGACTGGATCGAGGGTGGCAACACTTCCGACGATTCCGTGGCAATCGCCCGCGCCTTCGTGGCACACGGCGCTGCCGGCTTGGACGTCTCCACCGGTCAGGTCGCCAAAGAAGAGAAGCCCGCCTTCGGCCGCAGCTACCAGACACCGTTCGCGGACCGCATCCGTCAGGAAGTGGCCGTACCGGCAGGCGTGGCGGTAATCGCCGTCGGCGCCATCTCCACCTACGACGACGTGAACTCCATCCTCCTCGCAGGCCGCGCGGACCTTATCGCGTTGGGCCGCACGCACCTTTACGATCCCCAGTGGACCCTCCACGCCGCCGCCGAGCAGGAGTACCAAGGGCCCGGCGCTGACTGGATCCCGCAGTTCCGTGCCGGTCGCCGGAAACCACCCAGCTCCCGCACTGACGCCGTTCGTCCGCGTCTGTCCTTGCTGAAGGAAGCGGACATCGAAGAGGCCAATACCCACCTCCGCTGGACCCCCGAGTCCGCCGCCGCATCGGTTTTGGTGAAGTAGCCATGGCCACCGCACCCGTCAACAACTGGAACGTGCCCAAGAAGACCACCGGCCTGGTGTTGTTCTGCTGCTGGCTCGCGATCCTCGCCGAGGGTTACGACGTCGGCGTCCTCGGAGCCATCCTTCCGGCACTTGCCGAGTACAAGGAATGGAACCTCAGCCCGCTGGCCTTGGGCGGCCTGGGCTCATATGCCTTGATTGGCATGCTTATTGGTGCCCTTTTCATCGGTACGCTCAGCGACCTCGTGGGACGCAAGAAGATGCTCCTGGCCTCCATGGCCATCTTCACGCTCACCCAGGCCGGTGCTGCCTGGGCTCCGACACCGGAGCTCTTCGGACTGTTCCGGCTCATCGGTGGTTTAGGCATGGGCGGTGTCATCCCGGTGGCAGCGGCCCTCACCATTGAATACTCGGCGCCTAACAAGCGCTCCTACAACTACGGCCTCATGTACTCCGGCTACTCACTGGGCATCGTCGCAGCTGCGCTGGCCGCCCTGTTCGTCCTCCCCATGGGTGGCTGGCGTGCCGTCGTCGCCATCGGCGCAGCACCAGTGGTGCTGATTCCGATCATCTGGAAGTTCCTCCCCGAGTCATTGGAATTCCTGGAATCCAAGGGCCGCAAGACCGAGGCCAAGGCACTGGCCACCAAGCTGAACATCTCCAACTACACGCCTGTTGTTGCCGTGGCTCCCAAAGCAGGTGTACAGGCGGATCCTTGGTGGAAAACCATCACCACCATGTTCTCGCGAAAGTACCTGCGCTCCACGGTGTTCTTCTGGATCTCGCTCTTCTGCGGCCTGGTCCTCGTCTATGGCCTGAACACCTGGCTGCCAAGCATCATGAAGAAGGCCGGTTATGACCTCGGATCTTCCTTGACCTTCCTCTTGGTCTTCAGCCTTGCTTCCGCGATCGGTGGCCTGCTCCTGGGCCGTGCCGCAGACAAGTACGGCAAGAAGCTCATCCTGGTGGTGTTCTACATTCTGGGCGGCTTGGGCATCATGCTGCTTGTCTTCCCGAACACCATGGTGGTCAACCTGCTGTTCGTCGCCTTCGCCGGTGTCGGTTCCATCTCCACGTCACTGGTGCTCACCGGGTACATCGCCGACTACTACCCGGCCAAGGTCCGTGGCACGGCAACGGGCTGGGCCCTGAGTTTCGCCCGTCTGGGTGCCATCTCCGGGCCGTTGATCGGCGGCTGGATCGCAGGCTCCAAGTTGCCTTTCGAGGCCAACTTTGCGATCTTCGCCGGCATCGCAGTACTGGCAGCCGGTGCTGTGGCGATGATTCCCAAACCACAGCCTGAGGTGCCCGTCGGCGTCGTCGACGTTGATCCCGACGACGCCACCGTCAGCGCCCGCTAGGAGCCAGCATGGAAACGTTTCCGGAGGCGTGCGTCGAGCGGACGGTGGAATGGGTGGACACCGACGCCTCCGGACACCAGCACAACTCGGCCGTCCTGCGCTGGGTTGAGGCTGCGGAGGCCGAGCTCTTCCGTTCGCTGGAGTTGCCGGACTATTTCCCCAGCGCTCCCCGCGTCCAGCAGGTGGTTAATTACAAGGCCAAACTGTGGTTCGGCCAGCGCATCACCGCCACCGTGAAGGTCAGTGCGCTTGGCCGAACCTCGCTGACGCTGGCTTTCGAGGTAACGTCCGACGCCGGTGATGTCGCCGCGTACGGGACGGTCACCACCGCGTATGTCCCCCAAGGCGCGACGTCGGCGCAGCCTTGGCCGGAACATCTGGTCCGCGCCGTCAAGGCGGAACGTGCCGGGCGAATTACCGAATAGCCCCGCCGAAATGGCAGTAGGTGACAAGGCCGGATTCTGGGACTGTCACCTACTGCCGTCCCAGCGAGGGCTGGGGGTTTTCGCGGGGTGGGGTGCGCGGGGCGGGTGGCTAGCGCAGGCCCTTCAGAATGTTCTTGGGCCGCTGCATCTCGCCGTGCTTGGCACCAAGGATGATCACCCAGGCAGCGAATGCAGGAATGGCCCACTGGAGCGCCTTCAGCTGCGTCTGGGCGGCCTTCAACTCGTCAGACGCGCCGGCGCGGGGTTCGGTGGCACCCTCAGCGCCCTCGCCCGAGAGCTCATCCACCTTCTTGCCCACAACACCTGCGTACAAGGTGACGGCAGCTCCCGCCAAAGTCACCACAGTCTTGTAGACAGTGTTTGCGGCCACGTTGTCCTGCTTGGCGATCCGGCCTTTGTTCTCCCAGGCGATGGCCAGATCCGAGGCCAGATGTCCGGCGAACGCTGCTGTCTGAACGGGAGCCCATTTACCCCAGCCTTTGCTTGAGAGGCGGGTGCGCTCGGTGGGATCCTTGGCTTCTGCTGCGGCACCGTTCAGTCCGATGGCCCCCATCAGCGAGCCGCCGAACCATGCCGCGGCGGTGAGGTCGTGAAGGGAACGGGCTACGAGATTTCCTGCCATGATGTGCTTCCTGTCGTTGATACGGAAAGAACCTTGTGAGGCGTGGGGCCTCGAACAGCGTCCATCTATAGTAAGCATGCTTACAAAGATGCGGCCAGTCGCAATGGATTTTTCGTTCCGCGTTCATGTCAGGTTCGCGGACGGTGCGGCGCCGGGCGGTTACGCTTAGCCGGTGGAGCAGCTCTACGCGATTCTCGCGTGCATAATCCTTGGTTGTTTGGCCGTTTTCCAAGTGGCTTTGGTTGCTGGCGCGCCTATTGGACGATTCGCTTGGGGCGGACAGCATGACGTCCTGCCGCGGAAACTGAGGATCGGAAGCATCGTCTCCATCCTGCTGTACGCCCTCTTCGGCTATACGGCTTTGGCGCAGGCCGGCCTCGTGCCGGTGCTGGTCAACCAATCCTTTACCGGGGTTTTCATGTGGGTCCTCACCGGCTACTTCACCTTGGGCGTCGTCATGAATGCGATCTCACGCAGCAAGCCCGAGCGTTTCGTCATGACTCCTGTGGCGCTGGTACTCGCAATCCTCTTCCTTCTTCTTTCGCTGGGCTGATCCGGAACATCGGCGGGGACCATCACCGCACCTATGATGAACTGGACTGGCGCCTGATTGGGGGCGCGGAAATGAGGATCCTTCGATGTTCGCCGTCCCGGCACCCCCGGTGCGCCACCAGCAGTTGCTCGTTACGATCTTCGGCCTCTATGGCCGGAACGCGGGCGATGCTTTGCCGGTTTCTGCGCTGATCTCCATGCTGGGTTCGCTCGGTTATGACGCTCCGGGTGTAAGGTCGTCGGTCTCCAGGCTCAAGGCCAAGGGCGTGCTGAAGAGTGTCCGCGAGGGTGGAATCGCCAAGTACAAGATCTCCGAGTCCATCAGCGATGTGTTCCGTGAGGGTGACCGGCGGATCTTCGCACCGGAACCGCCAGCCCCGGTGGACACGTGGGTCCTTGCTGTTTTCTCAGTGCCGGAATCCATGCGCAACCGCCGTCACCAGCTCCGTTCCGCGCTGCTGGCCCTGGGGTTCGGTTCGGTGGCCAACGGGGTGTGGATCGCGCCGGCCCACAAGCTGGAGCAAGCCCGGGAGCGGCTTACCGCCGGGGGGCTCATTGAGTTCGTGGACCTGTTCCGGAGCGACTACGTTTTTGACGGCCCCATGAGACCCAAGATCTCGGAATGGTGGGACCTCAAGGAGCTCGATGAGCAATTCACCGAGTTCCTTGGGCTGTACGAAGGTGCGGAGCAGCAATGGACGGAGAAGGTAGGCGACGATCCCGAGAGGGCGCTGGCTGATTCCACCGAAGAGCTGCGCCGTGACGCCTTCCGCTATTACATTCCCATGCTCACCATGTGGCGTAAGTTCCCGTACCGCGACCCGAACCTCCCCACCGACTACCTTCCGCCGGAATGGCACGGTCCGGCGGTGCGGAGGACGTTCCAGGCAGTTCATCGTCTGGCGGCACCCTTGGCCGCGGCCCACGCGCACGAGGTCATCGCGGAAGCCCTGGACCCCGCAGCAGCCTGATTAGTCGCTGGTCCGCGGTGCGTCGATGACGCCGAACACTTCGCCCTGCGGCGCCCGGATCACCACCATCCGGCCCAGGGTGGTTTCCGCCACGGGGCCCAGCAGGGTTGCGCCCAACTCGACGGCCCGGGTTGCCGTCCCCGCCACGTAATCGCTGGCGAACCAGGTCATCCAGTGGGTGGGCGCGTTTTCTGGAAGTGCGGTGTCGTGCTGCATCCCGCCCACTTCCCGGCCGTCCGAAGGGCGGCGGAAGGTGGAGTAGACCAGGCCCTCTTCGGTGACATCCTGGTAGCTGACGTCGAAGACCTCCGAGTAGAAGGAGCGGGCCGCGGAATAGTTGCGGGTGTGAAGTTCATTCCAGCACAGGGAGCCGTGCTCATTGACGCGTTCAGCGCCGATGTGGGTGCCGGCCTGCCAGACGCCGAACGCCGCACCGACACTGTCGGTGGCCAGGGCCATGCGGCCGGACTCCATGACATCAAAGGGCGGGGCCAGGAGTTGCCCTCCGGCCGTGCCGATCTTTTTCGCCGTGAGGTCAACATCGTCAGAGGCCAGGAAGGTGGTCCAGGCTGTGGGCATGCCGGGATTTTGTTTGGGGCCCATTCCGGCCACGGCGCGGCCCCTCAGATGAGCCAGGACGTAGTCGCCGGATTCCACGCCACCTGACACGAATTCCCAACCAAAAAGGTCTGCATAGAAAGTCTTCGCGGCATGAAGGTCGTCAACACCCAGGTCCACCCACATGGGGGTTGCGGCGGGCCAGCTCGAAATCTTGGTGGACATGGGACTCCTCGGGTCGGGGCGCTGGGGGCAACTGCTTCCCCAGGTGCCTGATGCGCCAAGCGCCTGAGGAAGCAGCCACCCATAAAGTGCGCCACGGACCCGGTTTATGACACCGTTTCCATCCCCTTTTTCAGGGGAGCAGCCCAGAACAAGGCGGCGGGCCAGCGCCAGCCGCTTGCCCGCCGTCGTGCGTTGTTGGTTTAGACCGTACGGGTCGCCTTGGCGAGGTTGTCCTGGAGCTCGACGGCGGTCTGCCGGATGACGTACGCGGGGCGGTCGCGTTCGACGCGCCAGCTGTCCTCCAGCGGGCCGATGTTGACGGTGTCAAAGCCGAATTCGTCGTACAGCTTGGTGACCAGCTCGGCGGCTTCCGGGAAGTCGCTTGAGGTGGCCAGCGCGCGGCGGTTGGGCGTACCGGCCGGGGTGCCGTCGGTGGTGATGTCCTTGGCGAAGATGTGATTGAAGCCCTTGGCCACTTTGGACGTGGGGAGGTGCTTCTGGAGCAGGCCGGACGTGGTGGCTTCGCCGTTGTCCAGCTCGGGGATGCGGCCGTCGCGTTCCCAGTAGTAGTTATTGGTGTCGATGACGATCTTGCCCTCGAGCGGCTCTGCCGGGATGCTCTGATAGTTCTTGAGGGGCACGGTCACGACGGCGAAATCGCCCGCCGCTGCTGCCTCGGCTGCCGTGGCGGCACGGGCGCGCGGCCCCAGTTCCGCAACGAGTTCGCCGAGTGTTTCGGGTCCCCGTGAATTGCTGATCACGACGTCATAGCCCAATTCCACGGCCTTGCGTGCAACCTGGCTGCCAATGTGTCCTGCACCGATGATTCCGATTGTTGTCATGTCCGTGCCAACAAGAAGTTGCAGGCGCCTAATTCCCGCGTGACGAAATATGTCGATCAGCCCTATACTAAGTAGTCTTACTATGGGGTGGGTTGTTGAGGCAAGGAGGTCGGTATGGCCGGTCATTTGGAACTGGTAGAGACCCCCGACGGAGGATTTCGCATTCTGGTGTTGGACGGCAGCGACGAATTGATGGGGCTTTCAAAACGTTTTTCCTCGCTGGACGAGGCCGTTGAGGGAGTCGCTGCCATGAGGGAAGTGGCCGGGACGGGCCTGTTGCGAACGGGATCCCCCGAGCGGTATGCCGTCCTCCTGCTCGAGGAACCAGTCACCGATCCTGCCCTTGCGGCGCAGGGCATCCAGACCAAACCGAAGGTGGCTGGCAATGACATCTGATTCAGCATCACCAAAGACGCGCGGGGTCCTCTTCGATGTGGACGGCACGCTGATTGATTCCAGCTACTTCCACGCCATGGCGTGGTGGCAGGCGTTCCGGCGTGAAGGCTTGGACATAGAGATGTCCGCCATCCATCGGCGGGTGGGCATGGGAGGCGACCGCCTGATCCAGAGCCTCGTACCTGACTGCACCGAAGACCTGCAGGAAGAACTGAAATCAGCCCACAGCGCAGTGTTCTCAACGTTCTGGCCGACGCTGCGGCCCTTCGACTCCGTCCGCGACCTCCTCTCAGCGTGTTCTGAGTCAGGGCTGGCAGTGGGCTTGGCGTCGTCAGCACAACAGCGGGACCTCGAGGTCAGCAGGCACATCCTCGACGCCGGATCCTCCATCGATGCGTGGACCAGCTCCAACGACGCCAAGGAGAGCAAGCCCGCGCCGGACATCCTGATCGCCTGCCTGGAGAAGCTTGGCGTCAGCCCGGAGGATGCAGTTTTTGTTGGCGACGCAGTCTGGGACGTCATGGCCGGTGCGGCCATTGGTGTTCCCGTGATTGCTTTGACCTGCGGCGGAATCAGTGAGGCGGAGCTGCGTGACGCAGGTGCCGCAGAGGTCTATGACAATCCGCGGCACCTGCTGGAGCACCTGGAAAGCAGCATCATCGGCCGGTTGGCGGCGGGCGCTCCCAAGGCGTAGCCCGTCGCCTAGCGCGGCTCGTCGCTGATCCCCTTGTCCCGCCCGCGCCGATTGCGCGCGGTCCAGATAATCAAGGCGATGATGATGACTGCGGCTACTCCGGCCAGCACCCATGGCGTGGCGTCGGTGCGGGTCTGCTCTTGGGGGCCCGATTCTCCCGTCCCCGGATTGGCGGGCCCACTACCTGCCGGATTCGGCGAGCTGGGAGCCCCGGATGATGGTGCCGGGTTGGTTGGTGTTTGCGTCGAGGGGCCGGAGGGGTTGGTGGAATCCGCTGTGGGTGTCGGTGTCGTGGCGGCTACATTGCCTTGGACCGCGCTGCCTTGGACCGCGCTGCCCTGGACGGCTGGCGCCGCGTTGGCTGCGACCGTTGCAGGGAGCATGGACCCTGCGAAAAGGGCCACGGCCAAGGTAGTGGTGGCTAGTCTTCGAAACATCGATACCTCCAAGGTTTAGGGGCGTGAATCCTCGTACTCGTAAGGATACTGACTAAACCGTGGTGGTGGGTGATTTCGCCGGTGCAGCCACCGGGGGGACGTAACCCGCACCCACCGGCCTCTACCGCGTGAGCTTGGCGGAATCCGGTTCCTGGTCCCCGATGTGGCCCGGGGCGTTGGCTGCGAGGACACGCTGCACGAACGCGCTGTATTCCTCCATGTAATGCCGCAACAAGGCCGCGGTTCCCTCGTCCTTAACTGACCCGTCGTCGTCGTACGCGTCTGCGACGAAGCGGATGTAAGCCTCAGGTGCGTTCAGCTGCGGCGCGTCCAGGAAGCTCAACACGCTGCGCATGGACGACTGCATCACCGCCGTTCCAATGCCGCCTGGCGATGCGCCGATGATTCCCGTGGGCTTCCTGGCGAATGAGTTGGTGCCCCATGGGCGCGAACCCCAGTCGATGGCGTTCTTCAACGCGCCCGGAATGGAGCGGTTGTACTCAGGGGAGATAAACAGGATGCCGTCCGATGCGGCGATGGCATCCTTCAGTTCCCGGCCCGCCGGCGGGAAATCGGCGTCGTAATCCGAGCTGTAAAGAGGCAGGTCCTTGATGGCGATCTCATGGAACTCGAGCTCCGAAGGCGCGACGCTGATGAGCGCCTTGGAGAGGACCCGGTTGATGGAATTGCTCGCCAGGCTTCCGACGAAGTAACCGATTTTGAAAGTGTCCATTGCGGCGTTCCTTTCCAACGGCACGGCCGGAACCGGCTCGTCGACGGTGTGGTGACTGGTTGCCCCAGCTCTTACCGACCCTAATTGACTTATGCACATAGCGCAGCCCCTACTCCCGCCGGGACCTTTGCGGTCATAGACTCATGCCAACTGAGTTCTGGAGAATTCCGGAAAAGGGGTGGCGGGTGAAAGCAGGCATAGCGCGCGAGAGGCTCGACGGTGAGCGACGTGTGGCCGCAACGCCGGAAACGGTGAAGCAGCTGGTGGGGTTGGGGCTGGAGGTTGAGATCGAGTCCGGTGCGGGGCTGGCGTCCGGGCATGGCGACGACGACTACCGGGCGGCGGGCGCCGCTGTGGTGCAGTCGTTGGTTCTCGGATCGCTTGATGTCTATTGCCACGTACGTCCCATGGAACCGTCGACGGCGGGAGCCCTCCGCCGGGGTTCGGTCACCGTCGGGTTGGGGTCGCCGTCCTCGGAGTTGCCTACGGTGCGGGCGCTCGCCGCAGGTGGAATCACGTCCTTTGCCCTCGAGCTGGTTCCCCGTATTTCCCGCGCCCAATCCATGGATGCGCTCACTTCGCAGGCCCTGGTGGCCGGCTACCGCTGCGTCCTCGAGGCGGCCATGCGTTTGCCCCGGTTCTTCCCGCTGTACATGACGGCGGCCGGGACCATCCCGCCCGCCAAGGTGCTGGTGTTGGGTGCAGGTGTTGCAGGACTGCAGGCGATCGGCACAGCCAAGCGGCTCGGGGCCAGGGTTTCCGCCAACGACATCCGCCCGGCTTCGGCGGACGAAGTAGCGTCCATGGGCGGCACGTTCATCAAACTGGACCTGGAAACCGCCGAGGCATCCGGTGGATACGCCCGCGAACTCAGCGCAGACCGCGGCGCGTTGCAGCGGGCACTCCTGGCACCGCACGTTGCCCAAGCCGATGTATTGATTACCACCGCCGCTGTTCCCGGCAGAAGGGCGCCGCTCCTGGTGAGCCGCGAGATGGTGCAGGGTATGCGCCCCGGCTCCGTGGTCGTGGACCTGGCGGCCGAGTCCGGCGGGAATGTTGAGGGAAGCATCCCAGGGCAGGACATCCCCGTGCCCACCGCTGACGGCCAAGGGCTCGTGACACTGGTGGGAATCAAGGACCCAGCCTCCGCGATGCCCGCAGACGCTTCCCGCCTCTACGCCAAGAACGTGGCCAATCTGCTGGCGCTCATGACCAAAGACGGGACGGTCTCCCCGGACTTCGACGACGAAGTAGTAGCGGGCACCTGCCTCACCCACCTCGGCGAAGTCAGGCACGCACCCACCGCGGAGGCACTCAGGGCGCTCGCAGGCGAAACAGCACCCGTTGGCACAACCCGTCCCGGAACTGAAGGAGTGCGCTGATGGATGGCATGAGCCTGCTGACGATCACCGTGCTGGCCGTGTTCGTGGGCTTCGAGGTTGTTTCCAAGGTTTCCAGCACCCTGCACACGCCACTCATGTCGGGCGCGAACGCCATCCACGGCATCATCCTGGTGGGAGCCATCATCGTTGCCGGACAGGCTGCTGACCCATGGGTGCTGGCAGTAGCCTTGTTGGCTGTCGTCCTTGCCACGGCCAACCTAGTGGGCGGATTCGTGGTGACCGACCGCATGCTGGAGATGTTCCGCGGAAGGCAACGGCCGCCGTCGAAAGTTGAGCCGGCTGGTCCGGGCTCCGCCGAAGCCGTGACGAAGGAGCGCCAACAGTGACGCTGCTTAATCCCACGTGGACGGCGCTCCTCTATCTGGCTGCGGCGGCGTGCTTCATCCTCGCGCTGAAGGGGCTGAACTCACCGAAAACGGCCCGTCGCGGCAACCTGATTGGCGCCTTGGGCGCCCTGCTGGCCGTGGTCACGGTTTTTGTCTCCGTGAAGTTGGACAACGTTCCCTGGATCCTCGGTGCCATTGCCGTGGGTTCAGGTGTGGCGGCGCCGGTGGCCCGCCGCGTGCAGATGACGCAAATGCCACAGCTCGTGGCCCTCTTCAACGGTGTTGGTGGTGGTGCTGCTGCGCTTGTTGCCATGCTGGAACTCTCCCACTCAGACGATCCCTGGGTTCGCCTGGCCATCGTCTTTACGCTGCTGGTCGGTGCGGTGTCCTTCGCCGGTTCCGGTGTCACGTTCGCCAAGCTCCAAGGGCTCATGACCACCCGCCCCGTCACATTCCCGGGCCTGCCCGCACTGATGGCAGTGGTTCTACTGGCTGCGGTGGGTGCCGGTGTAGTGGTGATCCTGAACGGCTCGCTCGCGCTGGCGCTGGTGCTGTTGGTCCTGGGTCTTATGACCGGCATCCTCTTGGTTCTTCCGGTGGGTGGCGCGGATGTTCCGATCGTCATCTCGCTCCTGAATGCCTTCACCGGCTTGGCTGTCGCGGCATCGGGGCTGGTGCTGGGCAATGTTCTTTTGCTGGTCGCCGGAACGTTGGTGGGAGCCTCGGGCACCATCCTGACCCGGGCCATGGCGGCGGCGATGGGCCGGAGTGTCGCCGGCATCATGTTTGGCGCCTTCAAAGGTGGCTCGACGGCAGGATCCACTGCTGTGAGCGAGCGGCCAGTGCGGTCCTCCAGCGCAGAGGACGTTGCAGTGCTGCTCGGCTATGCCCAGCGGGTCATCATTGTGCCGGGATACGGGCTTGCGGTCGCACAAGGACAGCACACCGCGGCCGAGCTCGCCCTGGCGTTGGAAGCCCGCGGAATCGACGTGGATTTCGCCATCCATCCCGTGGCAGGACGTATGCCCGGACACATGAACGTGCTGCTGGCTGAGGCCAACGTGCCCTACGAATCGTTGAAGGAAATGGGCGATATCAACTCCGAATTCAAGACCGCCGATGTTGCTTTGGTGGTGGGCGCCAACGACGTCGTCAACCCTGCCGCGAAGACCACCTCCGGCTCACCGATCTACGGAATGCCCATCCTTGAAGTTGCCGACGCCCGGCAGGTGGTATTCCTCAAACGTTCCATGCGTCCGGGATTTGCCGGTATCGAAAACGAACTCCTCTACGAACCCCAAACCACCTTGTTGTTCGGAGATGCCAAGGATTCACTGACCAAGGTCCTGGGCGCGGTGAAGGGACTCTAGGAAAAACCCGCGAACCGCGTCATGTACTGGCCCGTGGCGGCACAAGTCTTTACAGACAGTTTGTCAAGCACCGCTAGGAGTCATTGACGTGAAGGACAGCAACAAAAAATCGTCGACCGGGACGCCTTTCAGCCACATCGAAGGCAGGGCCGTGACCAATTGGCGGGTCCTCGTGGGCCAGACGGTGGAGGTCTGGCGGTACAACGAGGTAGTGGACCAAGGCTGCGTGGAGTCCGTCACCTATGACGGCAAAGTCCTCTGGCTTGCCCAAAGCGGGCCCATAGAGCGGAGGTTGGTGGAGAAAGAGCGGGGAACCGGTCTCAGGATCCGGCTGGTGGACTGACCGCTATGGCTGGGCGCGGTAGCTGAGCCTGAGCGCCGGGGCTGCCATTCCGGCCCTCCGACCCAACGGCCTTTCCACCCGTCCGCCGGCGTCCTATGCTGGGCTGCACGAGCTTCCGGATTCAGCCCAAGCCACCAACCCCAGCGAGGTGCGCCATGACAGTGAAACTCAACAAAAAGGCCTTTGACCATGCGAAGCGCCTGGTCACGGACGGCAAGGTGGTCAAGGACACCCGAGACGACTGGAGTGAGCACGCGCCCTCCACCAAGGACGAAAACGCCTTCCTGGACAAGCACGGGCACGCCGAATACTCCAAGTGGTTCCTCGGGGTGGACGACGACCACCCGGATGACCAAAAGGGCCACTACAAGTTCCCCATCGGTGATTTCAGGAAGATCCACCGCTGTGGTGTGATCGCCGCCGAGAGCAGGGCCGGCCAGTACGACTACGACGACATCCGGGGTGCCCTGGGGAAGCTCCTCGAGAAGATCGACCAGGACTGAACGCTGTGGGGTTCAGCAGCGCGCTCTCTCCGGGGCCGCCGGGCTGTGCGCCAGGATCTCCGCGAGCTCAGCCAGCCTATGCGCCCGCGCGGACTCGGCCGGCGTGAACGGTTCGCCGGGTCGGGAAAAGACCAGCGGGCCATTCCAGGCCGTGGGGATCTTGAGGACGTCCGGTGAAGGCCCGACGCCGGCGCTCGTCTCGGGCGCCGGATGCTCCGGATCGCTCGGGACGACTTTGGCGGAAAGCAGCTCGGCCACTGCGTGCGGAAGTTCCTTCGGGTTTCCGGCAATCCGGGTCGCCAGGGTCAGTGCTTTGGTCTGGCCATCTGCCATGGCCAAAGCGGTGGTGGGCCAAACAAGGGACCTACACCCGCCGCCGTCGGCCAGGGCTTTCAACAGTTCCTGCTCGGTGACGTCCCCCGGGGCGGAGAGAACAAACTCGTCCATGACAGTTCCGATGTGTCCCGGGGCGAGGGACCCGGCTCTCATCACCGGGTGGACGTGAAGGCTGAGGATGTTCGTGCCCAACTTGGCCAAGGACTGTGTGACCGTCTGCAGTGAACCTGGCTGGTCCAGTAGCACTGTCCGGGCCCGCCACAAGGCCGGTGCCAGATGTAGTCTGTGCCGTTGGCGGAGGGCCGGCGCGTGCAGCCAGCCCCGGAGGACCTTGGCAGCTGAAGGTTCGGCCACCCAGATCACCAAAACGGTGGCGGTCACTGCAAGCAGCAGGACCTTGGCCACGTAGGGGAGGGTGGTTCCCACCACGGCCGCATGAACCAACAGTTCGATAGGAAGCATCACCGCGATGTTGGCGAGGGTGAGCCGGGCCTTGGGAGGTTCAGGCAATTGTCCGCAGACATCACACAGAAGATCCGCGGTGACGGAAGTGCTCGGGTTGGGCTTCATGTTCCCATGCTGCCCTCCCCCCGTTTCGCGCCGGTTGCCAGCGCGTCACGTTCTGTGGACGGGCCGGTGAACGTGCAAGAACCCGGCGCCCTCGCGGAGAGAACACCGGGTTCGGTGAAGCAACTGGGAACTGATGCCCGCAGGGAGCCGGCGATCCTAGCGGGTTCGGTCGGAATCGAGTTCGGAGTCCAGGTCCGATCCAAGGCCAGAGGTCCGGGCAGTGCTGCGGGCGGCAGCAGCGTCCTTCAGGAGGTCGCGGATTTCGGCCAGAAGGGCAGTATCTGCCGGAAGCGGCTCTTCCTCGGGCTCCTCGGTGGAGAGGCGGTCCTTGACCAGGGAATTGATCTTGTTCATGGGTGCCACAAAGATGAAGTAGACCACGGCAGCGGTGATCACAAAGGTCACGAGAGCCGTCAGCACGGCACCGATGTTGATGAAGGTGGCGGGGTTGTCCTGCCAGATCCTGAAGCCGAGACCATCAGCGTTCACTCCGCCTGCGGCGGCGATCACGGGGTTAATAATGTTGGTGGTGAAGGCCGCAACGAGGGCTGTGAACGCACTGCCGATGACTACGGCAATGGCCAACTCGATCACGTTGCCGCGAAGTATGAAGTCCTTGAAACCCTTGAACATGGATGATCCTCCGAATAGGTGCAGTGTCTGCCTCCAGCAGAGATCAAAATACCACTCCGGGGTTTCCAGCCGGTGTAAGCGGGGATGTGAGAGAGCGTTGGTGGGAAGGGCTCGGGATGTGAGAGAGCGTTGCTTTCTCCCACATCCCGGCACACCCATGACTCCCTGTCAGGCGAGCAGGGACCTGGTGTGGTCGTTGAGGAACATTCCGCGGGGGTCGAACGCGATGCATCAGTAACCACACCTTGCTTGCACTTTTTCAAAACAACCCGCTATGGTGTGAAGCGTGTCACTCATGGTGGCGCAACGCTTTTGATCTGCGGCGGGAGAGTCCTGCCGGTACATCCAGTCAGGCGCCGTAGGAGCAAATCCTCCCCAGGAATCTCTCAGGCCCATGTACCGCCGCGGTTAGGCAACTCTGGAAAGCAGTCCGGGCAACCGGGCTCACCGACGGTGCAAGCAGGCAACCATTCCTGCGGAATCTCTCAGGTCCAATACAGAGCGGGGAGGAACCCCACATCATCGTGGCGCTCATTGGGCGCCTGAATCATGGAGTTCCTCTTGACTGTTCAATCAACCCCCACCGCCTTCGCGGACCGGCACATCGGCGCCCGCCGCCAAGCCGACGTTGACACCATGCTCAAGGCCATCGGCTACGACTCTGTCGACGGCCTGGTAGACGTCGCGGTCCCCGATTCCATCCGGCAGGACACCGCCCTGAAGTTGCAGGACGCCCTCACTGAAGTCCAGGTCCTCGCCGAGTTGCGCAAACTGGCTTCCAAGAACAAAACCGCTGTCCAGATGATCGGCCAGGGCTACTACGACACCGTGACGCCCCCGGTGATCCGCCGCAACATCCTGGAAGCTCCCGCTTGGTACACGGCCTACACGCCGTACCAGCCGGAAATTTCGCAGGGCCGCCTCGAAGCGCTGCTCAACTTCCAGACCATGGTGCAGGACCTCACCGGACTTCCCGTAGCCAACGCCTCGCTGCTGGATGAAGCCACCGCCGTTGCCGAGGCCGTATTGCTGATGCGTCGGGCCAACAAGTCCAAGACGGCCAAGGACGGCAAGACCGTCCTGGACGCCGACCTCCTCCCGCAGACCATCGCCATCGTGAAAGGCCGCGCCGAGGCGCTGGGCTTCGAAGTGGAGATTGCTGACCTGTCGGCAGGTCTTCCCGATGGCGACATCAACGGCATCGTCCTGCAGCAGCCCGGCGTTTCCGGCCGCGTCTTCGACCACTCCGGCGTCATCGCCGACGCCAAGGAACACGGTGCCCTGGTCACCGTGGCCGCTGACTTGCTGGCGCTCACCCTCATCACGCCCCCGGGCGAGCAAGGTGCGGACATCGCCGTCGGAACTGCGCAGCGCTTCGGTGTCCCGCTGTTCTTCGGCGGCCCGCACGCTGCCTACATGGCCGTTCGCGAAGGCATGGAACGTACACTTCCCGGCCGCATCGTTGGTGTTTCCAAGGACAACGCCGGCGTCCCCGCGTACCGCCTGGCCCTCCAGACCCGCGAGCAGCACATCCGCCGCGAAAAGGCCACGTCCAACATCTGCACGGCCCAGGCATTGCTCGCCATTGTCGCCTCGGTGTACGCCGTCTACCATGGCCCCGAGGGCCTGAAGGCGATCGCCGAGACCGTCCACGGCCACGCACGTACGCTTGCCACCGCACTGCAGAAGGCCGGCCGCGAACTCGTCTCCGAGGCCTTCTTCGACACCCTCACCGTCCGGGTCCCGGGCAAGGCCGACAAGGTCATCGCCGCCGCTGAAGCCCGCGGTATCAATTTGCGGCTCATCGACGCCGACACCGTTGGTGTCTCCGTTGATGAAACCACGACGCCGGACGTCCTCTCCGCGGTAGCCGTCGCCTTTGGCGCCGGACCCGTGGGGGACGCGGCCGGGTTTGAGCTGCCCTCTGACGTGGTCCGGACGTCCGACTTCCTGCAGCACCCGGTGTTCAACACGCATCGTTCCGAGACGCAGCTGTTGCGCTATATCCGCAAGCTGTCCGACCGGGACCTTGCTCTGGACCGCACCATGATCCCGCTGGGCTCCTGCACCATGAAGCTGAACGCCACTGCTGAAATGGAAGCCATTTCCTGGCCGGAGTTCGCCTCCATCCACCCGTTCGCTCCGGACCACCAGACTGCTGGTTGGCGGGAACTGATTGAGGATCTGGAAGCTGACCTCACGGAGATCACGGGCTATGACCAGGTCTCCATCCAGCCGAACGCCGGTTCCCAGGGTGAGCTCGCAGGTCTGCTGGCAATCCGCGGCTACCACCTGTCCCGCGGTGATGAGCAGCGCACTGTCTGCCTCATCCCCGCGTCGGCCCACGGCACCAATGCAGCGTCTGCTGTGCTGGCGGGCATGAAGGTAGTGGTGGTGGCCACGGCTGCTGACGGCACCATCGATCACGCGGACCTGACCGCCAAGATTGAAGCCAACAAGGACGTCCTGTCCTGCATCATGATCACCTACCCGTCCACGCACGGTGTGTACGACGCCGACGTTCGCGAGGTGTGCGACGCGATCCACGCAGCCGGCGGCCAGGTCTACGTTGACGGCGCAAACCTGAACGCACTGGTTGGCTTGGCACAGCCGGGCAAGTTCGGCGGCGACGTGTCCCACCTGAACCTGCACAAGACCTTCTGCATCCCGCACGGCGGTGGCGGACCGGGCGTGGGCCCGGTTGCTGCCAAGGCACACCTCGCACCGTTCATGCCCGGTGACGCGAACAAGGCTGCGCACGAGCCTGGTCATGGTGTCGCGATTTCCGCCTCACGTTACGGCTCTGCCGGTGTACTGCCGATTTCCTGGGCGTATGTGAAGCTCATGGGTGGGCAGGGGCTGACGGAAGCTACCAAGTCGGCGCTTCTTGCAGCCAACTATGTTGCTTCCCGCCTGGATGAGCACTTCCCCATCCTTTACACGGGTGAGGGCGGGCTCGTGGCGCACGAGTGCATCCTGGACCTCCGCGAACTGACCTCCCGCACGGGTGTCACGGCCGAAGACGTGGCCAAGCGTCTGATCGACTTCGGCTTCCACGCCCCCACCCTGGCGTTTCCGGTTGCCGGCACGTTGATGGTGGAGCCGACGGAGTCCGAGGACCTCGTGGAGATTGACCGCTTCATCGAAGCCATGATCACCATCCGCGCCGAGATTGAGCAGGTGGCCAGCGGTGATTTCACCGTTGAGAACTCGCCGCTGCGCAACGCGCCGCACACGGCTGCCGCCGTCGTGAATTCCGGCTGGGACCGGGATTACCCGCGCGAGCAGGCCGCCTTCCCGGTCCACCACCTGAAGCAGGACAAGTACTTCCCGCCGGTCGGCAGGATCGACGGCGCCGCCGGTGACCGGAATCTTGTGTGCTCCTGCCCTCCGCTCGAAGACTTCGAAAACTAAGGACTCCCGACATGTCTGAGAACTACACCGCTCTCTACGAGCAGCACAAAAAGGCCGGTGCATCCTTCACGGACTTCGGCGGCTGGCAGATGCCCCTGAAGTACGAGTCCGAACTCGCCGAACACCACGCAGTCCGCAAGTCCGCGGGCTTGTTCGACCTCTCCCACATGGGTGAAGTCTGGGTGTCCGGCCCGGACGCTGCGGCCTTCCTGGATTACGCGCTGGTAGGCAAGCTGTCGGCGATCGCCGTGGGCAAAGCGAAGTACTCGCTGATCTGCAACACCGACGGCGGCATCATCGACGACCTTATTACCTACCGTCGACCCTCTCCTGAGGACGGCGTGGACAAGTACCTGGTGGTCCCCAATGCGGGCAACGCCAAGGTGGTCGCCGCGGCGCTGCTGAAGCGCGCGGCCGGTTTCGACGTCGTCGTTGAGGATGTTTCTGCCGAGACGTCACTGATCGCGGTGCAGGGCCCGAACGCCGAAGCCATCCTGCTGACCCTGGTTCCCACCGATCAGCACGCGCTGGTCACCGATCTGAAGTACTACGCTGCGGTTGAGGTTGGGCTGACGTTCGACGGCGGCACCCAGGACCTGCTGCTGGCCCGCACCGGCTACACCGGCGAAGACGGCTTCGAGATCTACGTCCCGAACCTCGACGCCCCGGGCCTCTGGGAAGCATTGCTCGAAGCCGGCGAAGGCCACGGCCTCATCCCGGCAGGCCTCGCAGCCCGCGACTCACTGCGTTTGGAAGCCGGAATGCCGCTCTACGGCAACGAGCTCTCCATCCACGTCAATGCCTACGCCGCAGGCCTCGGCCCGGTAGTTTCCTTAGCTAAGGAAAGCGACTTCGTTGGTCGGGAAGCACTGACGTCGATCAAGGCAGCCGGGGTCGGATCCACCATCGGCCAGAAGCTGGTCGGTCTCAAAGGTACCGGCCGCCGCGCCGCCCGCGGACACTACTCGGTCCTCAAAGACGGCTCGCTCATCGGCGAAGTCACCTCCGGCCAACCGAGCCCCACGCTCGGTTACCCAGTAGCGATGGCGTATGTCGACGTCGAGCATTCAGAGCCGGGCACGACGGTCGAGGTGGACCTGCGCGGGAAGGCTGAGCCCTTCGAAGTAGTCGCGCTCCCGTTCTACAAGCGTCGGAAGTAGCCCCTACAGCGGGTGATCTTGAAAAGTTTTCAGTTAGTGAGAGAAGGAATCTTATGAGCAAGGTAGTTGCTGAATTGAAGTACTCGGCTGAGCACGAGTGGGTTGCCGCTGACGGTGAAGGGCCTGTGGGGATCGGGATTTCCGCGGTGGCCGCTGACGCCCTGGGCGACATTGTGTATGTGGACCTCCCCGAGGTTGGTTCCACAGTGACCGCAGGTGAGACCTGTGGCGAGGTTGAATCCACCAAGTCGGTCTCGGACCTGTACTCGCCCGTGACGGGGGAGGTGACCGAGATCAACGACGCCGTTGTCACTGAGCCCGCCCTCATCAACAACGATCCCTACGGCGCGGGCTGGCTGTTCAAGGTTGCTGCCACAGAAGAAGGGCCCCTCATGTCGGCCGAAGAATACGCTGCAACGAACGGTGGAGAACTGTGAACCCGGTATCCGTAACTGAGTACCAGCAAGTGGTGTCGGCGTCGCTGGACGCCCGGCTGTCAGAGCTGGATCCTGAGATTGCTGCGAAGATCGACGACGAACTGGGTCGCCAGCGCGACGGCCTGGAAATGATCGCCTCGGAGAACCACACGGCCGTTGCTGTCATGCAGGCCCAAGGCTCGGTCCTGACCAACAAGTACGCCGAAGGTTACCCGGGCAAGCGCTACTACGGCGGCTGCGAGCACGTTGACGTGATCGAACAGCTCGCGATCGACCGCATCAAGTCCCTTTTCGGGGCCGAGTTCGCGAACGTCCAGCCACACTCAGGTGCGCAGGCCAACGCCTCCGTGATGCACGCCCTCATCAAGCCCGGCGACACCATCATGGGCCTGAACCTGGCTCACGGTGGGCACCTCACGCACGGCATGCGCATCAACTTCTCAGGCAAGCTCTACAACGTGGTTCCCTACGGCGTCCGCGAGGACACCCACACGGTGGATATGGCCGAGGTTGAGCGCCTGGCACAGGAGCACAAACCTGCGCTGATCGTTGCCGGCTGGTCCGCTTATGCGCGGCAGTTGGACTTCGCCGAGTTCCGCCGGATCGCCGACTCCGTGGGCGCCTACTTGATGGTGGACATGGCCCACTTCGCCGGCCTGGTGGCTGCGGGGCTGCACCCCTCGCCCGTCCCGCACGCGCACGTCACCACGTCCACCACGCACAAGACCCTCGCCGGTCCGCGTGGCGGCATCATCCTCTCCAACGACGCCGACATCGCCAAGAAGATCAACTCGGCCGTGTTCCCGGGCCAGCAGGGTGGTCCGCTGGAGCACGTGATCGCCGGCAAGGCCGTGGCCTTCAAGATCGCCGCCTCGGAGGAGTTCCGGGAGCGTCAGGAACGTGTCCTCGCGGGTGCCCGCATCCTTGCCGAGCGACTGGTCCAGCCCGACGTCGCCGCCAAGGGCATCAGCGTCGTCTCCGGAGGAACGGACGTGCACCTGGTCCTCGTCGACCTCCGCAATTGCGAACTCGACGGCCAGCAAGCCGAAGACCGCCTTGCCACGATCGACATCACCGTCAACCGCAACGCCGTCCCGTTCGACCCCCGCCCGCCCATGGTCACCTCCGGACTGCGCATCGGCACTCCGGCGTTGGCGACGCGCGGCTTCGGTGAAGCAGCCTTCCGCGAGGTGGCCGACATCATCGCCGAGGCATTAATCGCCGACGCCGACGCGGACCTTTCCGGGCTGCGTCACCGTGTTGATGTTCTTGCGAAGGCGCACCCGCTGTACCCGGGGGTCGCGAACCTCGCCTAACCGGGGTTTTTGGCTCGTTGGTGTTTTGTCCGATTCGGGGGGGTGCTGCGGGACGTGCCGTTCGCGCGGCATGTTGTGCAGCGAAGCCCCGAATCGGCGAAGGGGGGTTTGGGGTCCGTTCCGTTTGTTGGGGGCGGGGCGGGTTCAATGTCGTTTTACTAGTGAGGAAATAGCCATGGCCGTTGGGGTCTTCGATCTGTTCTCTGTAGGCATTGGGCCGTCGAGCTCTCATACTGTGGGGCCGATGCGTGCCGGGGCGGTGTTTGCCCGTGAGCTTCGTGAATCCGGTGACCTTGAATCCATTGCCGGTTTGCGGGTTGATCTGTACGGATCGTTGGCCGCCACCGGTAAGGGGCACGGCACCTTCACTGCTGTCCTGCTGGGGCTGGAAGGATACGACCCCGAGGAGATCCTTCCTGATGAGGTGGAGGAGCGGTTGGCCGCTATCGCGGAGACGGGGAAGCTCAACCTGGCCGGCGGGAAGCTCCTCGACTATGCGGTGGAGGATATGGTGTTGCATCCGTTGACGGTGTTGCCGCGGCATACGAACGGGATGAAGTTCGCCGTGGC